>NZ_JBHFCS010000035.1:0-37280 GCF_044143025.1 Pseudomonas sp. TR47 | reverse complement strand
AGCCAGCCCAGGCAACACAGGGTTATCGATTTAGTGCAGCGTTCGCGGCTCAGTCGGCATCTGGACCTGAATCAATGCCGCCTCGAGCAGCACACGCAGCGACTCGAGTTCATGTGTTGACGCCATCATCAGGGCCGACGCAGGCGACCGCGGCTGAACCAGTATCGCCTGATGCGTAACGGCTAGCGCGCAGTTAGCGAAGTCTGCGGCCTGAATCAGAGTGTCTTCGAGAGCGTGGAGGGCATGGGGTGGATCGGGGACTATCTTTAACATTATCCAATTCCTTGTAAGTGCGGCGACCTCTCTGCTGTCAAACAGAAGGGTGGCAGCGGTACGTGGGTTGACAGACCGGTGGAATTGGCAAGTTCCGGCGCACGCAAGCGTGCCCACACGTACAGCCGCCATAAAGATAGCTGTATGCCAAATACCGTCGCGGCCTGTCAAAGCCATGTCGCTGATGTGCAGCAACAGGCCGAGACTAGAGCGCCAGCAGGGCGACCGCAACGGAAAACAGGCGGCTGAAGTATGTTTGGGAAATGGACTACAAGAAAGGGAAAAAATCTGATTTCCGAACACAAACAGAAACCAGCCGGACCCAGAACTGACCTTTACTCAGGGCAGCCAAAGGTACAAGCGCTGCCTCATGCCGTGTTCGCGACGCTGTTTCGTACAGCTACAGCGTCCGGAGCATCTCCCAGAACGATGCCCCTACGCCCGTGATACTTTCACCGGCAATCAACCCAGCTGCCGCTGTGATCGCAAAGCGCTCCGTGACGCTCGGCCATCGGCAGTTGACCAGCCATGTGAGCACTGCGCCAAAACCCATCATCATCGCGATCGACGCCGGCAATATGAATGCCAGCCCCAGTGCGGCGGTGCTCGGCAGCCAGCGGGCGGCCCGTTGCGGTAGTAGGCTGTCCAGCGTGCCCAACAGCACGCCTACAGCGCTGGCAGCCAAAATCGCCCAGCGAATCTCCGGCGACAGTGCTCCCAGCCCAACTGTCAGCGTCTGGGCCACCGCTTTCCAGGTCGCGACAGCCGGCGCAGGCCACTGCTCGGTAAGCAGCATGGCCTGCGGATCCGGTATCAGCATCAGGTAAACCAGCACGCCGACCACGCTGCCGATGAAAATACCGATGCATTGGGCAACGAGTTGCTTGTGCGGGGTCGCGCCGATCGCCAGGCCAACCTTGAAATCGTTCATCAGGTCTGTGGATTGCCCGGCCGCGCCACCCGCCGTGTTGGCGCTCATCAGGTTGATGGCCACCTGGCCGGGGGCGATCAGGCCGAAGCCGAGCTGCGACAGCTTGCCAATGGCGCCAATCGGTGCGATGCCGGTGGCCCCAACGACGCGCGCGGCGACGACGGCAAGGCAAATCGCCAAAGGAATGCTCAACAACGCCATCCACCAGTCGATCCCGAACAGCAGCGCCTGCAGGGCGACGACCAGAGCGACGGATAGCAGCAGGCCGGATGCAGGCCCTGGCGAAAACCGTATCCTGGCGCGCGGCGCCCGATGTGCAAGCGCATTTGCAGGCAACCGCCGTGACACTCGGAACAGACGAACTGCCAATGAAGTCAAGGTCGCACAGACCATCAGGCTAACGCCCGGCCACAACAGCCACTCCACAAGCGCGGCGAACTGGGGGCCGCTGGCGTTCGGGGCGATCACTACCAATGCGTGGTCGATCAGCCACGGCGCTAGCCCGCCCCAGGCCAGCGCGGCGCCGAACAGCAACGTCAGGCCAACTCGAATGCCGATGATGCCGCCAAAGCCGATGAGCAACAGCGAAGGATCGACAGTAAAGGTCAGGCGCTCGAGCGCAGGCGTGGGTGCCCAGCGTGGTATCGCCCAGACGAAGCCGTCAATCCACTTCACCAGCCCTGACAGCAGCGCGGCACTGCACAGAACCTTGATGCGAGACATGGCTTCGCGCCCATGATGGTAGATCTGCTGCAGCGTTTCCAGGGTCGCCATGCCTTCGGGGAACTTCAGGTCATGGTCGTTGAGCAAGGCGGGGCGCAGATACCAGGCGATCCAGATGCCCAGGAAGCTTACGGAGAAAACCCAGGCCATCATCGGCAACGGGTCCAGTTGGTGGCCGGTGAGCAGCGTATAGGCAGGGATCGGCGCCACCAGCCCGCCGGAAATGATGGAAGCGGCGGCCGAAGCCACGGTCTGGTTGATGTTGCTTTCGTGCAGCGTCCAAACGGGCCGCTCCTTCTTGCGGCCCGCGATACCCTGCCACAGGGCGAAGCCGATCAGCAAAGCGATGATCGACATGTTGAATGACCAGCCGATCTTGAGCCCCGCATAGACATTCGATGGCGTGAGCAAAATGCCCAGCATCGCGCCGGTGAGCACAGCCCGCAGGCTCAGCTCACGTTCGATGCGAACCCTTGGGAGGGCGGCGGCTGGAGCATGTCCCATTACAAATCCCTTTCTAGATGGCGCAAGCGTTGTCTGCACAACTGAGCCCGGAAAGCCACGAAGGTTCAGTGGCAGCCAGTGTGACCCGGCTGGCAAAGAGATTTGAAAAATTTTTGGCCCGGTTTGGCTATCTGCCAGTTATTGCGGTGCGCCGATGGGTAGCGCTTTTGAAATGGACGGTGCAATGGGCGATGAGACAAGCCACTGCAAATCGTGAGCAAAAGAAAGCCCGCCGGGAGGGGCGGGCAAAGGAGCGTCTATCACGTAGGGATAGCTTTAGTCTCTGCTTGGTGCCGTGAAAATTGAGTGAAAGAAAAGTCAGTGCGATGTGACGTGCGTCATTCTCATAACGGCTGCTACACCTGTCATCGCTCTGGGCGCTGCTGCAGCGCAATGCCGAAACCCCTCTGGCATGAAGGTTTCAGATCTGCGTGGGCTCATTCGAGCCGGGGAAAGCCGACTTTCTGAAAACAACCAGAAACCTGAACTAAAAAGCCCGGGGCTTTTCACAAGCCCCGGGCCCTTTCTTCAGCAGCAAACCACTATCAGTGGAACTGCTCTTCCTCGGTCGAACCGGTCAGTGCCGTCACCGACGATGCGCCACCCTGAATCACGGTGGTCATGTCGTCGAAGTAGCCGGTGCCCACTTCCTGCTGGTGCGCCACGAAGGTGTAGCCTTTGCTGGCGTCGGCGAATTCCTGCTCCTGCAGCTTCACGTAGGCGGTCATGTCGTTGCGGGCGTAGTCGTGCGCCAGGTTGAACATGCCGTGCCACATGTTGTGGATACCAGCCAGGGTGATGAACTGGTGTTTGTAGCCCATGGCCGACAGCTCGCGCTGGAATTTGGCGATGGTGGCGTCGTCCAGGTTCTTCTTCCAGTTGAAGGAAGGTGAGCAGTTGTACGACAGCAGTTGGTCCGGGTATTCCTTCTTGATCGCTTCGGCGAAGCGGCGGGCTTCGTCCAGGTCCGGCTTGGCGGTTTCGCACCAGATCAGGTCGGCGTACGGCGCGTAGGCAAGGCCGCGGGCGATGGCCTGGTCGAGGCCGGCGCGGACCTTGTAGAAGCCTTCACGGGTACGCTCACCGATCACGAACGGCTGGTCGTACGGGTCGCAGTCGCTGGTCAGCAGGTCGGCGGCGTTGGCGTCGGTACGGGCCAGGATGATGGTCGGTACGCCCGATACGTCAGCGGCCAGGCGCGCTGCAACCAGCTTCTGCACGGCTTCCTGGGTAGGTACCAGGACCTTGCCGCCCATGTGGCCACACTTTTTCACCGAGGCCAGCTGGTCTTCGAAGTGCACGCCGGCGGCGCCCGCTTCGATCATGTTCTTCATCAGCTCGTAGGCGTTCAGCACGCCGCCGAAACCGGCCTCAGCGTCCGCCACGATTGGCGCGAAGTAGTCGATGTAGCCTTCGTCGCCCGGGTTCTTGCCGGCTTTCCACTGGATCTGGTCGGCGCGGCGGAACGAGTTGTTGATGCGCTTGACCACAGTTGGTACGGAGTCGACCGGGTACAGCGACTGGTCAGGGTACATGGACTCGGCCGAGTTGTTGTCGGCGGCCACCTGCCAGCCAGACAGGTAGATGGCCTGGATGCCGGCCTTGACCTGCTGCACTGCCTGGCCGCCGGTCAGGGCGCCCATGCAGTTGACGAAATCTTTTTCTGGGCGGAAGGACGGGTGGGCACCCTCGGTGACCAGCTTCCACAGTTTTTCTGCACCCAGGCGGGCCAGGGTGTGCTCCGGCTGCAGGGAGCCACGCAGGCGAACGACATCGGCGGCGGTGTAGGTACGGGTCACGCCTTTCCAGCGCGGGTTTTCGGCCCAGTCTTTCTCGAGGGCTGCAATTTGCTGTTCGCGTGTCAGTGCCATGGAAATAAACCTCGTCGCATCGATCTTGGGGTAATTGTGCTGATGCTCACGAAGCGAATCAGGGGTGTGGCGGCTGTCCTGTTCGGGGGAGTGCGGCGGCGAACGCGAAGGCTCGAAGGGGGAAGGAGTTGCAGCCTGGGCGAGGGCATGCGCCGGCAGGTCGGCTCGTGGATGCCTTGCTGCGGTGCTACGCGATTGCCAGAACTGCGGTGATGCGCTTCCGTCCCTCGGGACAACTTCTTCGTTGCAGTCGCAATCCCGTCGAACCGCCTTGTGGGCCGTATAGACACGAGGTGCCTCCAAGGGTGGGAGGGGGCGCCTCGAAGGCCCTTGCCAGGGCCCCTGATTAGCGGGAGCGAGGCCATCATGCCCTTGGGAAAAAGAGCCTGTCAAATGTTTTGTAGTGCTTTTTTGGGCTTACTACATCTTTGGTCTAATGCGACTTGCTGGTCAGTTTCAAGGCCTTTGGTCGAGGCCTTGATTTGCCTGGGATCAGTCGAGAAGGTCGACTTTGACACGTAAAGTCATGTTTTCACCCCGTTGGGTGCTGTAAGTGCGGCTTGACGGGCTGAGATCGGCCTGGCTCTGCTGGTTGAACCCAGCCAGGGTAATCCACTCACCGAGCTTGCCGGTGACCGTCGTGTCGGTACTTTGTACTTTCACTACATCAGCACGTTCATGGCTCATTCGGTCATTATTGGTGCTTATTTGCAGGCGAACGGTTTCGCCGATCAGGCTTGGGGTCACGTAGAAACCCTGGGTCACATTACGGTATTCGGTGTTGCTCTGGATGCGCCCATAGCCGTCGGTGCTGGTACTGGTGACAGGGATGCTCTGGCCGACCTGGATCAGCGCCGGTTGGCCTTCGCTGGCCTGGACCTGTTGCAGGCCACCATCCCGGTTGCTGGTGCCGTAATGGATGATGCGCGCATTGCCACGGTTGTCCTGATAGTTGCTGTCGTTGTTGTCGACGCTGATCATCAGGCGCTTGGGCGCGGTGTCCAGCTGTTGCAGCAGGGCGCGCAGGTCGTCTACGCGTTCGGGGCTGGCAGTGACGATCAACTTGTTCTCGAAGGCGCTGACGCTACCGTCCTTGCCAATGAACGACTGGGCGGCGGGCAGCAGTTCGGCGCTGCTGCGGTGCTGCAGCGGCAGCACTTCGGTGGCGGCTTGGGCGGCCAGGCTGGCGGCCAGCAGCAGGGAAGTTAGAAAGGGGCGTAGCGCCATGTCCATGATCTCCGCAGGTGGAATCAACATGATGGCAAAATTGTGCGACTCGTGCCGGTTGTCCATCACAAGGTGTCTTTTATCCTGCTTTTATTCTATAAGATATAAATTATAGTCATCTGGATAATTCAGGATATTGCCATGAGCCTTGCCCGCCCGATCTTCCGCCGCGAACAGTTGGCTCAAGCCCTGGTACGGGACCTGGCCGGCGAATCGTTCGTCGACTACAGCTCGGGTATGTTCCTCGCTGCGCCAAGGCGCACGGGCAAGAGCACCTTCCTGAACAACGACTTCATTCCAGCCTGCCTGGAGCGCGGCTGGCTGCCGGTGTATGTCGACCTGTGGTCTGACCGTGATGCCGACCCTGCCGAGTTGATCAGCGGTGCCATCGGCAGCGCTCTGGCGCGTTTTGAAAGTACCTTGGCCAAAACCGCGAAGAAGGCGGGTATCGACAAGATCAACCTGCTGCGTACGCTCAGCTGGGATTTCACCCGCCCGCAACTGCCCGCCGGTACCACGCTGGCCCAGGCGCTTGCGGTGCTGCATCAGGTGTGCGGGCAAATGGTGGTGCTGGTGGTGGATGAGGCGCAGCATGCCCTCAACAGCGAGGGTGGGCTGAACGCCATGTTCGCGCTCAAGGCGGCGCGCGATCACCTCAACCGGGGTGACCGCCCCGATGGCCTGCGCCTGGTGTTTACCGGGTCCAGCCGGGACAAGCTGGCCAATCTGGTGCTCAAGAGCAAGCAGCCATTCTATGGCGCCAGCATCACTGCGTTTCCGCTGTTGGGGCGGGACTTCGTCGACTTCGTGACCGGTGTCTGGAATGGCCGTCTGGCGGCCAGCAACCAGTTCAAGGCCGAGGATCTGGAGTATGCCTTTGAGCGTGTTGGCCGGCGCCCGGAGATGCTCGGCAAGCTGCTCACCGAGGTGAGTATCGGGCTGGGCGAGGCAGGCAACCTTGGCGAGCTGCTGCGCACCGGTGCGCTGAACCATCAGGCCGGGGTGTGGAGCGACTACGAAAGCGCCTGGAACGAGCTGTCTGCCTTGCAACAGGCGGTGCTGGCAGTGATGGCCGAGCGCACGCGGGCCCGGCAGCCGTTTTCGCCCTTCACCGAACAGACCTTCATCGACGTCAATCGCAAGCTGGAACAGGCTGCTGCCGAAGCCAACGCCACGACACCCAATGTGCAAAAAGCCCTGGATGCCTTGCGGGAAAAGGAGCTGGTGTGGAAGGCCAATCGCGGCGAGTACGCGCTGGAGGATGTGGCAATGGCCGAGTGGCTGGCGCGCGGCTAGGGCTGGCCCGCTCGCGGTGGTCACTGCCAGACAAATTCCGTAACATCCCGCCCTTCGATTGTTTTCAGTACCGGCCGCCTGGCCCTGCATCACAGGACACCCATGAAACCCGCCCGACTTCGCGCCGACCTGCTCGCCGGCCTGACCACTTCATTCGCTCTGGTGCCCGAGTGCATCGCTTTCGCCCTGGTGGCGCACCTCAACCCGCTGATGGGCCTGTACGGCGCCTTCATCATCTGTACCCTCACCGCGCTGTTCGGTGGTCGCCCGGGCATGATCTCCGGTGCTGCCGGCTCGATGGCGGTGGTGATCGTCGCCCTGGTGGTGCAACACGGTGCGCAGTATCTGCTGGCCACCGTGCTGTTGGGCGGTGTGGTGATGATCCTGTTCGGCCTGTTGCGCCTGGGCAAGCTGGTGCGCCTGGTGCCGTATCCGGTGATGCTTGGCTTCGTCAACGGCCTGGCGATCGTCATCGCCATGGCCCAGCTGGAGCATTTCAAGACGGGTGAGCAGTGGCTCAGCGGCACGCCCCTTTGGCTGATGATCGGCCTGGTGGCACTGACCATGCTGGTGGTATACGTGCTGCCAAAGCTGACCCGCGCCGTGCCGCCAGCGCTGGTGGCGATCCTCGGCGTTGGCCTTTTGGTGTACCTGCTCGACCTGCCAACCCGCACCCTTGGCGACATGGCGCACATTGCTGGTGGGCTGCCGACGCTGGCCCTGCCGGATGTGCCCTGGAACCTTGAAACGCTGAAGATCATCGCCCCTTACGCGGTGCTGATGGCCATGGTCGGCTTGCTGGAGACCCTGCTGACCCTGAACCTCACCGACGAGATCACCGAGAGCCGCGGCTACCCGGACCGCGAGTGCGTGGCCTTGGGTGCGGCCAACATGGTTTCCGGCTTGTGCGGTGGCATGGGCGGCTGCGCGATGATCGGCCAGACGGTGATCAACCTCAGCTCCAATGGCCGCGGCCGGCTGTCCGGCGTGGTGGCGGGGGTGATGATCCTGCTGTTCGTGCTGTTCCTGTCGCCGCTGATCGAGCGTATCCCGTTGGCGGCGCTGGTCGGGGTAATGTTCGTGGTCGCCCAGCAGACATTCGCGTGGGCGTCCTTGCGCGTGCTGCACAAAGTGCCGGTGAGCGATGTGCTGGCGATCATTGCCGTGACGGTGGTCACCGTGTTCACCGACCTGGCCACGGCCGTACTGTTCGGCATTGTCATCGCGGCGGTGAATTTTGCCTGGCAGCATGCGCGGGAGCTGTATGCCGACAGCCATGAAGACGCCGAGGGGGGCAAGCATTACCAGGTGCATGGCACGCTGTTCTTCGCCTCGGTCACGCCGTTTCTCAACCAGTTCGACCCTGCGGGTGACCCGGCCAAGGTTACCCTGGATTGCCAGCACGTGAGCTTCGTCGATTATTCGGCAATTGCTGCGTTGAAGACCTTGCGCGAGCGGTATGCCAAGGCGGGCAAGCAGCTGCGGGTGGTGCATCTGTCCGAGCGCTGCAAGAAACTGTTGAAGCGCGCTGGCGAGCAGCACTGAGTTTTTGCGGGGGCTGTGCTGGCCCTATCGCCGGCATAGCCCTCGCGGCTTCACTCCCCGCGATTCTTCTTCACAATGCCGTCAGCAATGCTCGCCGGCGCCTCGGCATAACGGGTGAACTCCATCGTGTAGCTGGCCCGCCCTTGGGTCATCGAGCGCATCGAGGTGGCGTAGCCGAACATTTCTCCCAGCGGCACCTCGGCACGGATCACCTTGCCGGCGGGGGTCTCGTCGCCATCCTGGATCATGCCGCGGCGCCGGCTCAGGTCGCCCATGATGTCGCCTTGGTATTCCTCGGGCGTGACCACTTCGACCTTCATCACCGGCTCCAGCAACACCGCTCCGCCTTTTTGCGACAGCTGCTTGGTGGCCATGGAGGCAGCGATCTTGTAGGCCATCTCGTTGGAGTCGACGTCGTGATAGGAGCCGTCGAACACCGCAGCCTTGAGGCTGATCAGAGGGTAGCCGGCAAGCACGCCGTTCTTCATCTGCTCCTCGATGCCTTTCTGAATCGCCGGGATGTACTCGCGGGGTACCACGCCGCCGACGATCTCGTTGATGAACTCCAGGCCTTCCTTGCCTTCATCGCCCGGTGCAAAGCGGATCCAGCAGTGTCCATACTGGCCGCGCCCGCCGGACTGGCGAACGAAGCGGCCCTCGATCTCGCAGGTGTTGCGGATCTTCTCGCGGTAGGCCACCTGGGGCTTGCCGATATTGGCCTCGACGTTGAACTCACGCCGCATGCGGTCGACGATGATGTCCAGGTGCAGTTCGCCCATGCCTGAAATGATGGTCTGGCCGGTCTCCTCATCAGTGCGCACGCGGAACGAGGGGTCTTCCTGGGCCAGCTTGCCCAGGGCGATGCCCATTTTCTCCTGGTCGGCTTTGGTTTTGGGTTCTACGGCCACGGAGATCACCGGGTCCGGGAAGTCCATGCGCTCGAGGATGATCGGTTTGTCCATGTCGCACAGCGTGTCGCCGGTCGTCACGTCCTTCATGCCGATCAGGGCGGCGATGTCGCCGGCGCATACATCCTTGATTTCTGCACGTTGGTTGGCGTGCATCTGCACCATTCGGCCGATGCGCTCCTTCTTGCCTTTGACCGAGTTGAGCACTGCGTTGCCGGAACTGAGCACCCCGGAGTACACCCGGGCAAACGTGAGCGTGCCGACGAACGGGTCGGTCGCGATCTTGAACGCCAGGGCCGAAAACGGTTCGTTGTCGTCGGCGTGGCGCTCCAGGTGTTTCTCTTCGTCGTCCGGGTCGGTGCCCTTGATTGCCGGGATTTCGGAGGGCGCGGGCAGGTAGTCGATCACCGCATCGAGCATCAGCGGCACGCCTTTGTTCTTGAACGAGGAGCCAAGGATGGTCGGCACGATTTCGTTGGCAATGGTGCGCTGGCGCAGGGCGGCCTTGATCTCGTCGATGCTCAGCTCCTCGCCATCGAGAAACTTGGTGGTCAACTCATCATTGGCCTCGGCCGCCGCTTCGACCATGTGCGCACGCCATTCGTCGGCCAGTGCCTTGAGTTCGTCCGGGATTTCTTCTTCGCGGTAGGTGGTGCCATGGTCGGCGTCGTTCCAGTAGATCGCCTTCATCTTCACCAGGTCGATCTGGCCGATGAAGTTCTCTTCGCTGCCGATGGCCAGCTGGATGGGTACCGGGTGGTGCCCCAGGCGCTTGTCGATCTGTTTGACCACGCGCAGGAAGTCTGCGCCTTGGCGGTCCATCTTGTTGATATAGGCCAGGCGCGGGACGTGATACTTGTTGGCCTGGCGCCACACCGTCTCGGACTGCGGCTCTACCCCGTCGGCACCGCTGAACACCACCACGGCGCCATCGAGCACGCGCAGCGAACGTTCCACCTCGATGGTGAAGTCGACGTGGCCGGGGGTATCGATGATGTTGAAACGGTACTTGTCGGCGAACTGCTTGGTCGAGCCCTGCCAGAAGGCCGTGGTCGCCGCCGAGGTGATGGTGATGCCGCGTTCCTGTTCCTGGGCCATCCAGTCCATGGTCGCGGCGCCATCGTGCACCTCGCCCATCTTGTGGTTGACCCCGGTGTAGAACAGGATGCGCTCGGTGGTCGTGGTCTTGCCGGCATCCACGTGGGCGACGATACCAATGTTGCGGTACAGCTCGATGGGCGTTGTGCGGGCCATGACGGACTACCTGCGGATGAGCGGATTCTCCCAAGGTAGCAGAGCGGGAGAATCCTGCTTTACCGCCGGGCCGTCAGTCGGCCTGGGCTTGCAGCAGCCACTGGCCGTCCACTTCGCGGGCAACGCCGCTGGCGGGCAGCAGGGCCAGCAGGCGCTCGTGCAGAGCCGCTTCGGTGAAGGTCTTGAGGGTGGTCAGGTCCAGGGCACCGACCGGGTTCAGGTCTGCCTTGGTGTACGACAGCCAGGCTTTTTTCAGTACCTGCGCCACGTCGCTGCCGGCTGTGGTGGCGAAACGGCGGTGCCATTGGCGACCATCGAGGGTGAAGCTGTGGGCGTGGGTATAGGTGCTTTCGTCGCCACCTTCGGTGCAGCGGTGGCAGCGGCACGGGCCTTCGCCGAAGGCGTTGCGCAGGTAAGCGTTGAAATCCACGACGGGCTTGAGGGTCAGGCGTTTGTCGACCTCGAACAGGTCGGCGATCAGGGGTTCTTCGGCGCTCACTCGGTGTCCTCGTGTGGTGTGGCGTGCATCGGCGGGCACCCTAACAGATCAGGGCGGGGGAGGCCATTAGAGACAACTGCGCACAGCTGCCGTACTCTACGCGCCCGCAAGCCTGCATCCAACACCGAGGTAACCCCGCTTGAGCACCCAGTTCCCGTACACCGCCACCGTCACCATCAGCGCCGAAGACCGTGGGGGCGATATCGAGGCCTCGGAAAACCCCAGCATGCGTGTTGGCCTGGAAGCCGTGACCGAAACCCTGAAGAAGGTGCATTTCGTCGGTACGCTCGCGGCCCCGGAAAAGCCGGCCACGCATATCTGCGTGACGCTGGAGAACGGCCTGACCTACTACGGCCCGATCGTCAACGGCCACGCCGAACTCGAAGGCGGCTGGATCGCTTTCGAATCCGACATGCTCACCCCGGAAGAGCTGGGCCTGTAAGCCTCAGTTCAACTCGACCAGGCACTGCTCGAAGATGTTCAACCCTTCTTCGAGCACCTCGGCTTCGATGGTCAGTGGCGCCAGCAGGCGAATGATGTGTCGCGCCTTGCCGCTGGGCATCAGCAACAGGCCTTTTGCCCTTGCTGCATCCATGACCTTGGCCAGCTGAGCGGGGGCAGGGCTGCCGTCGCCATTGACGAATTCGATCCCGCGCATCGCGCCGACGCCTGTCAGGCGTCCGATGACCGGGAAGCGTTGCTGCCAGCGTTCAACCCGGCTGACGATGGCCTGCTCCTGGCGCTCGCCCCATGTGGCGACGTTCTCATCGGTCATCTGCGCCAGGCTCGCCAGCGCCGCTGCACAGGCAATCGGATTGCCCGAATAGGTCCCGCCGAGGCCGCCCTTGGGCAGCGCCGCCATCAACGCCTGGCGCCCGACCACCGCCCCCAGCGGCATGCCGCCGGCGATACTTTTGGCCAACAGCAGCAGGTCTGGCTCGATGCCAAGCCGCGGGAAGGCGAAGCGCTGGCCGGTGCGGCCGAAACCCGACTGGATCTCGTCGATGATGATCAGGATCCCGCGCTCGTCGCAGAAACGGCGCAGCGCCTGGGCAAAGGCCGGGTCCAGGGCGAGGAAGCCCCCTTCACCTTGCACGGGCTCCAGGATGAACGCCGCCACGTCCTCTACTGCCAGCTCGACGCTGAACAGGCGGTCCATGGCCTTGAGCGCCTGCTCGCAAGTGACGCCGGTATCGGCGCTGGGGTAGGGCAGGTGGTACACCGGCCCCGGCAGTTCACCGACGCGTTGTTTGTAGGGGGCGACCTTGCCGTTGAGGTTCAGGGTTGCCAGGGTGCGGCCATGAAAGCCGCCGTCGAAGGCGATGATGGCGCGCTTGCCGGTGGCACCGCGGGCGACTTTGAGGGCGTTTTCCGCCGCTTCTGCGCCGCTGTTGGTAAGCATGCCGGCCAGCGGGTAGCTGACCGGCACGAACGCGCGCAGGCGCTCCATGAGCTCCAGGTAAGGGCCGTGAGGCGCCGCGTTGAAAGCATAGTGGGTCAGGCGCGTGGCCTGGGCCTGGATGGCCGCGACCACGGCCGGGTTGCAGTGGCCCAGGTTGAGCACGCCGATGCCGCCGACGAAGTCGATGTAACGTTTCCCGTCGGTATCCCAGACTTCGGCATTACGGCCATGGGAAAGTGTAATCGGATGAACGATGGCAATGGATTGGCTGATACTTTCCAGATTCATGGGCACGCGGACCTTGTTCGAGTTTCTTAATATCGAAGCGCGCCGAAGTGTCGTTCCGCAAACGAATTATTCGATTGCGTTCATTCCCTGGATTCGCGAACTTGGTCAATCTCCCTCTGCCACGCGTTCACCAATCCACTGCACGAAGGCCCTGATCTTCGGCACCTCTGCCGCATGCTCGGCATGGGCGATGAAGTGCCGGCCATTGCTCGCCACCGGGTGGTCCCACGCCACTACCAGCTTGCCTTCGCTCAACTCCTCGGCCACCAGATAGCGCGGGATCAGGGCGATGCCGCAACCGGCGATGGCCGCACGGATGCACAGGTAGAACGTGTCGAAGCGCGGCCCGTGGTAGCTGTTCTGGCTGTGCAGGCCCAGCCCCAGAAACCATTCGTGCCAGGCCTCCGGGCGTGATGCGCATTGCAGCAAGCGGTGTTCGGTGAGGGCTTGGGCACTGTCGAAGCGGTGCCTGGCCTGTAGCTGCGGGGCGCACACCGGCACCACCTCTTCGCTGAACAGTTCGATGCAGGTCGCCCCTGGCCAGGTGCCCTGGCCGAAAAAGAAGGCGATGTCGGCCTTGGCCTGCACCAGGTCGAACGGCTCCAGTTCGTTGCGGATGTCCAGGTGGATGCGCGGGTAGCGGTCACCGAAGCCCTTGAGCCTGGGCACCAGCCAGCGCGCACCGAAGGTGGGCTGGGTGGCGATGCGCAGCACTTCGGTTTCGTCGCCATAGCTGAGGATGTAGCGGCTGGAAATGTCGATCTGGTTAAGGATCTTGTTCACTTCGGTCAGGTACAGGGCGCCCGCCGGCGTCAGGTGCAGGCGCCGGCGAATGCGCTGGAACAGTGAGTGCGCCAGCATTTCTTCAAGTTGCGCGACCTGCTTGCTGACGGCGCTCTGGGTCAGGTGCAGTTCCTGCGCCGCCCGGGTGAAGCTCAGGTGGCGGGCGGCCGCTTCGAAGCACTGCAGGGCGGTAGTCGAGGGCATCAGGCGTTTGGACATGGCAGGCGCGTACCGAGCAAAAAAGGAAGGAGTTCATTCCGTATTGGAATCATGTGCTTCGAAAAGGTCGTTTGTTGACCTCGCCCTATAGATTAATACTGACCTGGATCAACGATTACAACCGGTACTGCGAAGAGGAGGCAAGTGCACCGCCGGCGACTTCAAAACAAGAAAAAAGAACATCACCACTTACAAGAATTCTGCTCCAACTTTTTCAGCCGTCCCTGCGGCGGCCGACCCATTCGAGGGTTCTCCATGGCTTCGCTAGAAAACAAGAAACAGCGTTCCCTGCAGCACGGCCTGACCTCCCGTCAGGTGTCGATGATTTCCATTGCCGGCATCATTGGCGCCGGCCTGTTCATCGGTTCCTCCAACGCCATTGCCACCGCTGGCCCGGCCATTCTCATCTCCTACGCCATGACTGGCCTGTTGGTGTTGCTGGTGATGCGCATGCTTGGCGAAATGGCCATCGCCAACCCCAACAGCGGCTCCTTCTCCACGTACGCCTCCGAGGCCATCGGCCCCTGGGCAGGGTTCACCATCGGCTGGCTGTACTGGTGGTTCTGGGTGCTGATCATCCCGGTCGAAGCCATCGCCGGGGCTGACATCCTGCATGCCTACTTCCCGGCGGTACCGTCCTGGCTGTTCGCCTTCCTGATCATGTTCTTGCTGTCGGGCACCAACCTGGTCAGCGTGAAGAACTTCGGTGCGTTCGAGTACTGGTTTGCCCTGGTCAAGGTGATCGCGATCATTGCCTTCATCGTGGTCTGCAGCCTGGCTGTGTTCGGCTTCTGGCCGCTGGCCGAGGTCTCAGGGGTGAGCCGGCTTTGGGACAGCGGCGGGTTCATGCCCAATGGCTTCGGTACGGTGCTCGGTGGCGTGCTGATCACCATCTTCTCGTTCTTCGGCGCCGAGATCGTCACCATTGCCGCTGACGAGACCGCCAACCCGAAAGACAAGATCCGCCGCGCCACCAACCTGGTGGTGTACCGCATCGCGATCTTCTACCTGGCCTCGATCTTCCTGGTGGTGTCGCTGGTGGCCTGGAACGATCCGCAACTCAAGGCCGTGGGCTCGTTCCAGCGGGTACTTGAGGTGCTGAATGTGCCCGGGGCGAAACTGCTGGTCGACCTGGTGGTGCTGGTGGCGGTCACCAGTTGCATGAACTCCGGCCTCTACACTGCTTCGCGGATGCTGTATTCCCTGGGTGCCCGCGGCCAGGCACTGAGCATGACCAAGCGTATCTCCGGTGCCGGCGTGCCGACGGTGGCGGTTATCCTCTCGACCCTGGCAGGCTTTGCCGGCTGCTTCGTCAACTACGTATTCCCCGGCAAGGTGTTCGGCTTCCTGCTGTCGACCACCGGTGCGATTGCCTTGCTGGTGTACCTGGTGATTGCCGTCTCGCAGCTACGCATGCGGGCCCGGGCTGATCGAGAGGGGCGGCCGCTGGAGTTGAAGATGTGGTTGTTCCCCTGGCTGACCTGGCTGGTGATCGGCACCATCGTGATGGTACTGGGCTACATGCTGTTCAGTGATGCGTACCGTTATGAGACGCTGATGACGGCCGGGGTGACGTTGTTCATCGTGCTGGTTTCGCTGACCCAGCGGCGTGCCAGGGCGGTGGCGCAGCCTGCCTGACCCTTGCGGGGCGCTTTGCGCCCCGCATTTTCATTGGCCCATGCCCAACGCGGCGCTACCATGCAGCTTGCATCCCTTCCCATTCCAAAAAGCACAGGAAGCGTATGACCGAACAAGCTCTCTCCCTGCAGGCACTGGCCGCACCCGACGGCATTTGCTACGGCTGCGGCGTTGCCCACCCCAGCGGCCTGCATGTGCAGAGCCATTGGGACGCCGACGGTATCCATCTGCTGTGCCGTCACACGCCCGACACCACCTTCACCGGCTGGCCGGGGCTCGTCTACGGCGGCCTGCTGGCGATGCTGGTCGATTGCCACTCCAACTGGGCTGCCATGGCTTACCACTACCGGGCCGAAGGGCGTACCCCCGGCAGCCTGCCGCGTATCGACTGTGTCACCGGCAGCCTGGGCCTGAACTACCTCAAGCCCACACCCATGGGGGTCGAGCTGCTGCTCAAGGCGCGTGTGGAAGGCGAAGTCGGACGCAAGACACGGGTAGTCTGCGAGGTCTGGGCGGGGGATGTGCTGACCGTCTGCGCCGATTCGGTGTTCGTCCGTGTGGATACCGAAAAGCTCAAGTTCAAGGCCCATGGCCAGGTGAGCTGACAACGGCAGGAGAGCCCCATGACCCGCTGCAAGCGCGAGCTGCCCGGCCACCGTTGGTTGTGCACCCTGGACGGTGTGTGATGCCCATTGAGCTGATACCTGCCACCGATGCCCACCGCACCTTCGCCCGTGACCTCACGCGTCGGGCCATGCTGGCGTACTACCGGGAGTTCGATCTGTTGTGGATCGAAGAAGCGTTCGATCAGGCCTGGGATTGGCGCGAGCAGTGGCTGGTCGTAGACGGGGACCGCGTGCTGGGCTTCTGCAGCCTCAGCAAGGACCGTCAGGCATTGTTCATTCGCGAGCTGCACCTGCTGCCTGAGCATCGCGGGCAAGGGGTTGGCAGTTGGGTGCTGCAAGCGCTGGCTGCCAAGGCGGCGCAGCAGAGGCTGCCGTTGCTGCGCTTGATGGTGTTCAAGAGCAACCCGGCGCGGCGGCTGTACCGGCGCCAGGGGTTTGTCGAAATGGGCGAGGATGAGTGTTTTGTGCGTATGCAGAAGGTGGTCGGCTGATCTTTGCTGATCGAGCTTGCGGCCCTAGGTGCTGGCTCAATACTGGCTTGCGACCCCGGCGTGCGATGGGCATAGTGACCGAGCAGTCTGCAAGAGCCCACAGGGTTGTGAGCAGTATCCGACGATGGCTAGGGAAGCAGGAGAAGCATCAGTATGAATGGGCTCGGTACGCGTCTTAGGGAAGAGCGTGAACGGCTGGGAATGACCCAGCGGGTGTTTGGTGATATTGGCGGCGTCGAGCCCAATGCCCAGGGCAAATATGAAAGTGGCGAGCGCACACCGAGGGTCGATTACCTGGCTGCCCTGACGGCCAGAGGAGTCGACGCGCTCTATGTGCTCAGCGGTGTGCGCACCCCGGCGCCGCTGGAAAGCCTGACGGCGGATGAAACCGGTTTAGTGGCCGCGTTCAGGCGCCTGGCGGCCGACGACAAAGCGGTGTTTAGGCATTTGCTTGAGCGCCTGATGGGCGATGCAGGCCGCAGTGAAGCGATGCGGCCACAGTGGCGTGAGCGTAGGACATTTCCGAAGGAAGTTTTACGCTAGGCCCGTCTTGAAAAATTTTGTTAAGGTGGCGGGATCCAATCGCCCTGTTGACGAGGTGTCTGCTTGATTAGGGTCCTAGTGGTCGACGACCACGATCTGGTGCGAACCGGTATTACACGCATGCTGGCCGATATCGACGGCTTGCAGGTAGTGGGGGAGGCGGATTCGGGCGAGTCGGCGCTCAAGCTGGTCCGGGAGCTCAAGCCGGATGTCGTGCTGATGGACGTCAAGATGCCTGGTATCGGTGGCCTTGAGGCTACCCGCAAATTGTTGCGTAGCCACCCTGACACCAAGGTGGTGGCCGTGACCGTGTGTGAAGAAGACCCGTTCCCCACGCGCCTGATGCAGGCCGGGGCGGCCGGCTACCTGACCAAGGGCGCGGGGCTGGACGAGATGGTCCAGGCCATCCGTCTGGCGTTTGCCGGGCAGCGTTACATCAGCCCGCAGATTGCTCAGCAACTGGCGCTCAAGTCGTTCCAACCGCAAGGGTCGCCGTTCGACGCCCTGTCGGAGCGGGAAATCCAGATCGCCCTGATGATCGTCGGTTGCCAGAAGGTTCAGCTCATCTCGGACAAGTTGTGCCTGTCGCCCAAGACCGTCAATACTTACCGGTATCGGATCTTTGAAAAACTCTCGGTCACCAGCGACGTCGAACTGACCTTGCTGGCCGTTCGCCACGGTATGGTCGACGCAAGCCTCTGAACCTCATGTCCCAAGTCTTTGATGCCAGCGCGTTCCTGGCGACCTGTAGCGCTCGCCCGGGCGTCTACCGGATGTTCGATAGCGAGACTCGGCTGCTCTATGTGGGCAAGGCCAAGAACCTCAAGAAGCGTTTGGCCAGCTATTTCCGCAAGACCGGCCTGGCCCCTAAAACCGCTGCGCTGGTAGGGCGCATCGCCCAGGTCGAAACCACCATCACCGCCAATGAGACCGAGGCGCTGCTGCTCGAGCAGAACCTCATCAAGCAGTGGCGGCCGCCGTACAACATTCTGCTGCGCGACGATAAATCCTACCCGTATGTGTTTTTGTCCGACGGCCAATTCCCACGGCTGGGCATTCACCGTGGCGCGAAGAAAGCCAAGGGGCGCTACTTTGGGCCATACCCCAGCGCCGGGGCCATCCGCGAAAGCCTCAGCCTGCTGCAAAAAGCCTTCTCGGTACGCCAATGCGAGGACAGCTACTACGCCAACCGTACCCGCCCATGCCTGCAGTACCAGATCAAGCGCTGCAAGGGGCCGTGTGTGGGGCTGGTCGACGCAGAGGAATATGCCGAGGATGTGCGCCATTCGGTGATGTTCCTCGAGGGCCGCAGCCAGCAGTTGGGCAATGAGCTCAATGCCGAGATGGAAAAGGCCGCGATGGCCCTGAACTTCGAGAAGGCAGCCGAGCTGCGCGACCAGATCGCCTTGCTGCGCCGGGTCCAGGACCAGCAATACATGGAAGGCGGGTCTGGTGATGTGGATGTGGTCGCCGCCTTCGTCAACCCCGGTGGCGCCTGCGTGCACCTGATCAGCGTGCGCGGTGGGCGGGTGCTGGGCAGCAAGAACTTCTTCCCGCAGGTCGGTATTGAAGAAGAGGTGGCCGAAGTGATGGCCGCCTTCCTGTCCCAGTACTACCTGGGCAATGCCGAGCGCGAATTGCCGGGTGAGTTGATCGTCAACGTGGTGCACGAGGACTTCGCTGCCATCAGCGAGGCACTGCAAACCCTGCGCGGCCGCGAGCTGACCATCAGCCACCGCGTGCGTGGCACCCGTGCCCGTTGGCAGCAACTGGCGGTGACCAACGCCGAACAGGCGCTCAATGCCCGCCTGGCCAACCGCCAGCACATGGCTTCGCGGTTCGAGGCCCTGGCCGAGGTGCTGGGCCTGGACGAAGTGCCCCAGCGCCTGGAGTGCTACGACATCAGCCACTCCAGCGGCGAGGCGACGGTAGCCAGTTGCGTGGTATTCGGCCCCGAAGGCCCGCTCAAGTCCGATTACCGTCGCTTCAATATCGAAGGCGTGACCGCCGGCGACGACTACGCCGCTATGCACCAGGCCCTGACGCGCCGCTACGGGCGTATCAAGGGCGGCGAGGGCAAATTGCCTGACGTGCTGCTGGTGGACGGCGGCAAGGGCCAGCTGAACATGGCCCGCGAAGTGATGCAGGAGCTGGCCTTCACCGACCTGACCCTGCTCGGTGTGGCCAAGGGCGTGACCCGCAAGGCCGGTTTCGAGACCCTTTACCTCAATGACGTGGCGCACGAGTTCACCCTCAAGGGCGACAACCCGGCGCTGCACCTGATCCAGCAGATCCGCGACGAAGCTCACCGTTTTGCCATCACCGGCCACCGCGCCCGCCGCGGCAAGGCCCGCCGTGTGTCCAGCCTGGAAGACGTTGCCGGGGTAGGGCCCAAGCGCCGCCGCGACCTGCTGAAACATTTCGGCGGCCTGCAGGAGCTCAACCGCGCCAGTATCGATGAAATCGCCAAAGCCCCCGGCATCAGTAAAAAGCTTGCCGAGTCGATTTATGCCAGCCTGCATAGCGAGTAGAATGCGGGCTCAACCCGCAGCCAGTCGTACCGATGAATATTCCAAACCTGCTCACCGTTCTACGCGTCCTGCTCATTCCGATCTTCATCTTGCTGTTCTATATGCCCTATCACTGGAGCTATATGGCCGCCAGCACGGTGTTCGCCATCGCCGCCGCCACCGACTGGCTGGACGGCTACCTGGCCCGTCGCCTGCAGCAGAGCACGCCGTTCGGCGCGTTCCTCGACCCTGTGGCCGACAAGCTGATGGTCGCCGTAGCCCTGGTGCTGCTGGTGCAGGTGCACGCCAACTTCTGGCTGACCCTGCCGGCCGCCGTGATCATCGGCCGCGAAATCGTCGTTTCGGCCCTGCGCGAGTGGATGGCTGAACTGGGGGCGCGGGCGCATGTGGCGGTGTCCAACCTCGGCAAGTGGAAAACCGCAGCGCAAATGCTGGCGCTGATCATCTTGCTGGCCAACCCGCCGCTGGTGACCTTCTGGGTGATTCTGGGCTACGGGTTGCTGCTGGTTGCCGCTGCGCTGACGCTGTGGTCCATGGCCCATTACCTGTTGGCCGCTTGGCCGCACCTGCGTGAAGGTTCGGAACAAAAATAAAACTTTTTTGAATCAAGGGGTTGACGCCGTTTTAGATATCGCTAGAATGGCACCTATCACGACGCGGGAATAGCTCAGTTGGTAGAGCACGACCTTGCCAAGGTCGGGGTCGCGAGTTCGAGTCTCGTTTCCCGCTCCAAATTCGATCCTCAGTGCGTCGCTGAGATCACAAAAAAGAGGCCTAAGGGCCTCTTTTTTTGTGCCTGCGATTTGGCAGGTTACCTGCGTGCCGGCGACAGCGCCCGCCCAGGTGAAACAGGCTTAACGGCCTAGCGCACGGTGCGCGGCTCGGTCGGCAGCTGCATGCGGATTCCACGACACTTGGACACCCAGCCCACGATCATTTGGACGCTCATTCCACGCTCGCTTGGACAGGCAGTCGGAGCGCAGCGACGCAGGTTTGAATTGTTCGTCTGAAGTCCCTGCCGCCGTCAATTTTGTTGCGCGCCTGCGCATCGATTCGCCCTTCAGTTCGATCCGATAAGCGTTTTGCACCAGCCGGTCGAGGATCGCATCGCCCAAGGTCGGATCGCCGATCAACGCATGCCATTTGTCCACCGGCATCTGGCTGGTGACCAGCGTCGAGCGGTTGCCGTAGCGGTCGTCCAGCAGTTCGAGCATGTCGCGACGTTGCGCTGCGGTAAACGGTGCCAAGCCCCAGTCGTCCAGGATCAGCAGGTCAGTCTTGGCGTATCCGGCCAGCAATTTGGCGAAGCGACCGTCGCTGCGGGCAAGGCTCTGGCCCAAGGGCGACGCAATCCGGTGTGTACCCATGCTCAGTCAGGAATCGGTCGCTGATCGGTCGGCACTGGCGCTGCCGGTAGCCGTCGATTCAAAGGTAGCGTTTTCGCCACTTGAACACCGTGGTTGAAGTGATCTCTAACTGCTCACAGATGGCCTTGGGGTCACCCCTTCAGCGAGTAAAAGAAGTATCCGCGCCCGTAGCCCGAGGCTTCGCTCCAGCGTCCTCCTGCGTAACCAATGTTGAAGCGTAATGGCGTCAGCAGGTTGCAGTGAAAAGGAAGCGATGGGGCGGGGCATCCGAGAAACCAGGCGAGGTATGAAGGCAGACAGTATATCAATATTCGTTAGAAAATTAACTAACCGCTCACGACGCTAGTACATGTTTGCTATTTGCGGCTTTGGTTTGGGGTGGCGCTTTTGAACTTGTAGGAATTTTCTGTTCTGGTGCAGCTTGGTGGAAATAACTTGCATTTTATGCATGTTGATCACTATTTCGTCTGAGGTTGTTTTTGTTGATGTGGGTCAATGCGTCGATGACGGTCGGGTTGCTCTTATTAAATGAATCAGTGTTGGCACTCTGGTGTACTGCTTCGAACATTTGTTGTCATCTTAGGTATGTCTTGTAGGACGCTTCCTTATTTTAGAAAGGGGGTGGCGCGGCGCGAAAAGATGCGCCATGGTTATCGGGGAGGCACTTCCGGGTAGCGCTCCCGCCCAAGCAGTCGTACGCAATGGTTCGACTGGTCTTGATTAATTTTGTTGGGGGTTCGGTGGCGCTCATTTGGGCGTTGGTTCCCGCTAGGAATTCCGGTTCGCAGGAGGTGGTATGGCTTCAAATAGCTTTCAGAATGAAGTGCCGAAGGCACGTGTCAATATCAAGCTTGATCTGCATACAGGTGGCGCCCAGCGCAAGGTGGAACTTCCCCTTAAACTCATTCTGATGGGAGACTACAGCAACGGGAAGGAAAAGCGCCAACTGTCAGAGCGGCCGAAGGTAAATATCAACAAGAATAATTTTGACAGCGTGCTGTCCGATCTCTCTCCGAGTCTCAAGGTTATTGTTGACGATACGCTTTCGGGCGAGGGTGGGGAAACACCGGTCGAGCTGAGCTTTCAGCGTATGAAGGACTTCGAGCCAGAACAGGTTGCTCTGCAGATTCCTCAGTTGCGTGCACTGTTGGCGATGCGAAATTTGCTGCGCGAATTGAAGGCCAATCTTCTGGATAACGCAACGTTCCGTGCTGAATTGGAGCGGATACTTAAAGATGAAGCACTGAGTGACGAGTTGCGTAAGGAACTTGCTGCCCTTGCACCGCCAAGCGAGCGCTAGAAAACCATCATCTCGACAGACTGGAAGCTAATAAATGTCCGAAGAACAATCTTCTGCGCAATCGCGTGGCGCCACCGTGCAGGTGGAAGAAAACCAGAGCGTCTATCACGCGCTGTTTGAAAGAATAAACCTTGAGCCGCTTGATCAGATGGGTGGCATTGAGGTGTTCCAAAGTATCGATGCGTTGTCAGAAGCGACAGCTAATGAGCGCGTTACTGCTTCGGTGAGCGTTTTTCTGGACCGTCTCAAACAAGTCTCTCCGAAGGTGGAGAAGCTGGACAGGGCTCTGCTGGATGAGCACATCGCCTCGATTGACGCTCAGATCAGCAGCCAGCTGGACGCGGTCATGCATCACCCGGATTTTCAACGGGTCGAATCAATCTGGCGCGGCGCGAAGTCGTTGATTGACCAAACGGATTTCCGTCAAAACGTCCGAATTGAGCTGCTCGATATCAGTAAGGAGCATCTGGCGCAGGACTTTGAAGACGCGCCGGAGATCTCGCAAAGCGGTTTGTATCTGCATACCTATACCCAGGAATACGATACGCCTGGTGGTGAGCCTATCGCGGCGGCAGTTTCGAATTATGAGTTTGGGCGAGGGGCGCAAGATATCGCATTGTTGCGCAATGTTTCGAAAGTGGCGGCTGCATCCCATATGCCGTTTTTGTACTCGGTTGGTCCGGCCTTCTTCGGAAAAAACACCATGGAGGAAGTGTCCGCGATCAAGGATATCGGTAACTACATGGATCGTGCGGAGTATATTAAGTGGCACGGCTTCAGGCAAACTGACGATGCTCGTTATGCGGGCGGGATAACACCCCGCACATTAGGGCGCTTGCCTTATGGGCCTGATACGAACCCTGTGCGATCTTTCAACTATGTGGAGCGAGTCAAGGGGCCGGATCACAGCAAGTATTTGTGGGTAAGCTCGACATTCGCGTTCGCGGCGAACATGGTCAAGAGCTTTATTGCCAATGGATGGTGCGTGCAGATTCGAGGGCCACAGTCGGGTGGCGCGGTTACCGACCTGCCGATTCATTTGTACGACATGGGGACGGGTAGTCAAGTCAAGATCCCCTCGGAAGTTATGATTCCGGAGACCCGAGAGTTTGAGTTTGCCAATTTGGGCTTGATTCCGCTCTCGTATTACAAGAATCGTGACTACGCATGTTTCTTCTCGGCCAACTCAGCGCACAAGCCGGCAATCTATGACACGGCGGAGGCCACGGCAAATAGTCGTATCAATTCGAGGTTGCCCTATGTGTTCCTGCTTTCTCGCATTGCACATTATTTGAAAGTTATCCAGCGGGAGAATATTGGTACAACTAAAGACCGTCGCCTGTTGGAGTTGGAGCTCAATAGGTGGGTCAGTGGCCTGGTCACCGAGATGACCGATCCGGGAGATGACTTGCAAGCTTCCCACCCGCTGAGAGAGGCAAAAGTGGTTGTCGAGGACATTGATGACAACCCGGGCTTCTTCAGGGTCAAGTTGTTCGCTGTGCCGCATTTCCAGGTTGAAGGTATGGACATCAACCTCTCATTGGTTTCGCAGATGCCCAAAGCAAAATCTTGATTGCGGTTGCAGGAGTGTATGTCGTGAAAATCGACCGGCCTTTATGGGCGTCCGGAGTGGTGTTGTCTGCGCAGCAGTTTCAACAGCAGGCCCGCTTTGAATCGTGGACCAACCAGAGTATTGCCTCACTGGGCTTGGTCCACCCTTGGGGCATCCGAAATGTGGCGTTTGATGCAGATGCGCTGAGGTTGGGTAAGCTGATGGCCACTCGGCTTCAGTTGTGCCTACCAGACGGTACTTTGATCGACACCGATCGGCTGGATCGACTACCCAGTGCCCTGGAACTCTCTCGGGTATTGCCCGGAGATATCCAGACGGCAACGGTTGTGATCGCTTTGCCACTGGAACAGGCCAATGGTAACAACTGCCTGTTTGAGGGTGGCAGCGCTGAGCGGCCCGTCAGATATCACCAGGTATGGCGTGACACCAAGGATCTCTACACCAGTGAAATACAGTCAATCAGCGTGCTCGAACATGCGCTGAGCTTGCGTCTGGCTGATGACGATAATGCGGATTATCTGACCTGCCCGGTGGGTCGTTTGCTGCGTGATGGCAAGGATGGGTGGGCCATTGATGGTACCTACATCCCGCCGTTGCTGAAGTTTGATGCTCATGCTGGGTTGTTGCTTCAACTCGACAACCTGCTCACCCAGCTGTCCGCCAAGCGTGAGCGTTTGATGGGAATGCGCCGGGAGAGCAACCAGCGAATGGCGGATTTCGCTGTTGCAGATGTCACGTTGTTCTGGTTGCTCAACGCGCTGAACACCTATCAGCCGGTGTTGGCAGACATAAAAGCGCAGCCTGCTCGCCATCCGGAGCAGGTATATCAACAGTTGGTGAAGTTTGCAGGTGGCCTGCTGACCTTCTCGTTAGACCAGCACATAGAGGACATACCCGCCTACCAGCACGCGGACCTTGAGGCGGTTTTCCCGCCCTTGATGCGTACCCTATCCACATTGCTGGAGGCGAGCCTGCCGTCCCGCGTGCTGGCACTGATCCTGGAGGCGCGCAGCGCAAACCGCTGGCAGGTTTCTCTGAGCGATCCACGTCTGCTTGAGCCTGAAGGTGCTGACTTCTATTTGTCGGTCCGTTGCCGGCTGCCAGCCGTACAAGTTCAAAGCCAATTCCCACGGCTGTGCAAGATCGGTTGCCCCGATGATGTGGACCAT
Source organism: Pseudomonas sp. TR47 (assembly GCF_044143025.1). NCBI lineage: Bacteria > Pseudomonadati > Pseudomonadota > Gammaproteobacteria > Pseudomonadales > Pseudomonadaceae > Pseudomonas > Pseudomonas sp. TR47. The sequence continues at coordinate 12,319 of NZ_JBHFCS010000035.1, read as the reverse complement.
CTCGTCAATGCGGCACTCGATGGCGTTCCACTGAAACCTTTGAGCCATGTGCCCGCCGCGATACCGCTGCGGCTGGAGAATCAGTACTTCGCGCTCGATCTCAGCCATGCAAAGGGCCGCGCCATGCTGGCTGATGGGGTCTGTGCCCTCTATGTCCCGAGTGTGTTTCAGGGTGTCCAGCTCGAATTGTTCGCGGTGCTTCGCTCATGAGTCGCACAGTGCAGAAGCACACCGCAGCCAAGGTGGACATCGACGCGTTGCTGCAGGACACCTATCTGTTGGTTGTCGAGTTGCGACACGGTACCGATGCGCACAGTAGTCCGCAGCTGTGGTCAAGGTGCGTGGCTGATGTCGAGCATGTACGAGCCATGCTTCAGCAGGAGGGTCTGGACCGCCGCAGCGTCGATCTGATCAGTCATGCGCAGTGTGCGCTTCTGGACGAAACAGTACTTGCCCGCGCCGAAGGCAGTGCCCATGAGGATTGGGCGATGGAGACCTTACAGGCAAGGTTTTTCAGCAGCCATCAGGCGGGGGAGTCGCTCTACGAAGATATGCGCTCTGCGCTGCAGGAAGCCTCTGTGTCCCCTTGCGTACTCACAGTATTTCATCGAGTCCTGATGCTTGGATTCCTGGGGCGCTACCGAGAGGCAAACCACCCGGAGCGGCAGCAGTTGTTGACTGCCATCTCCGCGCAAGTGCCGCCTCTGGATACAAGTCAGTCGCTGGTCGTTCAGTTAGGCAGTGGCCCACGGATGCCGATGTGGGGTTGGTTGCGATCTCCTCTGCTTCACATCGTGATGGCAGCTGCTCTTTTGGTAGGTGCTTGGTGGGCGCTTGATCACGCGTTAGGTGAGGCAGTGGCCTCGCTCTTGCCGGTGCAGGAATGAGCGCAATGGCGCAGGTACACAAACAGGGGCTTTGGCTATGGGCCGGTGCGCTGTCCTGGTTGTTGATTGCCACGTTGCCGCTGGCTGTAGAGGTTCAAGCGATCGCTACTCTGGTAGTCACTGCCTTGCTGGTGTTGGGTTGGCGCCGGACTCAGCGTGCTGCCAAGAAACATATACCGTTGCAGTGGGGCGGCGGTGTCCGCCTGCCTGCTGGCTCGTATCGTCATCCTGTCGTTCTAGCGGTCGGCGATTGCTTGGCTGAGCTGTTTGGGGCCTCGTCTGCTGAGCAGTTGGCGCCACGGGTAACAGTGGAGGGGTGTTATGTGCCAGTGCCCGATCTCTTGAAGTTGTCCGCAGCCGTGGCCGATCTGCTGCTGGAGCGGCCAGAGTGGGACGGGCAGCTCAGTGTCATGTGGCTGGTCAATCCCAGCGCCCATACTGACGGCGCAGTGCTTGCGAACCAGATACAAAGCTTGTGCCACCAGGTTGCGATATTGCGCAAGCGAGGTAGACCGCTGCCGCTGCTGATTGTGGGCTACTTCCCGAGCGCAGTTGGGGTGTCGCCCTGGTTCAGCTGGGAAACTGAAGCATCAAGTGTGCGAGCGCGTGAGGTGGGTGAGTGCCTGACGCTGGCCGAATGGGAGCGCAGGGGCACAGAACCTGAGAACCAGGCTGATCGATTCCGAACCACGGTGCAGTTGAGCGCTGCTGTGGGATGGTTGAATCAAGCGTGCTTGCCGGAAATTGGCAAACGTAATTCCCGCGAGGGGATCGTAACAGCGGACGCCGTTGCGGTTGCATTTTGTCCCAAGTCTGAGGGCGCGCGTGATGGCAACCTCTGGCACCGTTGGCTACAGGAGCGGACTGGCCTTTCCTTCGCAGGTAGTGGGCCTAAACATACAAACGCGTCGTTACCCTTTCCTGATGCACTGCTCCATGTGTTGCCTGGCAGTACTCCACACAGTCGGCGAAGCAGGGCTGTGGTGATTGGAGTCTGGTTGTTCGTACTGACGGCTTGCGTTGCGCTGATTAGTTCGGCGAGGCAGAACACGCTCTTGATCCGTCAGGTCACCGATGATTTGCGACGCTACAGCACGGCTTCGCTGAACCCCGATTCGGACAAAGTATCGCAACGCCAGGAGGCACTGATGGTGCTTCGCCAGGAGGCGCAGCGACTGGACCGCTACTATCGCCAAGGGGAACCGTGGTCGTTGGGGATTGGGCTCTATCAGGGCGAAAGGCTGCGTCCTTCGTTGTTGGCCGCAATCAACGGCAATCACATCCCGACGATGCCTCAGGGAGTGGCTGACAAGCCACGCACGGTTCGCCTGGACAGCCTGTCGCTCTTCAACAGTGGTAGCGCGCAGTTGAAGCCAGGATCGACCAAGTTTTTGGTGAATGCACTTGCAGACATCAAGGCCCAGCCAGGCTGGTTGATCGTGATCACGGGCCATACGGACGCGACGGGTAGTGACGAACAGAATTTGCGTTTGACGCGAACACGCGCGGCGGCGGTTCATGACTGGATACAACACATGGGTGACATACCCAGCAACTGCTTCGCAGTTCAAGGCTTGGGTGCAAGCGAGCCCGTTGCAAGTAATGACACGGAACAAGGACGGTCGGCTAATCGCCGAGTTGAAATTCGCCTGGTGCCGGAGGCGGGGGCTTGTCAGCCCTCGGCTACGGCCTCAGGACTGCAACCCAAGTCGCACTCTGCGACTCCCAAAGCTTGAAATGAGGAGCTTCTAAATGGCTATTCCTGTTTATCTGTGGCTGAAAGACGATGGTGGAGCCGATATCAAAGGCTCGGTGGATGTAAAGGGTCGTGAGGGTAGTGTTGAAGTGGTCGGTCAAGATCATGATTTGTATATCCCTACCGATAACAATACCGGCAAATTAACGGGTACGCGTATCCATACGCCTTTTGTTTTTACCAAGGAGATAGACGCCTCCTCTCCTTATCTCTACAAGGCCGTGACGACTGGGCAGACGCTTAAAGAGGCGGAGTTCAAATGGTACAAGATTAATGATGCCGGGCAGGAGGTGGAATATTTCAACACCAAACTGGAAAACGTCAAGGTCGTGAAAGTTGCGCCCAAGATGCACGATGTCAAAGATCCGGCGAAAGAAAAACACAATCACTTGGAACTAGTCGAGCTGCGCTACGAAAAAATTACTTGGGCATTCAAGGATGGGAACATCATCCATTCAGACTCCTGGAATGAACGCCCTAGCGCCGCTGCCGCTGGATGAAACCTGGCTGTCAACCGAGGTTGGTTGACAGCCTCCAGTGTCTTGGGTTGAGCGTCCGTGCGCGGGCGTTCAGCCAAATACACCTCAGCTATTCAGATGCGCTCGCACTTGTGGCGGCATGTTGATTATTGACGACAAGGATGCCCTGTATGGCACACGATCCTACCCGCCTGCTTCGCCGGCTAAACGCCTACTGTACCCAGGCACTCACGGCAGCGGCTTCACTTTGTCAGGCGCGCGGGCACAGTCATATCACTGTTGAACATTGGCTGTTGAAGTTGTTTGAGCAGGGCGAGGGCGATCTCGTGGTCCTCGCCCGCCGATGCGAGTGGGATATGGATGCCATCTGGCAAGGGCTGCTTGACTACTTCCATACATTGCCGCGCAGCGTTCTCAGCAAACCTCAGTTGAGCGGTGAGGTGCAGCAGCTGATCACCAATGCCTGGTTGTTGGCATCGCTGGATCGTGACTGTGAGCAATTGCGATCCGTTCACTTGCTGGGGGCGTTATTTGAAACGCCTAACTTGCTCAAATGTTCCGCCGCCTGGCCTCTATCGAGCGTCGGTCCGACGCAGTTCAAGGAAATGGAAACGCTGCTTGAGTTTGACTCGCAAGAGCGTCAACCGGGGCAGACATCACTGTTCAAGCCAGAAGTGTCAGGAGAGGCTAAGGCGGCAGTCGTCTTGAAGGGGGACGAAGCATCAGTCGCTGTCCTCGATCAGTTTAGCCATGACGTCACCACCCAGGCAGCAGCGGGGCAAATCGACCCGGTGTTCGGCCGCGACGATGAGATCCGTCAAATGATCGATGTGCTGAGCCGTCGGCGCAAGAACAACCCTATCCTCGTGGGCGACCCAGGTGTTGGAAAAACCGCACTGGTCGAGGGGCTTGCTTTACGCATCGCCAGCGGGGATGTCCCCGATAGCTTGAAACCGGTGTGTATCCGTACGCTGGACCTGGGGTTGCTCCAAGCGGGCGCAGGAGTCAAAGGCGAGTTCGAGCAACGGCTGAAAAACGTAATTGATGCCGTCCAGCGGTCAGAGACGCCGGTGCTGCTGTTCATTGATGAAGCGCACACCTTGATCGGCGCTGGCAATCAGGCAGGGGGCGCAGATGCGGCGAATCTGCTGAAACCGGCTCTGGCGCGTGGCGAGCTGCGCACCATCGCTGCCACCACTTGGAGTGAATACAAGCAGTACTTTGAGCGCGATGCGGCGTTAGAGCGTCGCTTCCAGATGATCAAGGTCGATGAGCCGGATGATGCCAATGCTTGTGTGATGCTGCGAGGGCTCAAAGCGCGTTATGCCAGCTACCACGGCGTGCATGTTCAAGATGCTGCGGTGCAGGCGGCGGTCAGCTTGTCTCGCCGCTTTTTGACCGGGCGCCGTTTACCGGACAAAGCTGTGGATCTGATTGATACCGCCTGCGCGCGTGTTCGCATGAGCTTGGACTGCGAACCTCAGGCCTTGGTCCAGCTGAAGTCGCAGAAAATGGCCTTCACGGCAGAGAGGGTGGCGCTGGAAGAGGACGCGCAGCTTACCGGTATTACGCATGAATCTCGCTTGGCGAAGATCACTACCCAGCTGGTGCAGCTGGAGAGTCAGCAAGCCGCGTTGGAGCTGCAGTACCAACAAGAACTCGACCTCACCCACCAGCTGCTCAATGCTCGCCAGGGCGAGCAGGTTGATACAACTGTCTGCGCTCAGCTGCAAGAACACCTCAGCTACGTGCAGGGGAGTCGGCCACTGCTGTCCCTCGATGTGTGCGCACGCAGTGTGGCTGAGGTGATCGCAGACTGGACGGGCGTGCCTCTCGGTAGTCTGCTGAAAGACGAACACGCCAGCTTGTTGAACCTGGAAGATCAGTTGGCCGAGCGTGTTGTTGGTCAAGACCCGGCGCTGGTTGCACTTGCCCAACGGTTGCGCGCCGCCCGAACGGGCCTCACTGACGACAAGGCACCGATGGTTGTCTTCCTGCTGGTCGGTACCAGTGGCATCGGCAAGACGCAGACGGCGCATGCACTGGCCCACAGTCTGTTCGGTGGCGAGAAGTCCTTGATCACCCTCAACATGTCGGAGTACCAAGAGGCGCACACCGTCAGCCAACTCAAGGGTTCGCCGCCGGGTTATGTGGGTTACGGCCAGGGCGGCGTACTCACCGAAGCCGTCCGCCAGCGTCCCTATAGCGTGGTGTTGCTGGACGAAGTCGAAAAGGCCCACCGTGATGTACTCAACCTGTTCTATCAGGTGTTCGACCGCGGCTTCATGCGTGATGGAGAAGGAAGGGAGATCGATTTTCGCAACACGGTCATCCTCATGACTTCGAACCTGGGAAGCGACCTGCTGCAAGGTAGTATCGAGCGGCAGCCAGGCATTGAGGAAGCGGCACTGCATGAACTATTGCGTCCCGTGTTACGCGAGCACTTCCATGCTGCACTGTTGGCTCGCTTCCAGACATTGATCTTCCGCCCATTGGGGGCCGATGCACTCAAGCGCATTGTCGCCATCAAACTCGATCAAGTGGCCAAGCGCTTGCTGCGTCATTACGGCCTGCAATGTGAGGTTGATGACTCGCTCTACGAAGCGCTGGTCGCCGCCTGCCTTTTGCCCGATACCGGCGCTCGCAATATCGATAGCTTGCTCAATCAACAGATCCTGCCGGTGCTCAGTCAGCAGTTACTCCAGCGCCAAGCGCTCGGACAGCCCACCCAAGCCGTGACGCTTGGATACTGCGAAGACGCCGGCATCAGCTTGAGCTTTGCAGATGAACACCACGCAGCCGTAGCGGCTGCCGAGGGGGTTTGATGATGTCGAAGCCAATAATGGGTTTCACCCATAACCACTACCAGCTTGAAGTCGACCAGCTTGCTGTTGAGCTTGATGTACTGTCGTTCAAAGGTGAAGAGTGGCTGAGCAAACCGTTCAAGTACACCGTGGCATTCACTTCCCCGGAGCAGGATATCGAGGCTGCGCAGATCCTCGGGAAGGATGCCAGCTTTTATCTGGGCAAGTCTCAACCCACCGTCCAGCTCTCAATGATCAACGCTGCTTCACGTACGCTGCATGGCGTGATCACCGGTTTCAAGCGTGTCTCCGGTTCCCGGGATGAAGCCCGCTACCAAGTCACACTCGAAGCGCACCTGGCATTGCTCGGGCGTGGCAAGCAGTACCGGATCTACCAGCATCAGTCGGTGCCGGAAATCGTTGAAAGTGTCCTCCGTAGTCGCCACCAGTTCGAAGGGCAGCACTTCTTGTTTGACCTGGCGCGCGAGTATCCCAAGCGTGAACAGGTCATGCAGTACGGTGAGAGCGATCTGGCCTTCATCAGCCGTCTGCTGGCGGAGGTCGGCATCTGGTATCGCTTTACCCACGATGATCGCCTTTCCATCGATGTGGTCGAGTTTCACGACCATCAACGCCACTACCAGTTTGGACTCACGCTGCCACATCGCCCGCTGTCGGGTTTGACCAGCAATGGGCAGGAGGGCGTATGGGCGCTCCAAGTTGAGCATCAGGTGGTGGAGCAGCACATCAATGTGCGGGCTTATCACCACCGGGACGCGGCCGCTTTCCTGGATGGTGAGGTTGATCACAGCCGGGGGGGCACCACTACTTACGGCGAAGGCTATCACTACGGTGAACCCTATACCGCGCTGGGTGACGCCATTGACCAGGATGAGGACCTGCTCAGCGAAAGTGGCTACTTCTATGCGCGCCTGAATCATGAACGCTTTCTCAACGACCAGACGCGTTGCAATGGCGTCAGCAGCAGCGTAACGCTTGCCCCAGGGCAAGTGCTGACGGTCTCTGACGGGGCACCACAGGTGTTCGAGCCTGGGGTGGTCATTACACATTTGACCGTCGAGGCAGCACGCGACCGGAGCTTGGAAGCCAGGTTCGACGCGATTCCCTATTCGGAGTCGATAGGCTTTCGGCCCAGATTGCTGGGCAAGCCACAGATCGCCGGTACGGTGCCGGCGCGAGTTACCAGTACTCAAAAGAACGATTCCTACGGCCATATCGATATGGAGGGACGTTACCGGGTCAATTTCCTGTTTGACCGGGACACCTGGCGTGCAGGCGAGGAGAGTGTCTGGCTACGACTGGCACGGCCTTACGCGGGTGACACCCATGGCCTGCACTTGCCGTTGATCTGCGGTACCGAAGTGGCGGTGGCGTTTGAGCAAGGCGATCCGGACCGCCCCTACATCGCTTATGCCTTGCACGACAGTGAACATCCCGACCACGTGACGCTGCGCAACTACAAACGCAATGTGCTGCGGACCCCGGCCAACAACAAGTTGCGCATGGACGATACGCGTGGGAAGGAGCACATCAAGCTCAGTACCGAGCACAGTGGCAAGAGCCAGCTCAATCTGGGGCATGTGGTTGACGCTGAGCGCAAAACCCGAGGGGCGGGGGCAGAACTACGCACCGATGGGCATGTCGCCATGCGCGGTGGCAGCGGCATCTTCATCAGTGCTGATACGCAGCCAGGGGCCAAGGGGCACATGCTCGAAATGGCTGCTGTCCTGGAGCGCCTGGATCAGGCCAAAGAGCAGTTGGAAGGGCTTTCGGATGACGCTCAGGCGTGCAAGGCGGAGCCTGCGGATGTCCAGGCCCAACTGGACCTGCTTAAGCAAGATCTGGAACAGCTCAAATCCTCGGTCCTGATACTGAGCGCCCCTCAGGGGATCTCGCTAACCAGTGGCGGCCATCTTCAGCTGGCAGCGCAAAAGAACCTGATGCTCAACGCCGGTGGTGAGGCCGATGTCAGCGTGGTCAAGCGGTTGTTTGTTGGGATAGGACAGGGGCTGAGTGTGTTTGTGCGCAAATTGGGCATCAAGCTCATTGCCAACCAAGGGCCAGTCAGTATCCAGGCGCAAAACGATACCTTGTTGCTAATTGCACGGCATGGTCTAGAAATCTCTAGTACCGAAGATGAAATCCGGATCACGGCGAAAAAGAAGATCACGCTCAATGCGGGTGGCAGCTATATCACCATGGATGCGTGCAGTATTGAGTCTGGCACGGAAGGCGATTGCCTAATCAAGGCTGCAAGCTTCGAATATATAGAAGAGCCTGCAAAGAAGGCAGCAGAGATTACGTCCATGCCTGCTTTGGCAGACCATGATCCCGACTCGTTAAAATTTACAGTATTTTCAGGATGAATGTTCTCTGAGATATGGAGTGATGCGTCATGGCTGAGCGTAGCATGAAGTGGTTGGCTGACATGTTTGGAGGGGGAATCGATGAATCTGAGTCGGAGGAGTCTGTAGGTCCTATCTATCCGACACCTGATGGAAAATCAATCAGCTCATCCGCAGCCGATGGCAGTACGCTCCAACCCGTAAAAAACTGGAGCTATCCCTTCAAGCAGAAAAACAAAGCCAGTGTGATAGATCAGCTTACCCAACTGGCGAATGCGACAGCGGGCTATTACCCGCTGGGAGCTGGCGGGCTCTGGCATGGAGGGGTTCACTTCGACAGTGGTACGGCGGGTGTGCTTGATCAGTCTCACGTTCTTTGCATAGCAGATGGTGAAGTGGTGGCTTACCGTACTGATATGAACTCAGCCGTGACGAGTTACGTTGAAAACAAAAAGCCGGCGCCCAAGCCTTTTTCTCGAAATTTTGTATTGGTTCGTCATCGGCTGGAAGCACCTAAGATTCAAGGAGACAATGAAGCTCCACCGTCCCTGATTATCTATAGCCTCTACATGCACTTGGAGGACGGAGCGATTTATCAGGGTGCGCCTGAATTGCCGCGTCCACATTTCTGGGAAAAGAAGGATGACTACCTTGTTTCGATGACAGCGAAGGACGCACATCCAAATCTGCCGGGCAAGCTAGGACTTAATGTGCGCCACCAGGAGAGAAGAGGAGCAGTCATTGATTTACTACCGCAAGGAACCCTGGTAAGGGTCAGCGGAGGGGGTGAGTACCGCCGGCTGATAAGTACGAAGGGACCTGCGCGGCGACTGGTGGGTACTGACGGGGCGCTGCGCGGATACGTGCGCTTCGATCAGTTGGAATCGATTGAGGGAGGGGAGCACCGTGCGAAGGCCGGGTTAGTTATTTATGACGAGAAAAATGCCAAAAGTAGCGACCGTAAATCTGACCTGCCCAAAGGTTCGCAAGTAAAAATCAGTGGCGAGGGTGAGCTTCGCAAACTGGAGAGTGTTGCGCAGTTTGTCCATTTCGAGTCGCTGCAGGCTTTGCCTGTGCCTAGGGCGTACGATGAAATATGTGTGCTTGATAAGCCATTGCCCATAAGGGCAGGTGCATTGATAGGCCATATAGGTCAATACCAAGATTATGCTGCAGACCTGCCCGAGAGAAAACTCCACCTGGAAGTTTTTAGTGGTGGCGACGTGGGGCGTTTTATTGCTCAGTGTCGAACGTGGGTAAAGGGGCTTCCGGCAAAAGACAAGACTTTGCTCAAACTGGCAAAGGGCACGGCCGTGGTGGTGCACAAGGACCACTTCGGAGAGATGCGCCCTCCGGTGCAAAACGACCAAAGTCAATTAAGCAGCGCCGATCTATTTGTTCCCAGGTCATTGCTGGATGGGTTGCCCTCAACGCATAAAATTGCAATACCCGAGGCTGGTGAGCGTGAAGCGTGCAACTGGTATCGGCTTGAAGGTTTGCTTAATGATGAGAAAAACCAGCTTCTAGACGGATGGGTGAGAGTGGAGAAGGGGAGCGATCAATGGACGAGTCCGTGGGCTTGGGCGGGCTATGACGTCATTACCGATTACACATCTCCGCCTGAATTCATGGCTGCTTCTTTACGCTCACTCAATCGTCTGACAGACGAGCAAATAAGGCGATACGGTCCTATGGCGGATGCTGGTGATAAGGGGGCTATCAAGGAGCGGTTATTTGATCTTATAGATAGTGATCGGGATAAGAACATTACAGTGGAGGAATTGCGGGCAGTAATGCGAATTCCTGCGCACGCTCAGGCGCTTTCACGCTTGGTTATCTATTGTGAAAGTGAATGGTGTTACAGGCCGCAAAAGTGGGATGTTCTGGATGAGATTCTTGGTCACGCGGGATCGACACCGCACCTTAATTGGTTGGCGGAGAAGGAGCGGATTAGGCAATTAAGTTGGTGGGGCGAAATCGCAATTAAGGTCGGGTTGCCGGCATGTGGAATGATTAATCATATACATCCATTGGTTGGGCTTGCTGTTTTTGTTTTTGTCGAAGATTTGATATTTGTTGATGAGTTTATCGAGCATTACGCGAGTGTTCATCAGACATTTGCGGCGGGTACGATGCCCTTGGCTGACGAGTCGAAGGAGAATCTTAGGAAGCTGATTGTAGGCATAAATGAATATTACAGGGCGACTGGCGACCAGGCAAATCTCTATGAGGTTGCATACATGCTGGCCACTGCTCGGCATGAAACTTATCAATTCACTACGGGAGAGTATTTTAGTGAAAAGCCGGAGGTGGGCCGACTGAGCTATTTTAATAAATATGATCCCGTCCTAGCTCCAACTGCAGCACTCCGTCTTATCGCAAAGAAAAATGGAAATACTGAAGAGGGGGACGGGTTTAAGTATCGTGGTAGGGGTTGTGTGCACTTGACTTGGAAAAATAACTATAGAAAATTCTCCAATATTATGGGGGTTGATTTTGTGGGTGATCCAGATGCGGCTGGAAGGTTTGAATATGCTGTTCCTATCATGATCATTGGTATGAAATCCGGGCTTTTTACTGGGAGCAAGATTTCAGTACACATTAATTCTGGTGCCATAAATTATAGGTCTGCGCGGCGTGTTATTAATGGGCTTGACGAAGCCGATCTACTCGCTTCCTATGCTACTAAGATGCAAGCTATTCTAAGTGAAACGTCGCGTCTTTCGGAGGATTTCCACTGATGCTAAAGAAAGCGTTTTTTTGGATCGGTGTTTTTGTTTCTTTTGGCTTGCAAGCCAGCGATGTGGTAATAGAGGAGCGGGGCAGGGATTTGTATGTAAGAAGTTCTTCTGTAGAGCATTCGGTTAAGGATGTTTTTGGTGACAGGGATGGGGTTGATAGAGTGTTGATGACTATCAACGGGCAGTCGGCTATTTTTGTATTTGGTCGTGATAGTTACTACTATACGCTGCGTTTTGATGGTGTGCGGGTTATGGTGGACTGCGTTTATGTGGATGGGCGGAACATATATAATGGCGCTCGAATTTCGGTTGGGGAGTGCGGTCTAGGTACTTTGCTTGAGTCAAATTTTTATGAGATAGGGATGGAGTTGCTAGCCGAGCAGATTAGGGATGTCTATTCATTCGATACCAAGGCTAGTGCTCATGGTGGTGGGCGATATCTCATAGGTGAACTTAATGGCGTAGAATTTTTAGATGAGTATTTGTCTAAAGAGAGTTTGATCGATTCGCGTCCTAACAAGCTAGTTCGGTGGAGAGGACGTTGTTATAAATTCGATACTGATTTGGTTTTTTTGACTAAGGTTGGCGGGGGGATACGGTATGTCGATGTGGTGAGGTCACTCGATCCGATGAAGCTTCAACGGTTGGATGGAGATGATGTGCGGCGTTTAGTGGTGGATCGTTGTTTGTAAGGTGGATGCGCAGGGCTTGAGATAGTTTGTTTAAACTGGGTATGTTGTATTTTGTTTGTTTTTGAGTGTGTGCTCTGTTGTGCATGTTTCGATTTTTCCGTCATTGGGGGTTGAAGTTGGTGTTATTAAATGGTTGGTTTGTTTGATGAAGGGTGTAGTTCGTGTTGGAGACAGGACTACAGGAGGCGGAACCGTGCTTGCTGGTTCTAGCTCAATGCGTTTTGGCGGTATTTATGTGGCTCGTGAAGGCGATCCCGTCAGTTGCCCTGATCCTGGCCACGGCCGCACTGTCATCGCAGAAGGGCATTCTGCTTTCAGAGATCACGGTGTGCCAGTTGCCTTTGACGGACATCGTTGCGCGTGCGGGTGCGTGTTGATCTCGTCAATGCCTAGCGCTGGTACGAGATAGTCCATGGCAGTGGACCTTGATCGCATACCTGCTCAGGCTGATCGGCCGAGTAGCCCCAGGCTATGGCTCTGGCTGTGTTTGCTTCCGCTCTTCCTGCTTTTCGGATGCGCTGTTGTAGCCCTGTTTTCAGAGGTGGATCTGCGAGAACAAACAGCCGTTGTTTGGGGAGCTGCACTGGGTGTGTC
>NZ_JBHFCS010000034.1:0-37377 GCF_044143025.1 Pseudomonas sp. TR47 | reverse complement strand
GTGCGCAAAAATTTCTAGCCTCGGGCCAATTCAGCCAGGTGCGCGATCGCCTCTTCACTTTTAAGTACCAGCACATCACCTACCAGCGTATCGAGCACGACTTCAGAGGTATTGCCAATCAAGGCACCTGAGATGCCCGTGCGCGCGACAGTGCCAATGACCGTGACCACTGCATCGAGCTTCTGCTCGGTATGAGGTATCAGCACATCCGCAGGGCCCTCTGCGACATGCAGGCGATCTTCGCTGATATCATATTCGGCCTGGAAAGCACTGCACGCCTCTCGGTAGCGTTTTTCGATGGTCTCACTGAGCTGGTAGACCGGATCGGATGCTGCCAGCATGGGGGAGGGATGCGCACTGATCACGTGCAGTTCACCTTTTGCCAGGCTGGCAATGTCATAGCCATGGTCGATGATGCTGGTATGCAGCCGCCGATGATCTTCGTCATCGTTACCGACATCCACTGCTGCCAAAATCTTGCCTCCTGTCCAGGGCCGCTCGCTCTTGACCATCAACACGGCGCAAGGGCACTGGCGCAGAAGTTTCCAGTCACTTGGCGTCAGCAATGCCTTGCGCAGGGGGTTGTCCGGCCGGTGTTCCTTGATCACCAGGTCACAGCCTTCGGCCTGCTGAACGGCGATGATCGACTCGTGCAGGGTCTCGTTCCAGTTCTGTTCATGAGAGACGTTATCGTAGCCATCGTCGTGTAGCTGACTGCCAAGCAGGCTGAGTAGTGCACTGTGATCCTGTTTTTTGTCGCACATGAGCAGGTGCAGGCGCGCACCGGTTACGCCGGCTATAAGCTTGGCACGGGTCAACGCACGGCTATGGGCATGATCGGGATCGAGTACCACTAGAATGCTACGGACAGCTTGCATGGGCATGAACTCCCCTCAAAAGATGGTGGCCTATGCCTGACTATAGTAGGCGAGCCTTGCGTCGCCGCTTGATGTACATCAAGCATAGCCACTGGCGCTCATGATCGGCGCCGGTATAATCGCCCGTCCTGCCTGCTGTGTGTGGTTGTACGTTATGTCCCTGAGCCCCGAAATCGATGCCTTCCTAGGTTGCAAGACTCCAGACGCCTGGATCGAAGCGGCCATCGCCGACCAGGAAACCTTGCTGATCGACCACAAGAACTGTGAGTTCAAAGCTGCCAGCACTGCGCTGAGCCTGATCGCCAAGTACAACACCCACCTGGACCTGATCAACATGATGTCGCGCCTGGCCCGAGAGGAACTGGTACATCATGAGCAGGTTTTGCGCTTGATGAAGCGCCGTGGTGTGCCTTTGCGGCCAGTGTCGGCAGGGCGCTACGCCTCTGGCTTGCGTCGCCTGGTACGTGCCCATGAACCAGTCAAGCTGGTGGATACGCTAGTGGTAGGGGCATTTATCGAAGCACGCAGCTGCGAACGCTTTGCAGCATTGGTCCCGCACCTTGATGAAGAGCTCGGCACTTTCTATCACGGCTTGCTGAAAAGCGAAGCGCGTCACTACCAGGGTTACCTGAAACTCGCCCATCAGTATGGTGATGAAGCAGATATAGCCCAGAGGGTTCAGCAGGTGCGCGATGCGGAAGCGGAGTTGATCCTGTCTGCTGACCAGGAATTGCGTTTCCACAGTGGTATTCCGATGGCGCAGGCCGCCTGATTTGAAGCAGCCGGCACTACGCCTGGGGAACGGTCTAGTGGCGGCGGCCTAGCAGCAGGCCAATTACCAGGCCAAACCCGGCAGAAACCGCAACGGTCTGCCATGGGTGGCCGCCGATATAGTCCTGGGTTGCGTCTACTACCGGTTGTGCCTTGGCGCGCACCTGCCCGGCCGCCTCTCGAGCCTGGCGAAGTTTCTGGCTGACCTGCGCGCGCAGCGTGTCGGCTTCTTCACCTACCAGAGAGGCGCTGTCGTTGAGCAGCTTCTCCGACTCTTCTATCAATGCCTGCAACTCACTGAACACCTGATCCTTGATCTGCTCGCTGTTAGCTGCAATGGCTGATTTTCGGGCCATGAACATGTCCTCGTCGATAGGGGGGTAAGCAATGGATGCCGGTGCGCCGGGAAAGTTGCGCCAGCTTAGCGATGAAGCAGCACTACGGTGTAAGATAGCGGCCATTTCAACTGGCAGGTACTTTCATGAGTTTCAATCTGGCCAACAGGAGCTTCGAGGAACGGGCACAGATCGAGGCAGAAAAGGCGCGGCTGTTCGAACTGTGGCAGAACAACCTGGGCAAGGCGAAGGGCGACGCAGCTCGGCTGATTTCGGAAAAGCCGCGCCGCAAGGGCAAATGGGCCGAATGGGTACGTGCCGAACTGGACGGCATGTCGCCGCCTGAATACGCCAGCATGGTACGCAGCGAGGTCAACAAGATGATGGCCGCCGCCAGCACCAACCGTTGATGATCCGCAGCCTGTCACCAATACAGGTTGCCCCCTTTGGGCAGGTCCAGCTTGCCCTCATCGGTGAAGCGCACGGTGCCCAGGGGGCCGCCAGCCAGTTTCCCGCGCAGTACATAAGGCATCCCTTGTAGCGAGTCGAGCCTGCTCAGACCATAGGCCTGGCGCAGGAATGCAAAAGCCGTGACGCTCACCGGTACCACCACCACCGCTTCACTGTAACGGCCAATATGCCCCTGCTGGTCGCTAACCCCAGAGGCCAGGGCCTGGCCATTGACCTCCAGATTCAGCGCGATGCCGTTGTAGTCGACTGGGGCCTCGTTAGGATTTTGTACACGCATCTTTACCGCCATGCGCATCTCCAGTTCTTGCCCCGCCAGTGGTTCGATGCCGATCACGCTGATGTTCAGCGGGTCGCGCGCCTGCAACAAAGCGCAGGCGTTTAACACGCCAGCCAGCAGCAAGACCAGCGATAGTCGGGCGTAGCGTTGCAAAGCGGCAGTCATGCAAATGGACCTTGCCAATGGAAACTGGCCTTAAGTGTGGCAAATGTAAGTCAGTGTTGAAAGCAGCGGTTCTACTTCTGAGGATGCCGCAATCTCACCCTTCGAGCATCGAAGGCCCATGCCTGGCATAGTCTTTAAGGCGAGCAGGGCTGCCTGAGGTTCATACTGAAACATCACGAATCGCATTCACCCTTTTTCTGCGAACGCCTCGCGCCTTACGCTATCAAACGCATGAGGCGCACCTTTTCGTACACGAGGTGGAGTATGAATCTTACATTGCCAGCCCTGGCCGTCGGCTTGTTGCTGGGCTTGTCTGCACAGGCGGCGCCCGTGCAGCCCTTGCTGCTCGCTGCCAGTAACAACAACCCCTACAACAGCCCGATCCAGCGCGCCAACCCCAACAGCCGCCAAGGCAGCCAACCTGTCACACCACCGGTGCGCGGCCCTTCTACCCAGCCCATCCAGCGCACACCTTCCCTGGACAACCGCGGCATCGGTAATGGTGAAAATCTGCGCCGCCAGCAGCAGACGCCGAATCTGGAACCCACCCGCCCACCGCGTGACACCCGGCGCGCGCCCTGAGTACCACTGAAAGGAATCCTGCATGATCAAAGCTACCTGGCTGACCACGCTTACCGCTGCCACACTGCTGCCACTGCTCGCGCACGCCGCCGCCGAGGAGCACTTCCCCAGCGAGGAGGGGCAGGTAACCGTCAGCACCGTGGCCGACGGCTTGCGCAACCCTTGGGCGCTCGCGTTCCTGCCAGGCGGCAAGGATATGCTGGTGACTGAACGCTCCGGTAACCTGCGTGTGGTCAATGCCGAAGGCAAGGTCGGGCCCCCCATAAGCGGGGTGCCCAAGGTCTGGGCAGAGGGCCAGGGCGGTCTGCTCGATGTGGTGTTGTCACCCGAGTTTGCCCAGGACCGTACCGTTTACCTGTCGTATGCCGAAGAGGGCAGTGATGGCAAGGCCGGCACTGCCGTTGGTCGTGGCCAACTGTCCGAAGATCGCGCACGCTTGGAGAACTTCGACGTGATCTTCCGTCAGCAACCGAAGCTTTCGGTGGGCAATCACTTCGGCTCGCGCTTGGTGTTCGATCGCCACGGCTACCTGTTCATTGCGCTGGGCGAGAACAACCAGCGCCCCACGGCGCAGGACCTGGACAAGCTGCAGGGCAAAATCGTGCGCATCCTGCCCGATGGTGAAGTGCCCAAAGACAACCCCTTCGTCGGGAAAAAAGCAGTTCGCGCCGAGATCTGGTCATTCGGCCACCGTAATCAGCAGGGGGCGGCCCTCAATCCTTGGACCGGTAAGCTCTGGACCCACGAACATGGCCCCCGCGGCGGTGACGAGATCAATATCCCGCAGGCGGGGAAGAACTACGGTTGGCCGATCGCCACCCACGGCATCAACTACTCGCTGATGCCGATCCCTGAGGCCAAGGGCGAACATGTCGACGGTATGGTCGACCCGCATCATGTTTGGGAAAAGTCCCCAGGCATCAGTGGCATGGCTTTTTATGACAGCCCCACGTTCAAGGCCTGGGACCACAATCTGTTCATCGGTGCGCTGGCTACCCAAGAGCTGATTCGCCTGCAGCTAGAGGGCGACAAGATCGTCCATGAGGAGCGCTTGCTAGGGGATTTGAAGGCGCGAATCCGCGATGTGCGGGTTGGGCCGGATGGCTACCTGTATGTGCTCATCGATGAAAAGGACGGGTCGCTGCTCAAAGTGGGTCTGAGCGAGGGCTGAAAGCTATTCCGGGCTTTACCGGCCCTATCGCTGGCAAGCTGCCTCGCTAAGGTGCAAGAGCGGTGATGCATGAGGTGGCGCAGGCTTGCTGACGATCGGGCCCTTCAACATAATGCTGCATGGCATTTGACCCCCAAACGCTCTATCAGCAGGCCCTTGCCGATCAAGGCTACGTCCCCGACCCGCAGCAAGCGCAGGCCGTCAATGCCTTGCAAGCCTGTTTCGAAGCCCTCGAGCGGGGCAGTCCCGCCCAGGGGCTTTACCTGTGGGGGCCGGTCGGCCGCGGCAAGACCTGGCTCATGGACCTGTTCCACCGCGGCCTGAGCATTGCCGCCCGGCGTCAGCACTTTCACCATTTCATGGCATGGGTCCATCAGCGGCTGTTCCAGCTCAACGGCACCGCCGATCCGTTGCAGGCTCTTGCCCAAGAGCTGGCAGGGCAAATCCGCGTGCTGTGCTTCGACGAACTTTTTGTCAGCGACATCGCAGATGCAATCATTCTCGGCCGCCTGTTCCAGGTGTTGTTCGATCATGGCGTGGTGGTGGTTGCCACCTCCAACCAGCCGCCGCATCTGCTGTACCAGGACGGTTTCAACCGCGATCGTTTTCTGCCGGCCATCACCGCCATCGAACGGCACATGCAGGTCCTGGCGGTGGCAGGCGAGCAAGACCATCGTCTTCACCCTGGGGCCGCACACCAGCGCTACTGGGTGGCTGAAGCTGGTAAGGCAAAGGCGCTCGAGGCGGTTTTCAAGCAGCTCAGCCCCGACGATCCGGGCAGTGCGCAGCCGTTCGCAGTGGGTTCACGGCAAATCCAGGTGATCCGGCGTAGCAGCCAAGCGATCTGGTGTCGCTTCGCCGACCTGTGCGAGCAACCACTGGCGGCGATGGAGTTCATGGCGCTGTGCGATCAGTTCTCGGCAATCCTGGTCGAAGGCATTCCAGCCCTGAGCGGCGAGCAGCGGGCCGGGCGTATTGCCCGTGGTACCGAAGATGGAGCCGCGCGGGTAGAGGCGGGGGATCGGCAACTGCCAGCGCTGGCTGCCAAGGATGACGCTGTCCGCCGCTTCATTGCCCTGGTCGACGAATGCTACGACCGTAGGGTGGCGCTGTACCTTGAGGCTCAGGTTCCGCTCGAAGCGCTCTACACTCAAGGGTATCTGGCGTTCCCGTACCAAAGGACCCTGAGCCGGCTACGGGAGATGCAACTGCAACGCTTCGCCTGAAGGAGCCGAACCATGGAGCCGCTGTCGCATCATCTGCTGACCCAGGCCTACAACAATGGCTGGGCCAATCACCGCCTGTACAAGGCCTGCCTGCAACTGACCCAGGACGAGTTCGTCGCGCCTCGGTGCAGCTTCTTCCCATCGATCAAGGCCACCCTCAATCATTTGCTGACGGTGGACTGGTTCTACCTGCACATGCTCGAGTGCGAGCAGCGTGGCGAGGCACCTGAGCCCGACGGTGAACGTTTCTTCGAGCCGGAGCAACCTTTTGCCACATGCACCGACCTGCACGCCGAACAGGCCCAGGCTGACCACCGGCTGATCGCCTACTGCAGTGTGCTGAGCGACGACCAGCTATCGCGCTACGTGAGTATCGTAAGGCCCGACCGTGTGCAGCGTGAACAGCGGTTGCGCTTGCTTGCCCACCTGTTCGAGCACCAGATCCATCACCGTGGGCAGGTCCATGCCATGCTCAGCGATACAGCGGTGCGACCGCCCCAGCTGGATGAGTTCTTCTGTGAGGAAGAGGCCGGTTTGCGGGCGCATGATTTTGCCGAGCTTGGCTGGAGCGAGGATCGAGTCTGGAAGTGATGCCGTGCTGCTGTGGCTGGCTATTCAGTTGGGGGCCTTGCGCCGAGGCTGCCGGGCCTTGCTGCCCGTGGCCTTGGCGCCGTTAGCTGCAGGCTTGCCTTTGCCCCCGCTCCTGCGCTTTTTCTTCCACGGCGCCGTCTTGCCCACCGCTGGCCCGTTTATCGTCATGCGCATGCCGCTGCAGCGCTCCACCAGCTTGCCCATCCATGCCGACTGCCGCGCCACGAAGTCCTCCAGGCTCATTTCACCACTTTGCACCATGTCCAGCGCCTGCTCCCAGATTGCCGTGGTACCTGGGTCGGCGATGGCGCGTGGCACTGCGTCGATCAGGCTGAAAGCCGCTGGGGTGGCGGCCAGTGCCTTGCCGTTCTTGACCAGGTAGCCGCGGTCGAGCAGGCCCTGGATGATGCTGGCACGGGTCGCCTCGGTGCCGATGCCGGTGGTTTCCTTGAGCTTCTGTTTCAGCCGCGGGTCGTCCACCAGTTTGGCGACGTTCTTCATGGCCTTGATCAGGTCGCCTTCGGTGAAGGGTTTGGGCGGTTGGGTCCACAGGTCTTTCAACTGCAGGCCCTGCACCGAGCAGTCCTGGCCCTCACGCAACGTTGGCAGGACTTGCGCCGGCGGCGCTTCGCGGCCTTTGGCCGGGGCCAACGCTTCTGGTAATGCGCGACGCCAGCCCGGCTCCGCGATCTGCTTGCCCACGGCGCGCAGGGCATGGCCTGCACAGTCGAACTCGGCCTGGGTTCGATCGTACTCGTGGTTGGGCAGGAACTGGGCCAGGTAACGGGCGCGGATCAGGGTATAGACCGCCTTGTGCTTGGCTGGCAAGCGTGACGGGTCGCTGGCGGCCGCAGTAGGGATGATGCCGTGGTGCGCGGTGACCTTGGAATCGTTCCAGGCCCGCGAGCGGCGGTGCGGCTCAAGGTGCGCTTGCAACGGCGCCAGGCTGCTATCGGCGCGCTGTAATGCAGTAAGGATTGCCGGCGCTTCGCTGTGTTGGCTGACAGGCAGGTAACCGCAGTCGCTTCGTGGGTAAGTGATCAGCTTGTGGGTTTCGTACAGGGCCTGGGCAATGTCGAGGGTTTCCTGGGCGCCAAGGCCGAACTTCTTTGAGCACAATTCCTGCAGGGTGCCGAGGTCGAAGGGCAGGGGTGCTGCCTCGCGTACACGTTCGGTGGCCACCTTGAGCACCCGTGCAGTGCGGGCGTTGCCGATATCTGTTGCGGCCTGTTGGGCCAGCGCCTGGTTAAGGCAGCGCCCATGGTCGTCGCAGGTATCTTGCGGTGCTCGCCATTGGGCGTTGAAGCCAATGTTGGCATGCTCGAGTTGCACGTCGATGGCCCAGAACGGTAGCGGTACGAAATCAGCGATGCTACGGTCGCGGTCCACCACCAGGCGCAGGGTGGGTGTTTGTACCCGGCCAACGGGTAGCACACCCTGATAGCCGGACTGGCGGCCCAACAGGGTGAAAAGCCGGCTCATGTTCATGCCGATGAGCCAGTCGGCGCGTGAGCGGCCCAGCGCCGAGTGATAGAGGTTGAAGGTATCCTGCCCCGGCAGCAGGCGTGCCAGGGCCTTGCGAATCGAGGCATCGTCCAGAGCGGACAACCACAGGCGCTGAATGGGCCCACGGTAGCGACAATGTTCGACTAGCTCGCGGGCAATCATTTCGCCTTCGCGGTCGGCATCGGTGGCGATTACCAGTTCGCGTGCTTCGCCGAGCAGGCGCTTGACGGCCTTGAACTGGCTGGCAGTCTTGGGCTTGACCAGCATCTTCCACTTTTCCGGAATGATCGGCAGGTCGGCGAGGTTCCAGCGCTTGTAGCGTTCGTCGTAGCTGTCGGGCGGAGCGGTTTCCAACAGGTGGCCGATGCACCAGGTGACGCAGACGTCGGTGCCTTGCCAGCAGCCGTCGCCCCTGCGGTTGGCGCCAAGGATCTTGGCGATGTCTTTTGCCTGGGAGGGTTTTTCGCAGAGGAACAGGCGCATGGCCGGGACGCTTTATCGAGGGTGATAGGCAGTAGGATGCGCAAGCGGGGGCGCGGTGGCAAGTTTTATCTGGATGGATGTACAGGTTTTTTATTGCATGGTTTACCCAAACAACGCAGTTGGCGTAGGAGCGGCCTTGCGTCGCGAAAGGGCTGCGAAGCAGCCCCGACGTTACAGACGGCGCTGCAATAAGCCCCGGGGCCGCTTCGCAGCCCTTACGCGACACAAGGCCGCTCCTACACGGGTTTAGCGCAAGTTTGAAGCTTCAGGCGATCTCGCGGGAGTCGCGCACCATGTCCACATGCGGGATGCCGGCTTCGAGGAATTCCTCGCTGACCACGCGAAAGCCCAGCCGCTCATAGAACGGCGTGGCATGCACCTGAGCACTCAGCATCTGCTGCTTGAGGTCGCGGTTTTGCGCCTCAAGGATTACCGCATTGACCAGCGCGTCGCCAACCTTCAGCCCGCGCCAGTCCTTGAGCACCGAGATGCGCCCGATGGTGCCGTCCGCCAGCAGGCGGGCAGTGCCAATCGGGTAATCGCCTTCCAGCGCCAGAAAGTGCAGCGCGTCCTGGTCTTCCGAATCGAACTCCAGCTCCGGCGGAATGTGCTGTTCGGCGACGAACACCGCTTCACGGATACGACGGATATCGGCGTTGTCTTTCTGCCAGTCGGCGAGGCGCACACGAATCTTATTCATTGGCGAATCCCAAGCTTCCTTGTTTGATCAATTGCTGTACCAGCATAAGGCCATCTTCATCCTCCAGCCACTGTGCAAGGTTGTCGATGTGTAACGCGTCGGCGGCACAAACCAGCTTCAGCAGCTCGCGCAGTTTGGCTGGCAACGGGCAACTGCGGCCGCTGGCGAACAGCATCAGGTCGTCGCCAAGCTCCGACCAGGCCATGCGTGCGCTTGGGTTGCGGATCAGGATGGCGCCATCTTCGAGCGCTTCGATCAGCTCCTGCTCGTCCAGCTCTTCACCGACGACCTGCTCGGGGTAGCGCGGCTCGGTCATGAACTGGCCGAACCAGGTCAGCAGCAGGTCCTTGTCGTTCATGTGCTTGTCGAGCAGGCCCTTGAGGCGGTCGAGGGCGTCGTGCTGGATCTGGTGTGGGTCGCTGGCCGGCCCGGCGTCGGCGTCGCTGTAGCGCTCCTCGTCCGGCAGGAACTGGCCGAGGAAGTCGGTGAAGTGGGTCAGCACTTCGGCGGCGCTCGGGGCGCGGAAGCCGACCGAGTAGGTCAGGCAGTCGTCCACTGCTACGCCGTAGTGGGCCAGGCGCGGTGGCAGGTAGAGCATGTCGCCTGGCTCCAGGGTCCATTCGCCGCTCTGTTCGAATTCGGCGAGGATGCGCAGGTCGGCATGGTCCAGCAGCGGGCTGTCGCTGTTGCACATCTGGCCGATCTTCCAGTTGCGCTGGCCGTGGCCTTGCAGCAGGAACACGTCGTAGTTGTCGAAGTGCGGGCCTACGCTGCCACCGGGGGTGGCGAAGCTGATCATCACGTCGTCGATGCGCCAGCTTGGCAGGAAGCGGAAGTGCTCCAGCAGTTCGGCCACTTCCGGTACGAACTGGTCGACGGCCTGAACCAGCAGGGTCCAGTCCTTTTCAGGCAGGTCGGCGAAGGTGTCTTCGTTGAACGGGCCGCGGCGCAGCTCCCACGGGTGGGCGCCGTGCTCGAGCACGATGCGCGACTCGACTTCCTCTTCCAGGGCCAGGCCGGCCAGCTCGTCGGGGTCGATCGGGCTTTCGAAGTCCGGGAATGCCTGGCGCACCAGCAGCGGCTTCTTCTGCCAGTAGTCGCGCATGAATTCGCGGGCCGAGATGCCGCCGAGCAGCTGCAGTGGAGTATCAGGATTCATGTTCAACCTATTGAAAAAACGTAATTTTCGTCCGGGAATAAAAACGCCCGGCCAGGCCGGGCGTTGAAGGCGATGCTCAGCTTAGATGCGTTTGGCCTGCGCTGCGGCGTTACCGATGTAGCTGGCAGGGGTCAATTGCTTGAGCTCGGCCTTGGCTTCGGCTGGCATGTCCAGGCCGTCGATGAAGGTCAGCAGCGCTTCTGGGGTGATGCCCTTGCCACGGGTCAGCTCTTTGAGCTTCTCGTAGGGGTTCTCGATGTTGAAGCGGCGCATCACGGTCTGGATTGGCTCGGCGAGGACTTCCCAGCAGGCGTCCAGGTCGGCGGCGATACGCGCGGCGTTGACTTCCAGCTTGCCGATGCCTTTCAGGCTGGCTTCATAGGCGATGACGCTGTGGGCGAAGCCCACACCCAGGTTGCGCAGCACGGTGGAGTCGGTCAGGTCACGCTGCCAGCGCGAGATCGGCAGCTTGCTGGCCAGGTGCTGGAACAGGGCGTTGGCGATACCCAGGTTGCCTTCGGAGTTCTCGAAGTCGATCGGGTTGACCTTGTGCGGCATGGTCGACGAGCCAATTTCGCCAGCGACGGTCTTTTGCTTGAAGTAGCCCAGCGAGATGTAGCCCCAGACGTCGCGGTCGAAGTCGATGAGGATGGTGTTGAAGCGGGCGATGGCGTCGAACAGCTCGGCGATGTAGTCGTGCGGTTCGATCTGGGTGGTGTACGGGTTGAACACCAGGCCCAGTTCGTCTTCGATGAAGGCGCGGGCGTTTTCTTCCCAGTCGATCTGCGAGTAGGCCGAGAGGTGGGCGTTGTAGTTGCCCACGGCGCCGTTGATCTTGCCCAGCAGCGGCACGGCGGCCACTTGAGCGATCTGGCGCTCCAGGCGGTAGACGACGTTGGCCAGCTCTTTGCCCAGGGTGGTCGGCGAAGCCGGCTGGCCGTGGGTGCGCGACAGCATCGGCACGTCGGCGTGGGCATGGGCCAGGGCGCGAATGGCTTCGGCGATCTGACGCATCAGCGGCAGCAGCACGTCGTCGCGGCCAGCACGCAGCATCAGCGCGTGGGACAGGTTGTTGATGTCCTCACTGGTGCAGGCGAAGTGGATGAATTCGCTGACCTTTGCCAGCTCAGGCAGTTGCGCAGCCTGCTCCTTGAGGAGGTATTCGATCGCCTTGACGTCATGGTTGGTGGTGCGCTCGATTTCCTTGACGCGTTCAGCGTGCTCGAGCTTGAAGTCGGTGGCCAGGCCGTCCAGCAGGGCGTTGGCTTCAGCGGAGAACGCCGGCACTTCGCCAATTTGCGGGTGAGCGGCCAGGCGCTGTAGCCAGCGCACTTCGACCAGGGCGCGGAAACGGATCAGGCCGAATTCGCTGAAAATGGGGCGCAAGGCCTGGGTTTTGCCGGCATAACGGCCGTCTACAGGGGAAACCGCAGTGAGCGAAGAAAGCTGCATGGGGTGTTCTCGGACAGTCAGGCTTTTGGAAGGGCGCATATGATACATGAAAAATGCCTGTAGGAGCGGCCTTGCGTCGCGAAAGGGCTGCGCAAGGCCGCTCCTACCGAGGGTTCAGCGCCGCCGTCAGGAAGGTGTGCGCATCATATCGTACAGTTCGTTGAGCAACTTGCGCCGGCTGAACACCAGCTGCCAGCGATGCCCGCCCAGCTGGCGCCACAGGCGTGCGGCGCGGATGCCTGCCAGCAGCAGGGCGCGGATCTTCGACGCGTTGCTGGCCTGCTGCAGGAAACGCATGTCGCCATGCACCTGAATGCGCTGGCGCAGTGTGCTCAAGGTGTCCTGATACAAGGCGCCGCTGGAGGCGATGACGTTTTCGTGAACCAGGCCGAAATGGTCGGCCTGTGACTGGATTTGCGGCAGGCGGTTGCCGATGGTGTCGAGCAGGTCGCCACGCTTGTTCAGCTGGCGTTCCAGCCCGAGCATCGACAGCGCATAACGCAGCGGTTCGCGCTGCAGGCTGCTGGGGTCGCGCTCCAGGGCGCCGACCAGGGCACGATAACCGTCGCGCAGGTTGAGGTCGTCGCCACCGAATACCTCCAGGGTGTCCTTGGGGTCGCGCACCAGCAGGCTGCCCAGCATGCAGCCGATATCGGCCTCGCTGGCCTGGCCGGTGCGGGCGATGCGGTCGACCAGCACGGCGGCCTGAAACACCCCACCCAGGGCAATCAATTGCTCCTGCAGTTTGCTCATGCGCGCGGGCTCCACGGCTCGGCCGTCTCGATCACGCCGCCGCCCAGGCACACCTCGCCGTCGTAGAACACTACCGACTGGCCAGGGGTAACGGCGCGCTGTGGCTCGTCGAACACAGCGCGGTAGCCGCTTTCGGTCAGCTCCAGGGTGCAGCGCTGGTCGCTCTGACGGTAGCGCACCTTGGCAGTGAGCGTACGCGGGCTGCTGAGGTCGATCGGGTTGACCCAGAAGATCTCCGAGGCGAGCAGGGCGCGGGAGAACAACCAAGGGTGTTCGTTGCCCTGGCCGACCACCAGCACATTGCGGGTCAGGTCTTTGTGCAGCACGTACCACGGCTCGTCGCCGGCGTCTTTCAAGCCCCCGATGCCCAAGCCCTGGCGCTGGCCGATGGTATGGTACATCAGGCCGTGATGGCGGCCGATGACTTCGCCTTCGGTGGTCTGTATCTCACCTGGCTGGGCCGGCAGGTACTGCTTGAGGAAGTCGCTGAAGCGGCGCTCACCGATGAAGCAGATACCGGTGGAGTCCTTCTTCTTGGCAGTGGCCAGGCCGTGCTTTTCGGCGATGGCGCGAACCTCGGGCTTTTCCAGTTCGCCGACCGGGAACAGGGTGCGGGCGATTTCCTTGCCGCCGACGGCATGCAGGAAGTAGCTCTGGTCCTTGTTCGGGTCCAGGCCCTTGAGCAGTTCGGTGATCGCGCCGGTGTCGCGGCGGCGCACGTAATGGCCAGTGGCGATCAGGTCTGCACCCAGCGACAGTGCGTAGTCGAGAAACGCCTTGAACTTGATTTCGCGGTTGCAAAGGATGTCCGGGTTGGGCGTACGGCCGGCCTTGTACTCTTCGAGGAAGTGCTCGAAAACGTTGTCCCAGTATTCGGCAGCGAAGTTGGCGGTGTGCAGCTTGATGCCGATGCGGTCGCACACGGCCTGGGCGTCTGCCAGATCTTCACGGGCGGTGCAGTATTCGGTGCCGTCGTCCTCTTCCCAGTTCTTCATGAACAGACCTTCCACCTGGTAGCCCTGCTCCATGAGCAGAAGGGCGGAGACGGAAGAGTCCACGCCGCCGGACATGCCGACGATGACGCGGGTCTTGGCGGGGTCTTTGAGTGCTGGGCTGGTCATGGCTACCGATGTGTATCAAGGGGGAAAAGCGCCGAGTCTACCAAACCCGAGGCTGCGCGTCAGTCGCGCAGCAAGTCAAGGCTGTGCAGCGGGCCCGCAAGGTAGTCATCCAGGCAGCGTGGTACCAGCTCGCTGCGCCAGCGGTCGGGGGCAGCCAACAGTTCCTCGCGGGTGAGCCAGACGGCACGCACGATGTCGCTGTCCAGCGCGAGGTCGGCGTGGTGGTGCACGGGGCGTGCGGCAAAGCAGATGCGCTGGTAGGTCACGCCGTTGCTGGGGGCGGTGTACAGGTAGATGCCGACCACGCCGGTAAGCTCGACTTCCCAGGCGGTTTCCTCCAGGGTTTCGCGCAGGGCGGCCTGGGGCAGTGTTTCGTTTGGCTCCAGGTGGCCGGCGGGCTGGTTGAACACGTGCTGGCCGGCTTTGAACTCTTCGACGAAGAGAAATTTGCCTGCGTGCTCGACGATGGTGGCGACGGTGATGTGGGGTTGCCAGGACATGGGCATTTCCTATGGTTGGCGCGGGCCGCTCCTACACAGCTGGCGCGTCTGTGCTTCAGAAAGCACAAACCCCGGTGCGTGGCCGGGGTTTGTGCTGTTACCTCAAGCGAGCCTTACAGGGCGGCAATGGCGCTGTTCAGGGTCTGGCTTGGGCGCATCACCTTGGCGGTCAGCTCGGCATCCGGAGCGTAGTAGCCACCGATGTCGGCCGGCTTGCCCTGCACGGCGTTGAGCTCGGCGACGATGGTCGCTTCGTTCTCGGCCAGGGTTTTTGCCAGTGGTGCGAAGCGCGCCTGCAGGGCGGCGTCGTCAGTCTGGGCGGCCAGCGCTTCTGCCCAGTACAGGGTCAGGTAGAAGTGGCTGCCACGGTTGTCGATACCACCGACTTTGCGCGAAGGCGACTTGTTGGTGTCGAGGAACTTGCCGGTGGCCTGGTCCAGGGTGTTGGCCAGGACCTTGGCGCGCGGGTTGTCGTAGGTGTTGCCCAGGTGCTCCAGGGAAGCGGCCAGGGCCAGGAATTCACCCAGCGAGTCCCAACGCAGGAAGTTTTCTTCAACCAACTGCTGCACGTGCTTGGGTGCCGAACCGCCAGCGCCGGTTTCGAACAGACCGCCGCCGTTCATCAGCGGCACGATCGACAGCATCTTGGCGCTGGTGCCCAGCTCCATGATCGGGAACAGGTCGGTCAGGTAGTCGCGCAGCACGTTGCCGGTCACCGAGATGGTGTCCTTGCCTTCGCGGATGCGGGCGAGCGAGAACTTGATGGCGTCGACCGGCGCCAGAACGCGGATGTCCAGGCCGGCAGTGTCGTGATCCTTCAGGTACTTCTGCACCTTCTCGATCATCACGCCGTCGTGGGCGCGGGCTGGGTCGAGCCAGAACACCGCCGGGGTGTCGCTCAGGCGGGCGCGGTTGACGGCCAGCTTGACCCAGTCCTGGATCGGCGCGTCTTTGGTCTGGCACATGCGGAAGATGTCACCGGCTTCGACGTTCTGCTCCAGAACGACCTTGCCCTTGCCATCGACCACGCGCACGACGCCGTCAGCCTTGACCTGGAAGGTCTTGTCGTGGGAGCCGTACTCTTCGGCCTTCTGTGCCATCAGGCCGACGTTCGGTACGCTGCCCATGGTGGTCGGGTCGAACGCGCCGTTGGCCTTGCAGTCTTCGATGGTGGCCTGGTAGATGCCGGCGTAGCAGCGGTCCGGGATGATCGCCTTGGCATCCTGCAGCTCGCCAGCGGTGTTCCACATCTTGCCCGAGTCACGGATCATGGCCGGCATCGAGGCGTCGACGATCACGTCGCTCGGCACGTGCAGGTTGGTGATGCCTTTGTCGGAGTTGACCATGGCCAGGGCCGGGCGCTCGGCGTACAGGGCCTGGATGTCGGCTTCGATCTCGGCCTGCTTGTCGGCTGGCAGATCCTTGATGCGGGCATACAGGTCACCGATGCCGTTGTTGGCATTGAAGCCCACTTCGGCCAGCGCGGCAGCGTGCTTGGCCAGCACTTCGCCGTAGAAGGCTTCGACGATGACGCCGAACATGATCGGGTCCGAAACCTTCATCATGGTGGCTTTCAGGTGCACCGACAGCAGCACGCCGGAGGCCTTGGCATCGGCGATCTGCTCGGCGATGAAGGCTTTCAGTGCCTTGCGGCTCATGGTTGCGCAGTCGATGATTTCGGCGGCTTTGACGGCGGTCTTTTCTTTCAGCACGGTGGTGCTGCCGTCTTTGGCGACCAGCTCGATGCGCAGGCTGTCGTCAGCCTCGATCAGTGCGGCCTTTTCGCTGCCGTAGAAGTCGCCTTGGGTCATGTGGGCAACGTGCGACTTGGAGTCGGCGGCCCAGGCACCCATCTTGTGCGGGTGCTTGCGCGCGTAGTTCTTGACCGACAGCGGTGCGCGGCGGTCGGAGTTGCCTTCGCGCAGTACCGGGTTCACGGCGCTGCCCTTGATGCGGTCGTAGCGCGCGCGGGATTCTTTTTCTTCCGCGGTGGCCGGCTCGTCGGCGTAGTCCGGGATATTGAGGCCCTTGCCTTGCAGTTCCTTGATCGCGGCCTTGAGCTGCGGTACCGAGGCGCTGATGTTCGGCAGCTTGATGATATTGGCTTCAGGTGTGGTAGCCAGTTGGCCCAGTTCCGCCAGGTGATCGCCTACCTGCTTCTCGGTGCCCAGTTGCTCCGGGAATGCCGCGAGGATGCGGCCAGCCAGGGAAATGTCGCGAGTTTCGACGGCGATGTCAGCCGAAGCGGTGAAAGCTTCGACGATCGGCAGCAGCGAGTAGGTGGCGAGGGCGGGGGCTTCGTCGGTGAAGGTATAGATGATCTTGGAACGGGTGGGCATGCGGGTTAACTCTCTATGTGCTGAGCGTACTCGAGTCTCGAGGTGCGCAGGGTAGGCGCTTCGCCCTGGCGACGCCATGAGCGGAAAGTCGAGAGGCTGCGAGCGGTGATGGTGGATGCATCAGTCGAGCGTCAAGTGCTGAACTGCGGTAACAGCCCAGGCTTTTTGGCCAGTTACTGGCCGAGGGCGAGCCGCATTTTCCTGGGATTCGCCCCGATGACCCTTCGGTCGCGGCGCAGTATATCAAACCAATCGGGCTATTCAGCAAGGCGAAGTGACATCGGCGCCATTTATAAGACCAAAGACGTAGCGGCAATGTGGCGTGATGTCGCAGCGCTTGCAGGTCGGCAGATGTGGTTTAGGCTCAGTGGGATCGCATGATGTCCAATCACACCCGAAAGCGGAGTAGTGCAAGCATGGGATACCAGAAAATCAAGGTTCCGACCGACGGCGCCAAGATCACCGTCAATGCAGACCATTCGCTCAACGTGCCCGACAACCCCATCATTCCCTATATCGAAGGCGACGGCATTGGCGTCGATGTCTCACCGGTGATGATCAAGGTGGTGGACGCTGCCGTGCAGAAGGCCTACGGCGGCAAGCGCAAGATAGCCTGGATGGAAGTATACGCCGGGGAAAAGGCCACCCAGGTCTATGACCAGGACACCTGGCTGCCCCAGGAGACCCTGGACGCGGTGCGCGACTATGTCGTATCGATCAAGGGGCCGCTGACCACTCCGGTCGGCGGGGGCATCCGTTCGTTGAATGTGGCGCTGCGCCAGCAACTTGACCTCTATGTGTGCCTGCGGCCGGTGCTGTGGTTCGAGGGCGTGCCTAGCCCGGTCAAGAAGCCCGGCGATGTCGACATGGTGATTTTCCGCGAGAATTCCGAGGACATCTACGCCGGTATCGAATGGAAAGCCGGCTCGCCCGAAGCGAACAAGGTCATCAAGTTCCTCAAGGAGGAAATGGGCGTCACCAAGATCCGTTTCGACCAGGACTGCGGCATCGGCGTCAAGCCGGTTTCCCGCGAGGGCACCAAGCGCCTGGTGCGCAAGGCCCTGCAATACGTGGTGGACAACGACCGTGAGTCGCTGACCCTGGTGCACAAGGGCAACATCATGAAGTTCACCGAAGGTGCCTTCAAGGACTGGGGTTACGAGGTGGCCAAGGATGAGTTTGGCGCCGAGCTGCTCGATGGTGGCCCTTGGATGAAGTTCAAGAACCCCAAGACCGGCCGCGAGGTCATCGTCAAGGACGCCATTGCCGACGCCATGCTTCAGCAGATCCTGCTGCGCCCGGCCGAGTATGACGTGATTGCCACCCTCAACCTCAACGGCGACTACCTGTCCGATGCACTGGCGGCGGAAGTGGGTGGGATCGGTATCGCGCCAGGCGCCAACCTGTCCGACACCGTGGCCATGTTCGAGGCCACCCACGGCACGGCGCCCAAGTATGCCGGCCAGGACAAGGTCAACCCGGGCTCGGTGATCCTCTCTGCAGAGATGATGCTGCGCCACATGGGTTGGACCGAGGCGGCCGACCTGATCATCAAAGGCACCAATGGCGCGATCGGGGCCAAGACGGTTACCTACGACTTCGAGCGGCTGATGGAAGGTGCGAAGCTGGTGGGTAGCTCAGGCTTCGGCGACGAAATGATCAAGCATATGTGAAACAATTGAAAACCGGCCGCCCCTGTTGAGGGGGCGGCCGGTTTTTTCGTATGCCGACGCAAAGCAGGGATCAGGCTTCAGCGGTCGATGATTGCGAGGCTCCTGTTGAGGTGCTGGCAACAGCGTTGGCGATCTCGGTCGCATGCAGGCCCTTGGGGCCCTGCACGATCTCGAAAGTCACGGCCTGTCCGGCCTTCAGGGTTTTGTAACCGTCCATCTTGATCGCCGAATAATGGGCGAACAGATCGTCGGTTTTGCCGTCTTCATTGATGAATCCGTAGCCCTTGGCATTGTTGAACCACTTGACTTTACCGCTTGCCATCCCTATGTCCCTCTGCAAAGGACTCCATCACTGGAGTATCATCCACTTCATCCGCATACGAACCTTGCGAAAAATCTGGTTGACTGCGCGGATCTTTATCGACCACGGTGGGTTCTTATTGGTTGTAACACCGTTTTGCCGATAGTCAAGGTCGCCCCGTCTTCGCGCGGGCTGCGGCTTCAGCGGTCAACTCACAACCTTAACCTGTCGATCATGATGAAATTCTTTCCATGCATGCACGTAGCGAGATTCGACTAACATTCAATCAGGATCGCCCGCAATCGAATGAGGACGACGGCTCAGGGCTTGCGGTACAGGAAGCCAAGCCGATCCTGCAGGCGCCACCGATGTACAAGGTGGTTTTGTTCAACGATGACTACACGCCGATGGATTTCGTCGTCGAAGTGCTCGAAACGTTCTTCAGTCTGAACCGCGAGCTGGCGACCAAGATCATGCTGACCGTCCATACCGAAGGGCGGGCAGTGTGCGGATTGTTTACCCGGGACATCGCCGAAACAAAGGCCATGCAGGTCAACCAATACGCCAGGGAAAGCCAGCATCCGCTACTCTGTGAAATCGAGAAGGACGGTTAATCGCCGACCACTTGGGTATGAGGTGAAGCTATGTTAAACCGCGAGCTCGAAGTCACCCTCAATCTTGCCTTCAAGGAGGCTCGTTCGAAGCGTCATGAGTTCATGACCGTCGAGCATCTGCTGCTGGCACTCCTTGACAATGAGGCTGCTGCGACCGTTCTGCGCGCCTGTGGCGCCAATCTCGACAAACTCAAGCATGACCTGCAAGAGTTCATCGATTCCACCACTCCCCTGATTCCCGTCAACGACGAGGATCGCGAAACCCAGCCGACCCTGGGCTTCCAGCGTGTGCTCCAGCGTGCCGTGTTCCACGTGCAAAGCTCTGGCAAGCGCGAAGTCACCGGTGCCAATGTGCTGGTGGCGATTTTCAGCGAACAGGAAAGCCAGGCCGTGTTCCTGCTCAAGCAGCAGAGCGTGGCCCGTATCGACGTGGTCAACTACATTGCCCACGGCATTTCCAAGGTGCCGGGCCACGGCTCGCACAGCGACAGCGACCCGGAAATGCAGGACGAGGAGGGCGGCGAGACGTCGTCCTCGAGTAACCCGCTGGATGCTTACGCCAGCAACCTGAATGAACTGGCCCGCGCTGGGCGGATCGACCCGCTGGTAGGGCGCGAGCAGGAAGTCGAGCGCGTGGCGCAGATCCTTGCCCGTCGGCGCAAGAACAACCCGCTGTTGGTCGGTGAGGCTGGTGTGGGCAAAACTGCCATCGCCGAAGGCCTGGCCAAACGCATCGTCGATGGCCAGGTGCCCGACCTGCTGTCGCAGAGCGTGGTGTATTCCCTCGACCTTGGCGCACTGCTGGCGGGTACCAAGTACCGCGGCGACTTCGAGAAGCGCTTCAAGGCGTTGCTCGGTGAGCTGCGCAAACGCCCACAGGCCATCCTGTTCATTGACGAAATCCACACCATCATTGGTGCCGGTGCTGCGTCGGGCGGCGTGATGGACGCGTCCAACCTGCTCAAGCCGCTGCTGTCTTCCGGCGAGATTCGCTGCATTGGTTCGACGACCTTCCAGGAGTTTCGCGGCATCTTCGAGAAGGACCGTGCCTTGGCGCGGCGCTTCCAGAAGGTGGATGTCAGCGAGCCGTCCGTCGAGGACACTGTGGGCATTCTGCGCGGCCTCAAGGGGCGCTTTGAAAGCCATCACAACATCGAGTACAGCGATGAAGCCCTGCGCGCCGCCGCTGAGCTGGCATCACGCTACATCAATGACCGCCACATGCCGGACAAGGCCATCGACGTGATCGACGAGGCCGGGGCGTATCAGCGCCTGCAGCCTGAGGCGAATCGGGTCAAGCGTATCGATGTGCCGCAAGTCGAGGATATCGTGGCCAAGATCGCGCGGATTCCGCCGAAGCACGTCACCAGCTCCGACAAGGAGCTGCTGCGTAACCTGGAGCGTGACCTGAAACTGACCGTGTTCGGTCAGGACCAGGCGATCGATTCGCTGGCTACGGCAATCAAGCTGTCCCGTGCAGGCCTCAAGGCACCGGACAAGCCGGTCGGCTCGTTCCTGTTCGCCGGCCCTACCGGGGTGGGCAAGACCGAAGCGGCGCGGCAGTTGGCCAAGGCACTGGGCGTTGAGCTGGTGCGCTTCGACATGTCCGAGTACATGGAGCGGCACACTGTGTCGCGCCTGATCGGCGCTCCTCCCGGGTATGTCGGGTTCGACCAGGGTGGCCTGCTGACCGAGGCGATCACCAAGCAGCCGCATTGCGTGCTGCTGCTCGATGAAATCGAGAAGGCGCACCCCGAAGTCTTCAACCTGCTGCTGCAGGTGATGGACCACGGTACCCTGACCGACAACAACGGGCGCAAAGCGGACTTCCGCAACGTGATCCTGATCATGACCACCAATGCCGGCGCTGAAACTGCGGCACGCGCTTCCATTGGTTTCACTCATCAGGACCATGCGTCCGATGCGATGGAAGTCATTCGCAAGAGCTTCACGCCGGAGTTCCGCAACCGTCTGGACACAATCATCCAGTTCGGCCGCCTGAGTCACGAGACGATCAAGAGCATCGTCGACAAGTTCCTCATCGAACTTCAGGCACAGCTGGAAGACAAGCGTGTGCTGCTTGAAGTCAGCGATGCCGCCCGCGGCTGGCTGGCGGCTTCTGGCTACGACGTGCAGATGGGGGCGCGGCCGATGGCGCGGCTTATCCAGGACAAGATCAAGCGGCCGCTGGCCGAGGAGATCCTGTTTGGCGAGCTGGCCGAGCATGGCGGTGTGGTGCACATCGACCTGCGCGATGGCGAGTTGGTGTTCGACTTCGAGACTACGGCAGAAGTAGCGTGACGCAAGGGGCCGCTTTGCGGCCCCTTGCAATTTGAAGGTACAAAAAAGCCCGGCACATGGCCGGGCTTTTTCATGGCTGGAGCTTAGCGCGCACGGTAGGTGATGCGGCCCTTGCTCAGGTCATAAGGCGTCAGCTCGACGCGGACCTTGTCGCCAGTGAGAATACGGATGTAGTTCTTGCGCATCTTTCCGGAGATGTGCGCGGTTACGACGTGCCCGTTTTCCAACTCCACGCGGAACATGGTGTTGGGCAGGGTGTCGACGACAGTACCTTCCATTTCGAAGCTGTCTTCTTTCGACATGCAGTTGAGCCCTCGGTGTCCAGTGTTGGCCCGACGCATAACCGCACCGGGCAAAAAAGTGGCGTGGATTATGCCGGAAAATAGTGTGTCAAGCCAATGCTTTCAGTTGAGGGTGACCCAACGCTGGTTGATCAGCAGTTCGATCGGGCGATACTGGGTCTTGTAGTTCATCTTCTTGCAGTTCTTGATCCAGTAGCCGAGGTATACCGCTTCGAGGTCCTGGCGCAGGGCTTCGGTGATTTGCCAAAGGATGGCAAAGCGCCCCAGGCTGCGCCGTTCTTCGTCGGGCTCGTAGAACGTGTACACCGCTGACAGCCCGTTGGGCAGCAGGTCGCACACCGCCACCGCCAGCAGGCGGCCTGCCAGGCGGAATTCGTAGAACCAGCAGAACGGCAAGTCGCGCACCAGAAAGGTGGAAAACTGATCGCGGCTTGGCGGGTACATGTCGCCATCGGCATGGCGGGTTTCGATGTAGCGCCGGTACAGGTCGAAATATTCTTCCTTGAACGCCGGCCGGGCAGCCGTCACGGTGAGGTCGGCATTGCGCTTGAGGATGCGCCGCTGCTGGCGGTTGGGGATGAAGCGCGCGGCCGGAATGCGGGCTGGAACGCAGGCATTGCAGTTCTGGCAATGTGGGCGGTACAGGTGGTCGCCACTGCGCCGAAAGCCCATCTCCGAAAGGTCGGCATACACATGCACGTCCATCGGCTGGCTGGGGTCGAGGAACAGGGTGGTCGCCTGCTCGTTCGGCAGATAGCTGCAGGAGTGGGGCTGAGTGGCATAGAACTTCAACCGCGCCAACTCTGTCATGGTCGACCCCTTCGGTGAGACTTTGCTTTAAGTGTAAGCCAGCTCTCGGAACTCGCCTAGCTGCGCCAGCTGGCACTGTTGGGCTGGTCGAGGTGGTGGGCCAGGTAATCGGCGAAGCTGGCGCGGCTGATGGCGCGGGCGCCCAGGCTATGCAGGTGTTCGGTCGGCATCTGGCAGTCGATCAGCACAAAGCCCGCCTCTTGCAGGTGCTTGACCAGGGTCACGAAGCCGACCTTGGAAGCATTGTCGGCGCGGCTGAACATCGACTCGCCGAAAAACAACCGCCCCATGGCCAGACCGTACAGGCCGCCCACCAGTTCGCCGTTGTGGCGCACCTCCACCGAATGGGCGATACCGCGCCGGTGCAGCTCGCAGTAGGCGTTGCGCATGGTGTCGGTGATCCAGGTGCCGTCCGCGTAGTCACGCGGTGCCGCGCAGGCGTCGATCACGGCGGGGAAGTCGCTGTCGAAGCTGACCTGATAGCGCCCCTGGCGCAACAGCTTGGCCAGCGAGCGCGAGACATGCAGCTCGTCCGGGAACAGAACGGTGCGAGGGTTGGGCGACCACCAGAGGATGGGTTGGCCGTCCTGGTACCACGGGAAGCAGCCATGGCGATAGGCCTGCACCAGGCGCTCGGGGCTCAGGTCGCCACCAGCGGCGAGCAGGCCGTTAGGATCCTGCAGGGCCTTTTCCAGGGGTGGGAAGGTCAGTGAGTCGCGAGTCAGCCAGGTGAGCATGGTCTATCGTGCGGTGGGGGAGGGGAGGGGCAGCATGGCAAGGAGGGCGCTTTGGGTCAATGCTGGCCCATGTGGGGCCAGGCCTGCCTGCGTGTGCGTTCAGTCAGGCGATATGGTCGGCAATTTCCTACACATTCGTTAGGCTGCAGGCACCATCTGGCACATTTGCTGTCACACCTGTGCAAAAACACAGCATAAGCCTTTGTCACAAAAGAAAATGCATGCTCAAATTGCACATATACGAAAGTCGCCCCCACCCAAACGCCATAGGGCGTGCCGCCATGGCGGCCGGCGGGCAGTAATGTTAAAAGTAGTGGTTCATTGGCCCGTTATCGGCCAATCACTACTGGACGCGCAGCACGCGCAGGAATAGACGCGTTTTGAAGAAATCCACCGCAACTCCAGCTCCTCTGCCTGTGCCCCTGTGGCGGCAGCAGCTGCATTACCGCCTCAAGGAAGGTGCGTTGATCGCTGTCGGCGCCCTGTGCCTGTACTTGTGGATGGCGCTGCTGACCTACGATACCTCCGACCCAGGCTTCAGCCACACCAGCAACGTCGACCAGGTGCAGAACGCTGCCGGGCGTGCCGGTGCGTACTTCGCCGACATCATGTTCATGGTGCTGGGCTACTTCGCCTACATCTTCCCTTTACTGCTGGCCATCAAAACCTGGCAGATCTTCCGCGAGCGCCATCAACCCTGGCAGTGGAGCGGCTGGTTGTTCTCCTGGCGCCTCATCGGCTTGGTGTTCCTGGTGCTGTCGGGTGCCGCTCTGGCGCATATCCATTTCCACCCCCCGGCGAGCCTGCCGTTCTCCGCCGGTGGTGCCTTGGGCGAAAGCCTCGGCGACCTGGCGCGCAACCTGCTCAACGTGCAGGGCAGCACGCTGATGTTCATCGCCCTGTTCCTGTTCGGCCTGACCGTGTTCACCGACCTCTCGTGGTTCAAGGTGATGGACATGACCGGCAAGATCACCCTCGACCTGTTCGAGCTCGTGCAAGGCGCGGCCAATCGCTGGTGGGAGGCGCGCAACGAGCGCAAACGCCTGGAGGCGCAGCTGCGCGAGGTGGACGAACCAAGGTTCGACGCGGCGCCGGCGGCTGCCGATAAACGCGAACCGGCCAAGGCGCAACTGCGCGAGCGCATCGGTGAGCGCGATGAGCCGCCCGCGCGCCCTGTCGTAGCCCAGCGCGAACCCATTGTTGTCCCGCGCGAGACTGTTGCCCCACGTGAACCCTCGATTGCCCCTGTGATCATGCCGCCGGCAGCGCCGGCCAAGGCAGTGGAGCCGAGCAAGCGGGTGATGAAGGAAAAGCAGGCGCCGCTGTTCGTCGACAGCGCCGTGGAAGGTACCTTGCCGTCCATCTCCATCCTCGACCCGGCCGAGCAGAAGAAGATCGAGTATTCGCCAGAATCCCTGGCCGGCGTCGGTCAGTTGCTGGAAATCAAACTCAAGGAATTCGGCGTCGAAGTCTCGGTGGACTCCATCCACCCGGGCCCGGTCATTACCCGCTACGAAATCCAGCCTGCGGCCGGGGTCAAGGTCAGCCGCATCGCCAACCTGGCCAAGGACCTTGCGCGGTCGCTGGCCGTGACCAGTGTGCGGGTGGTCGAGGTCATCCCCGGCAAGACCACCGTGGGTATCGAGATCCCCAACGAAAACCGGCAGATGGTGCGCTTCTCCGAGGTGCTGTCGACGCCGCAGTACGACGAGCAGAAGTCGCCCGTCACCCTGGCCCTGGGCCATGACATCGGCGGCAAGCCGGTCATCACCGACCTGGCCAAGATGCCACACCTGCTGGTAGCCGGTACCACCGGCTCCGGTAAGTCGGTGGGTGTGAACGCGATGATCCTGTCGATCCTGTTCAAGTCCGGCCCTGAAGACGCGCGCCTGATCATGATCGACCCAAAGATGCTCGAGCTGTCGATCTACGAAGGCATCCCGCACCTGCTGTGCCCGGTGGTCACCGACATGAAGGACGCCGCCAACGCGCTGCGCTGGAGCGTGGCCGAGATGGAGCGGCGTTACAAACTGATGGCGGCCATGGGCGTGCGTAACCTGGCCGGCTTCAACCGCAAGATCAAGGATGCCCAGGAGGCCGGCGAGATCATCCACGATCCGCTGTTCCGCCGCGAGAGCATGGAAGACGAGCCGCCGGCCCTGAAGACCCTGCCGACCATCGTGGTGGTGGTCGACGAATTCGCCGACATGATGATGATCGTCGGCAAGAAGGTCGAAGAGCTGATCGCCCGTATCGCCCAGAAGGCGCGGGCCGCCGGTATTCACCTGATCCTCGCCACCCAGCGCCCATCGGTGGACGTGATCACTGGCCTGATCAAGGCCAACATCCCGACCCGCATGGCGTTCCAGGTGTCGAGCAAGATCGACTCGCGCACCATCATCGACCAAGGTGGCGCCGAGCAGTTGCTCGGCCACGGTGACATGCTCTACATGCCGCCAGGTACCAGCCTGCCGATCCGGGTACACGGCGCATTCGTCTCCGACGATGAAGTGCACCGCGTGGTGGAAGCCTGGAAGCTGCGTGGCGCCCCGGACTACAACGACGACATCCTCAACGGCGTCGAGGAGGCCGGCAGCGGCTTCGAAGGCGGTGGTGGCGGTGGCGGCGACGAGGATTCGGAAAGCGACGCGCTGTATGATGAGGCGGTGCAATTCGTCCTCGAAAGCCGTCGGGCGTCGATTTCGGCCGTGCAGCGCAAGCTCAAGATCGGCTACAACCGCGCTGCGCGCATGATCGAGGCGATGGAAATGGCCGGCGTGGTCACCCCCATGAACAGCAACGGCTCGCGGGAAGTGATTGCACCGGGCGGCCCGCGCGACTGATGAACACCTTGCCGGGCGCCGACGGTGGCGCCCGGCTTCTTCAATGCTCAATGAGGATTAACATGCGCGCGATTCGCATGCTGTTGGTTTCTGCCCTGACCCTGGGTTCGCTATCGGCCACACTGTCGGCTCACGCTGGTGAGCAGGACGTGCAGCGCCTGACCCAGTTGCTGGAAAAGTCGCAGACCATCGAGGCCAATTTCTCCCAGCTGACCCTGGATGCCGGCGGCACCAGCCTGCAGGAGACAACCGGCAAGATGGCGGTCAAGCGCCCGGGCCTGTTCTACTGGCACACCGATGCACCCCAGGAGCAGGTGGTGGTGTCCGACGGCAAGAACGTCACCCTGTGGGACCCT
The DNA here is from genome assembly GCF_044143025.1 of Pseudomonas sp. TR47. Classification (NCBI taxonomy): domain Bacteria; kingdom Pseudomonadati; phylum Pseudomonadota; class Gammaproteobacteria; order Pseudomonadales; family Pseudomonadaceae; genus Pseudomonas; species Pseudomonas sp. TR47. The sequence continues at coordinate 10,960 of NZ_JBHFCS010000034.1, read as the reverse complement.
GACCTGGAGCAGGCCACGATCAAGAAGCTCGATGTGCGCCTGAACCAGACCCCGGCGCTGCTGCTGTCCGGTGATGTGTCGAAGATCAGCCAGAGCTTCGACATCACCTCCAAGGAGCAGGGCGAAGTGATGGACTTCACCCTCAAGCCAACGACCAAGGACACCCTGTTCGATTCGCTGCGCGTGTCGTTCCGCCGTGGCCTGATCAACGACATGCAACTGATCGACAGCGTCGGCCAGCGCACCAACATCCTGTTCAATGGCGTCAAGGCCAACCAGGCGGTGCCGGACAGCACGTTCAAGTTCGACATCCCGAAAGGCGCGGACGTCATCAAGGAGTAAGCAGAGCGCACCATGGACCTGTTTCGAAGCGAACCCGTTGCCCAGCCCCTGGCTGCCCGGCTACGCCCGTCCAACCTGGACGAGTATGTCGGCCAGGAGCACCTGCTGGCGCGTGGCAAACCGCTGCGTGAGGCGCTGGAGCAGGGTGCGCTGCACTCGATGATCTTCTGGGGGCCGCCGGGCGTGGGCAAGACCACACTCGCACGGCTTCTGGCACAGTTTTGCGATGCGCACTTCGAGACGGTTTCTGCGGTACTGGCGGGGGTCAAGGAAATCCGCCAGGCCGTCGAGGTGGCCAAGCAGCAGGCTGGCCAGTATGGCCGCCGGACCATCCTGTTCGTCGATGAGGTGCACCGCTTCAACAAGTCCCAGCAGGATGCCTTCCTGCCCTTTGTCGAAGACGGCACGCTGATCTTCATCGGCGCCACCACCGAGAACCCGTCCTTCGAACTGAACAATGCTTTGCTCTCGCGGGCGCGGGTGTATGTGCTCAAGAGCCTGGACGAGCCTGCCTTGCGCAAGCTGGTCGACCGCGCACTCAACGAAGAACGCGGCCTGGGCAAGCGCAACCTGAGCGTGGGCGACGACGCCTTCAAGATGCTCATTGCCGCCGCCGATGGCGATGGCCGGCGTATGCTCAACTTCCTCGAAAACGCCTCGGACCTGGCCGAAGATGGCGGCGAGATTGGTGTAGACCTGCTGCAGAGCCTGCTCGGTGACAGCCGCCGGCGCTTTGACAAAGGCGGCGAGGCCTTCTACGACCAGATTTCCGCCCTGCACAAGTCTGTGCGCGGCTCCAACCCGGACGCCGCGCTGTACTGGTTCGCGCGCATGCTCGATGGCGGCTGCGACCCGCTGTACATTGCCCGCCGCGTGGTGCGCATGGCCAGCGAGGACATCGGCAACGCCGACCCGCGGGCCCTGAGCCTGTGCCTGGCGGCCTGGGACGTGCAGGAGCGTCTGGGCAGCCCTGAGGGCGAGCTGGCGGTGGCTCAGGCCATTACCTATATTGCCTGCGCGCCAAAGAGCAACGCCGTGTACATGGGCTTCAAGACTGCCCTGCGCGAGGCCGCCGAGCACGGCTCGCTGGAGGTGCCGCTGCACCTGCGCAACGCCCCGACCAAGCTGATGAAGCAGCTCGGCTACGGCGAGGAGTACCGCTATGCCCACGACGAGCCCGATGCCTATGCTGCGGGTGAAGATTACTTCCCCGATCAGCTCGAGCCACGCCAGTATTATCAGCCCGTGCCCCGAGGGCTCGAGCTGAAGATCGGCGAGAAACTGCGTCACTTGGCCGACCTTGATCGCAGCAGCCCGCGTCAACGGAGAAAGCCGTGAGCGCTCTGTTCCATGGGCTGTTCCTGCGCTTTGGCCTTATCGTCGGCTTCATCGGTGGGCTGACGACGTTTTCCTCTTTTTCGCTCGATACCGTGCGCCTGATGGAAAGTGGGCAAGCGCCCCTGGCCGTGGGCTATACCGGTATTAGCGTGATGGGCGGGCTACTGGCCACCTGGGCCGGCCTGTCCCTGACCCGACTCTGAACCAACCTACACACATAACGAGAGAACGACATGCTCGATTCCAAACTGTTACGCGGCCAACTTCAGGAAGTGGCGGACCGCCTCGCCTCCCGTGGCTTCAGCCTGGATGTCGCGCGCATCGAATCGCTGGAAGAGCGCCGCAAGGCGGTGCAGACCCGCACCGAGCAGCTGCAGGCCGAGCGTAACGCCCGCTCCAAATCGATCGGCCAGGCCAAGGCCAAGGGCGAGGACATCGCGCCGCTGATGGCTGACGTCGAACGCATGGCCAATGAGCTGGCCGCTGGCAAGGTCGAGCTGGACGGCATCCAGGCCGAACTGGATGGCATTGTCCTGACCATCCCCAACCTGCCGGACGCTAGCGTGCCGGTCGGTGCCAGTGAAGACGACAACGTCGAAGTGCGCCGTTGGGGCACGCCGAGGGCATTCGATTTTGAAATCAAGGACCACGTCGCCCTGGGCGAGATCAGCGGTGGCCTGGACTTCGAAGCAGCTGCCAAGCTGTCGGGCGCCCGCTTTGCCGTGCTGCGCGGCCCGATTGCCCGCCTGCACCGTGCCCTGGCACAGTTCATGATCAACCTGCACACCGGTGAGCATGGCTACGAAGAACACTACACCCCTTACCTGGTCCAGGCTCCGGCCTTGCAGGGCACCGGCCAGCTGCCGAAATTCGAGGAGGACCTGTTCAAGATCACCCGCGAAGGCGAAGCCGACTTCTACCTGATCCCGACCGCTGAAGTGTCGCTGACCAACCTGGTGGCCGGCGAGATCATCGACGCCAAGCAGCTGCCGCTCAAGCTGGTCGCCCACACCCCGTGCTTCCGCAGTGAAGCTGGCGCTTCGGGCCGTGACACGCGCGGCATGATCCGCCAGCACCAGTTCGACAAGGTCGAGATGGTCCAGGTGGTCGAGCCGTCCAAGTCCATGGAAGCCCTGGAAGGCCTCACCGCCAACGCCGAGCGCGTGTTGCAGCTGCTGGAGCTGCCCTACCGCGTACTGGCCCTGTGCACCGGTGACATGGGCTTCGGCGCCGTGAAGACCTACGACCTGGAAGTGTGGGTGCCAAGCCAGGACAAGTACCGCGAGATCAGCTCCTGCTCCAACTGTGGTGACTTCCAGGCGCGCCGCATGCAGGCCCGCTGGCGCAACCCGGAAACCGGCAAGCCGGAGCTGGTGCACACCCTCAATGGCTCGGGCCTGGCCGTAGGCCGTACCCTGGTCGCTGTGCTGGAAAACTACCAGCAGGCCGATGGCTCCATCCGTGTGCCGGAAGTGCTCAAGCCTTACATGGGCGGTGTCGAGGTCATCCGCTAAATGGATTACCTGCCGCTGTTCCACAAGCTGCAGGGCGGCCGCGTGCTGGTCGTCGGCGGCGGCGAGATCGCCTTGCGCAAGGCGCGCCTGCTAGCCGATGCTGGCGCCGCGCTGCGGGTGGTGGCGCCCGAGGTCGACGGCCAACTGGCTGCGCTGGCCCGTGAAGGTGGCGGTGAGGTCCTGGTGCGTGGTTATCAGGCGGCCGACCTGGTCGGCTGCCGCCTGGTGATCGCAGCCACCGACGACCCCGGGCTCAATGCCCAGGTGTCGGCGGATGCGCAGGCGCTTTGCGTGCCGGTCAACGTGGTGGATGCACCGGCCCTGTGCACGGTGATCTTCCCGGCCATTGTCGACCGTTCGCCCCTGGTGGTTGCGGTATCCAGCGGCGGTGACGCCCCGGTGCTGGCGCGCCTGATTCGCGCCAAGCTGGAAACCTGGATCCCGTCCACTTATGGCGAACTGGCCGCCTTGGCGGCGCGCTTCCGGCACAAGGTCAAGGCGCTGTACCCGGATGTCAATCAGCGTCGCGGCTTCTGGGAGACCGTGTTCCAGGGCCCGATCGCCGAGCGTCAGCTGGCCGGGCAGGGTGCCGAGGCCGAGCGGCTGTTGCAGGCCATGGTCGACGGTGCGCCGGTGCAGCAGGGTGGTGAGGTGTATCTGGTGGGGGCGGGGCCGGGTGATCCGGACTTGCTCACCTTCCGTGCCTTGCGCCTGATGCAGCAGGCCGATGTGGTGTTGTATGACCGCCTGGTGGCACCGGCAATCATTGAAATGTGCCGCCGCGATGCCGAACGTATCTACGTCGGTAAACGCCGCGCCGAGCATGCCGTGCCGCAGGACCAGATCAACCGTCTGCTGGTCGACCTGGCCCGCGAGGGTAAGCGCGTGTTGCGCCTGAAGGGAGGCGACCCGTTCATTTTCGGCCGTGGTGGCGAAGAGATCGAAGAACTCGCCGAGCATGGCATCCCGTTCCAGGTGGTGCCCGGTATTACCGCGGCCAGTGGTTGCTCTGCCTACGGCGGCATTCCGCTGACCCACCGCGACTATGCCCAGTCGGTGCGTTTCGTGACCGGCCACCTCAAGGACGGTACCAGCAACCTGCCTTGGAATGACCTGGTGGCGCCGAACCAGACCTTGGTGTTCTACATGGGCCTGGTAGGGTTGCCGACCATTTGCGCCGAGCTGATTCGCCATGGGCGTGCATCGAGCACGCCGGCGGCGTTGGTGCAGCAGGGGACTACGCGCAATCAGCGGGTGTTCACTGGCACCTTGGCTGACCTGCCAGCATTGGTGGCCCAGCATGAAGTACATGCGCCGACCCTGGTGATTGTCGGGGAAGTGGTGCAGTTGCGCGAAAAGCTGGCCTGGTTTGAAGGTTCGCAGCAAGACCAGTAATAGCGGGGGCTGCAACGCAGCCCCAACTTCCTCAGCCCCAGATCCCTTTGCCTGGCAACCGCTCCCGATCATGCGGCAGGTTGAAGTCCTGCAGCGGCCCCTTGGGCACGATTCCGTTCGGGTTGATGGTCTTGTGGCTCATGTAATAGTGCTTCTGGATGTGCTCCATGTTCACCGTCGGCGCCACACCCGGCCACTGGTACAGCTCACGCAGCCAGTTTGACAGGTTCGGGTAGTCGCTCAACCGGCGCAGGTTGCACTTGAAGTGGCCGTGATACACCGCATCGAAGCGCACCAGCGTGGTAAACAGGCGCACATCGGCCTCGGTCAGGTGCTCGCCTGCCAGGTAACGTTGGCGGTCCAGCAGCGCTTCCAGGTAGTCCAGCTCGTTGAACACTTCGTCGAACGCAGCCTCGTAGGCTTCTTGCGTAGTGGCGAAGCCTGCACGGTAAACACCATTGTTCACCGCTGGGTAAATGCGTGCATTGAGCGCTTCGATGGTCGGGCGCAGCGGCTGCGGATACAGGTCGAGGGTATTGCCTGTCAGTTCGTTGAAGGCGCTGTTGAAGATACGGATGATCTCCGCCGACTCGTTGTTGACGATGCGCTTTTCCTTTTTGTCCCACAATACGGGCACGGTCACGCGGCCTGTGTAGTGCGGGTCATCTTGGGTATAGCGCTGGTGCATGAATTCTAGGGCGTCGAGGTGATCGCCCGTGGAGCCCTGTTGCTGGTCGAAGGTCCAGCCGTTTTCCTGCATCAGCCAGCTGACCACCGACACATCGATCAGCGGCTCCAGGCCTTTGAGCGCACGCACGATCAGGGTGCGGTGAGCCCATGGACAGGCCAGCGACACATACAGGTGGTAGCGACCGGCTTCGGGGGCGGGCAACTGATTGCGGCGCTGGGCGTTCTCGCGCTTGAAGGCGCCATCCTTGCCGTTTTCGTACCACTGGTCGTGCCAGCGGCCGTCGATCAAAAGGCCCATGGTGAGCTCCTCGGAACAAAGTTGTTTGTCGTTGGAGCCCAGTCTAGGGCAAAGCGTTCGAATAAATAGCGCAAAGACTGCGCAAAAATGATCTAGTTATTCGATTGGTTTCGAGCGCCCCAATAGCCGCGTGCGGTCGCGAACGCCTGCTCCCGGTCCTGCCCCAAGCCGCGCAACGCCAGGGCCATGGTCGCCACCACGGCCATTTCCCCATAGCTGTCCTGAGCCTCGCCACGCCATACCGCCAGCAGTTGTTCTGGCTGCAGGCTTGCAGGTTTTACATGGCGCCGCTCACTCAGCGCCGGCCACTCTTCGTCCCAGTTTTCACCTGCGCTGGTGCCGTACAGGTGGCTGATGACATCCGGGTTGACTTCGATTTCGCCGCCATCGCCCTTGATGACCACCGCATGGTCACCCAGCAGCCGGCTGGCCTCGCGGTGTACGGCCTGGTAACCGGGGTGGAAGATGCTCTGCAGGCCGCAGCGGGCGCCCAGCGGGTTGAGCACGCGGGCCAGCGAATGGATGGGGGAGCGCAGGCCAAGTATGTTGCGCAGGTCGATCATGCGCTGCAGTTGCGGGGCCCAATCGTGCAGCGGGAAAAACGCCAGGCGTTGCTGGTCCAGTGCTTGCTCGACGGCAGGCCAATGGCGGCAAAGCGCAATGTCCAGCAGGGCCAACAATTGCTCGGTGTACATGCGCCCGGCGGTGTGGGCGCCACCACCGTGCATCAGGATGCGCACGCCGTTGGCGGCCAGGCATTTGGCGGCCAGCAGGAACCAGGGCAGGTGGCGCTTCTTGCCGGCATAGCTGGGCCAGTCCAGGTCGACAGCGATGCGTGGTGCATGCAGTTGGGCGCGCAGGGCCTCGGTGAAGCCGGCCAGCTCCTCGGCGCTCTCTTCCTTGTGCCGCAGCAACATGAGGAAGGCACCGAGCTGAGTGTCTTCAACCTTGCCTTCAAGCAGCAGGGCCATGGCGGCTCGGGCTTCCTCACGGGTGAGGCTGCGGGCACCGCGTTTGCCTTTGCCAAGGATGCGCACGAATTCGGCGAACGGGTGTTCGGCCGGGGTTTGCAGGGTGAGCGGGCGAGCGTCTGTCATATGCAATTGGTCGGCTTGGGCAGGCCCGCCAGCTTGGCGGCGAGTTTGGCGGGGGTGCCGTTGAACAGGCGGTTGAGGTGCGGGCTGTTACCCTTTTCAGGGCCCAGCTTTAGCGCGGTGTACTTGATCAGCGGGCGGGTGGCCGGAGACAGCTGGAATTCCTCATAGAACTGGCGTAGCAGTTCCAGCACTTCCCAGTGTTCGGCGGTCAGGGCAATGCCTTCGCGCGCGGCCAGTGCCTCGGCGACGGCGTGGGACCAGTCTTGCAGGTCGACCAGAAAGCCGTCCTTGTCCAGGGCGATTGCCTGGTTGTCTACGGTCAGGGTGTTCATAGCCAGCTGTTGACCTTGTCATAGTGCAACGACAACGCGACGAACGCTGGGTAGTCCACGGCCTTTGCCAGCCCGCTGCTGACGCCGCGCGCCTGCAGGTCTTCGTCGAGGGCGAACAGGCGTTGTTCCAGCGCTGCCGCCTGCAGCAGGCGCTGTGGTTCGCTGCCGTCACGCAGGGCATAAACCGCATCGCCGCACAGCAGCAAGGCATCTTCGCCGCCGAGCAGGCGCAGGCAACTGCCCAGGCGATCATCGCCGAAGGGCGAGTGGGATATCACATGCAAAGTCGGCATCAGAGCGTCACCACTTGGTCGAAACGGGCAATCAGTGCCTTCAAGGCCGCGTCGTCCAGCACCTCAACGGGCAGGTCCAGGGTGTCGGCAGCAAGCCCGCGAAGGGCCAGGCTGTGCTGGCAAGCGAACAGCTCCTCCACACCGAACATCGGCAGTGCCTGCAGGTTGGCGGCCAGATTCTTTTGTTGCACGGCAACCGGTTGCTGATCAGGAGCAAGCTGGAACACGCCGTCATCGAGGAACAGCATGCCCAGTGGCAGATCGAAAGCGCCGCCGGCCAATGCGATGTCCAGCGCTTCGCGGGCAGACGGGCCGGTCCAGGGCGCCTGGCGGCTGATGATCAACAGGGATTTGGCCATTTCAATCGCCTCCAAAGCAGACCAGGCGGTCGGCCAACTGTGCCGCTTCATGCAATTGGCCCAGGCCGGAGAGCTCCCACGGCTTGGGCAGGTTCACCGCCGGGCGCTGGTAGCGGCCGGCTTCGGCCTCGTCGAGCACGCCGCGGCGCAAGGCAGCGGCGATGCACACCACGGCGTCCAGCTGGTGCTGCTCGACAAAAGCGCGCCACTGGGCGGCGATGTCCTGTTCGTCCTGGGGCGCGACCACGTTGGCCGAGGCGCTGTGAACACCGTCCTGATAGAAGAACAACCGGGCAATCTCATGCCCGCCGGCCAGCACCGCCTCGGCGTAGCGCAAGGCGCGCCGCGAGGAGGGCGCATGGGCCGGGGAAAAAACCGCGATAGCGAATTTCATGGGCAACTCGTGTAAAGGAATGCGGCCATGATAAAGCAAAAAGCCCGCGCGGGTGGGCGCGGGCTGGTTGGCCGGGGAGGGGCTATCAGGCGTGTTCCTTGCTCTCTGGCAGGAACCAGTTCAGCACCAGGGCGCAGATACCACCGGTGGCAACGCCCGACTCCAGTACGTTACGAATGGCCGCCGGCATGTGCGCCAAGAACTCCGGAACCTGAGCCACGCCCAAGCCCAACGCCAACGACACGGCGATGATCAGCAGTGCACGGCGGTCCAGGCGCGTGCTGGCCAGAATGTTGATGCCCGAAGCGGCCACGGCACCGAACATGACCATGGCCGCGCCGCCCAGCACAGGCTCAGGCACAGCCTGAATCACGCCGGCAACACTCGGGAACAAGCCCAGTACCACTAGCATCACGGCAATCCAGATACCGATGTGACGGCTGGCGATGCCGGTCAGCTGAATCACGCCGTTGTTCTGCGCGAAGATCGAGCTGGGGAAGGTGTTGAACAGGCCCGCCAGCAGCGAGTTGGCGCCGTTGACCAGCACGCCGCCCTTGATGCGCTGCATCCACACCGGGCCTTCGACCGGTTGGCGCGAGACCTTGCTGGTGGCTGTAACGTCGCCGATGGCTTCGAGCGAGGTCACCAGGTAGATCACCAGCATCGGGATGAACAGCGCCCACGAGAAACCGAGGCCAAAGTGCAGCGGCGTCGGTACCTGGAACAGTGCAGCTTCATGCATGCCGGTGAAGTCCAGCCGGCCGAGGTAACCCGCCAGGGCGTAACCCACCGCCAGGGCGATGACGATGGCGCAGCTGCGCATCCACACCACCGGGATGCGGTTCAGGATGACGATGATTGCCAGCACCACGCCCGACAGCAGCAGGTTTTCGCCATTGGCGAAGGTGCCATTGGCCATGGCGCCAAAGCCGCCGCCCATGCTGATCAAACCGACCTTGATCAGGGTCAGGCCGATCATCAGCACCACAATGCCCGTCACCAACGGCGTGATCAGACGCTTGACGAAGGGCAGGATGCGCGACACGCCCATCTCGACGAACGAGCCGGCGATCACCACGCCGAAGATCGCTGCCATCACGCTTTCGACAGGCGTGCCCTGTTTGACCATCAGCGCACCACCGGCAATCAGTGGGCCGACGAAGTTGAAGCTGGTGCCCTGCACGATCAGCAAGCCCGCGCCAAACGGCCCAAACCGCTTGCACTGCACGAAGGTGGCGATACCCGAGATGACCAGCGACATCGACACGATCAGGTTGGTATCACGCGCCGAAACACCCAGCGCCTGGCAAATCAGCAGGCCCGGGGTCACGATCGGCACGATGATCGCCAGCAGGTGCTGCAGCGCCGCCAGCAGGCCGATAAGCAGCCGTGGCTTGTCCTCGAGGCCAAGCACCAGTTCGTTGGCAGGCGCATCCGCGCCCGGGCTGTGTTCGTGTGAGCTCATCGGTGAAGCTGCCCCGGAAGAAAAAAGGAGCGCATTCTACGGGGTGAAGGGGGATTGCGGTAGTGGCGCGCACGATGGCAGCAAGATCGGCGAGCATTCGGGTAATAACCTGACTTTTAGGTCAGCTGGCGTGGAAAGGGTGGGCTACAGCATACAGGCCTGCACGTACCCACAAAAAAGCCCGCCGAAGCGGGCTTTTTCAACGGGCTCAAGCAACCGGTATCAGTCGTCGCGACCCATGATGCCGAACAGTTGCAGCAAGCTGACAAACAGGTTGTAGATCGATACATACAGGCTGATGGTCGCCATGATGTAGTTACGCTCACCGCCGTGGATGATCGCGCTGGTCTGGAACAGGATGCAGACCGACGAGAACAGCACAAAGCCAGCGCTGATCGCCAGTTGCAGGCCGCTGATCTGGAAGAAGAAGCTGGCCACTACGGCGCCCAGCAGGACGAAGAAGCCGGCGGTGATGAAACCGCTGAGGAAGCTCATGTCCTTGCGCGAGATCAGCACATAGGCCGACAGGCCACCGAACACCAAGGCCGTCATGGCGAAGGCCGAGCTGACCACCTCAGCGCCACCGGCCATGCCCAGGTAACGGTTGAGGATTGGGCCGAGGATGAAGCCCATGAAGCCGGTGAGAGCGAAGGTGGAAACCAGGCCCCAGACCGAATCACGCAGTTTGTTGGTGAGGAAGAACAGGCCGTAGAAGCCGATCAGCACGACGAAGATGTTCGGGTAGCCGACACGCATCTGCTGGGCAACGAAAGCCATGACACCGCTGAAGGCGAGGGTGAGTGCCAGCAGGCTGTAGGTGTTGCGCAGGACCTTGCTGACCTCGCGCTGCTCGACCTGTTGGCCGCTGTGTACGGCATAATCCTGTTCGCGCATGGCGACACTCCTTGGTAAACCTGTGGTTTTGGAACGTTCAGATGCTAGGAGTCTATCAGAGCTCCTGCAACCGGCGACATAGAGAGTTTGACAGCGTGTTTCATTACGGTATTATGGCGGCCGCAAAACGAGCTGGAAGCGTGGCCGAGTGGTTTAAGGCAACGGTCTTGAAAACCGTCGATGGGCAACTATCCTAGAGTTCGAATCTCTACGCTTCCGCCATATTCTCAGCAAAAGCCCCGATTATTCGGGGCTTTTGCGTTTCTGGTGTCGGGGATGCCGGTAGGCGTGGGCCTTTAAGTTAAAGGCGAGAAATACTTTGTCTGCAGGTCTCGTGTCAGGCCTGGTTCTCAGCGCATCATCCCCAACTCGGCATCATCCATCAGCGCCTTGGCCAACGCACTCAAGTAATGCGCTGCCCAGACCATCATCGGTTTCTCATCCATCACGCCGATGACCGTCAGTTCCCGCACATAACCCATCAGTTCCGAAGCTTGCTCCCGGGCATCCTGGCAGGGAATGCCGGCTTCGATGCGAAACAGTGGATGG
>NZ_JBHFCS010000033.1:0-39323 GCF_044143025.1 Pseudomonas sp. TR47 | reverse complement strand
GTTTGCCAGTTACTTCGGTGTACCGTGCACCACACCGGCCGTGTTGTCGAGCAGGCTCTTGGTCGCGGTCTGGATATACGCTTCAAGCTGCTTGAGCATTTGCGGCTGGTCGGGGCTTTCGATCAGCTCGGCCTTGAACTCGCTGCCCAGCTGGTAGCGGTACAGGCGCGGGGTCATGTCCTTGGACTCGATGAGGATGCGGTCACCCTGCACCAGGCCAACGATCTGCTCGCTGCCCGACGGCTTGATCATACCGATGCCCTGGTCGCCCTCAGGCAGGTTGAGCAGGTCGCGGCCCCAGCACTGGTGCCGTGCCTGGCCACCCAGGCGGCCCATGATGGTCGGCACGATGTCGACCTGGGTGCCCACGGTGTGGTTGAGCGCACCGAACTTCTCCTGGATGCCCGGCGCGATCAGCAGCAGCGGCACGTTGAAGCGGCCCAGGTCCAGTTCGGTGACCTGCTGGTGGTTGCCAAAACCATGGTCGCCAACGATGACGAACAGGGTGTCCTTGAAGTACGGCTCCTTGCGCGCCTTCTCGAAGAACTGGCCCAGCGCCCAGTCGGAGTAGCGCATGGCGGTCAGGTGCTCGTCCAGGCGGCCCTGGCCTGTGACCTTCTCGACCGGCAGGTCCTTGGGCAAGGCATACGGGGTGTGGTTGGACAGCGTCTGCAGCAGCGCGTAGATCGGCTTCTTGCCATCGTGCTTGGCCAGCTCCTCGTTGCCACGGTCGAACATGTCCTGGTCGGACACGCCCCAGGTCGGGTCGGAGAACACCGGGTCGACGAAGTCGTTGCGGCCGATGAAGGTGGTCATGCCCTGGTTGCCGAAGAAACCGGACTGGTTGTCCCAGGCGAAATCACCGTTGTAGACGTACACGTCGTCGTAGTCACGGGCGCTCAGCAGCGCCGGCAAGCCCGACAGCTTGTGGCCGCCTTCCGGGGTCTGCATCAGGTATTCGAAGCCCGGCAGGTTGGGGAAGCAGGCCATGGTGGCGAACATGCCCTGGTGGGTATGGGTACCGTTGGAGAAGAAGCGGTCGAACAACAGCCCCTCCTTGGCCAGCTTGTCGAAGTACGGGGTGATGTTGTTCGGGCTGCCCAGGGCGCCTACCGAATGGCCGGCGAAGCTCTCCATGAGGATCACCACGACGTTCTTGACCGGCAAGGTACCTTCGGCCGGCGGCACGAAGTCACGGCGCACGGCGGCCTCATCGGCATCGACCAGCGTGTCGTAAGGGGTCAGGAGATGTTCACGCACGGTCTGCGTGGCCAGGTTCTGCTCCAGCACCGGCTTCCAGATGTTGGCACGGTCCTCGCCGAAACGGCTCTTGGCAGCGTCGATCAGCGTCAGGGTACCGTTGAGGCCCAACTGGTTGACGAAGTTGGAATCAGTGGTGAAGGCATCGCCCCAGCGCATGGGCGGGCCCTGGCGCAGGGTGCCACGGGCGGCAACCACAGCCACCAGCAGGATCACCATGAACACGGCCAGGCGGTGGTACCACGGCGCAACACTGCGCTGCACGGTAACGCCACTGCCACCCACACCACGGGTCAGGCGGTCGATGCCCTTGAATAGCAGGCTCAGCAGCCAGGTGCCGAACAGCCAGGCCAGCAGGTAGCGGACCACCGGGAAGCCGTACCAGAGCATGCTCATCACGGTCTTCGGGTCTTCCTTGATGTACTGGAAGACCAGGCCGTTGAGGCGCTGGTGGAACTCGCGGTAGAAGTCCAGCTCCATCAGGCCGAGGAACATCACCACGCTAGCGGTGATGGTCAGCCAGAAGCGGAACAGGCCACGCCGGGCCATGGCCCATGGGCTCAGCGTTGCCAGCAGCAACGGGATGCTCAGGTACACCACCACGCGCAGGTCGAAGCGCAAACCGTTGAACAAGCCTTCGGCAACGGTGGAATAAGGGGTGTCGCCGATCATGTCACTGTTGTAGACCAGCAGCGCGAGGCGCACCAGGCTGAGCATCAGCATGATCACCAGGGCACTGAGCAGCGTATAGGCCAAGTGCGATTTCAAGGTCGGCGAGAAGGCTCGCGCGCCCTGTTGCTTCAAGGCATCCGTGTTAGCCATGAATGGGAAGGTCCTAGGATTGCGTGTTTGCGGGATGGCGCCGGCGCTAGACCAACGCAGCATTGTGCGGGTGCGGATTCTGTTTAAACCAATGTGAAAATTTTGTCACGGGGCTGTTGCTGGTTTTGTCTGCGCCAGCAAAATGCCCCTATCCAAGCCGCACATTGCCCCTGGGACCGGCAATGGCCCAGATCACCAGGCCGATCACCGGCAGCAAGGCGATCAGCAGTATCCACAGCACCTTGACCCCCACCTCCCGGCCGCTCTTGATCACATTGAGGATTGCCCAGATATCCAGCGCCAGAATGATCAGGCCAACCAGCCCGTTGAACGTCGAACCCATGGCAACCCCCCCGTTGACAGTCAGTGTGGCTGAGCATAATCAGCTATCAGGTCGATAGAAGGGAATCCTTGGCCTGCCCTGCTGGTCACTGGGTAGACTGCAAGCATTCACAGATCCGAGGTTCGCATGCCCCCAGCCCAGACTCAAACCCCCGCCTCGCCCTCGTTGTTGAGTGCCTGGCGCCAGCAGGCAGTCAATACCCCGTGGCTCAGCGCGGGGCTGGGCGTGAGCCTGCTGGCGGTCATCGTGCTGCTGGCGGCGAGTTTCTGGAACGCCGTCAACGGCGAGCATGCCGACAGCCTGCACCTGGCGCTGCTCGGTGGCCTGTCCGGCTTCGGCGCCACGGCCCTGGGCGCGGTACTGGCCGTGGTGCTGCGCGATGTCAGCGCACGCAGCCAGGACGTGATGCTCGGTTTTGCGGCCGGCATGATGCTGGCTGCCAGCTCGTTTTCGTTGATATTGCCGGGCCTTGAGGCTGCCCGCGAAATTACCGGCAACGGCCCGGCCGCCGCCTTTACCGTGGTGCTGGGCATGGGCCTGGGTGTGCTGCTGATGCTCGGGCTCGACCGCTTCACCCCGCACGAACACGAAAGCACAGGCCCCTGCGGCCCCGATGCCGAGCGCATCAGCCGGGTGTGGCTGTTCGTGCTGGCGATCACCCTGCACAACCTGCCCGAGGGCATGGCCATTGGCGTGAGCTTTGCCAATGGCGACATGAATGTAGGCCTGCCGCTGACCAGCGCCATCGCCATTCAGGACATACCCGAAGGCCTGGCCGTAGCGCTGGCCTTGCGCGCAACCGGGTTGTCCAACTTCAAGGCCGCGCTGGTAGCGATTGGCTCGGGCCTGATGGAGCCCTTGGGCGCGGTGATCGGGTTGGGGATTTCCACCGGCTTTGCCCTCGCCTACCCCATCAGCATGGGGCTGGCGGCGGGGGCGATGCTGTTCGTGGTGTCCCACGAGGTAATACCCGAAACCCACCGCAATGGGCACCAGACGGCAGCGACGCTGGGGGTGATGGGCGGGTTTGCGGTGATGATGTTTCTGGATACTGCGCTGGGTTGAAACGACTTACCGACGCCGCTGTTGTAGGAGCGGCCTCGTGTCGCGAAGGGGCTGCGCAGCAGACCCAGCAATTTGTGTTGCGCTGCTGAATCTTGGGGCCGCTTTGCGGCCCTTTCGCGACACAAGGCCGCTCCTACAGGCGTGTGAGCTGCCTTGAGCGCTTTCAGTGCCATTATCACCTGGCTTTGTTCAGCGCGGCCATCTGCCCCTTGCTGCAGGTAGGAGCGGCCTCGTGTCGCGAAAGGGCTGCGCAGCAGACCCAGCAATTTGTGTTGCGCTGCTGAATCTTGGGGCCGCTTTGCGGCCCTTCGCGACACAAGGCCGCTCCTACAGGCGTGTGAGCTGCCTTGAGCGCTTTCAGTGCCATTACCACCTGGCTTTGTTCAGCGCGGCCATCTGCACCTTGCTGCAGGTAGGAGCGGCCTCGTGTCGCGAAAGGGCTGCGCAGCAGACCCAGCAATTTGTGTTGCGCTGCTGAATCTTGGGGCCGCTTTGCGGCCCTTCGCGACACAAGGCCGCTCCTACAGGCGTGTGAGCTGCCTTGAGCGCTTTCAGTGCCATTACCACCTGGCTTTGTTCAGCGCGGCCATCTGCACCTTGCTGCAGGTAGGAGCGGCCTCGTGTCGCGAAGGGGCTGCGCAGCAGACCCAGCAATTTGTGTTGCGCTGCTGAATCTTGGGGCCGCTTTGCGGCCCTTCGCGACACAAGGCCGCTCCTACAGGCGTGTGAGCTGCCTTGAGCGCTTTCAGTGCCATTACCACCTGGCTTTGTTCAGCGCGGCCATCTGCACCTTGCTGCAGGTAGGAGCGGCCTCGTGTCGCGAAGGGGCTGCGCAGCAGACCCAGCAATTTGTGTTGCGCTGCTGAATCTTGGGGCCGCTTTGCGGCCCTTTCGCGACACAAGGCCGCTCCTACAGCCGATTCAGCTGTGAACGGCCACCTTGAGCGCCTCTAAGGCCGGCTCTACCTTGATACGCAGTTCAGCACCCAGCTCCAGCACACGCGCCAGGTCGTTCTGGCCAACCATCACCACTTGCAACTCATCATCGAGCAACTGGCTGAAGTTGAGCAGCACATAACCACCGGCCTCTTTGTTCAGCGCGGCCATCTGCACCTGGATGCGGTTGAGCGCCGTCAACGGCTCGGTACGCGCCAGCTGCTTGGGCTTGAGGGTGAACGGCACGCTCTTGTCGAACGAATCGCTGATGTGCTGGAACAACTCCTGATAGCTGTCGGCCTGGAACACCACGGTGTCCGGCAGGCTGCCAAGCACCACCCACTCGCCCAGCGGGATCGGGAAGCTGTCGTCGTAGTTGATGTCCGGGTTGGCGGCGAGGAAGGCGGCGGGGTCGGCGTAGGCCTGCGCGGCCTCGTCGGCGATGCGCTCGATGTCTTCATCGCGCATGCAGCCGGCGCCGATGAGGCTGATGAATTCGAGCAACTGGTTTTTCATGAAGGGGGCCTGCGACGGGTGAAAAGTCGCCAAGGATAGCCGCAAATGCCCCCAGGCAGTTAGCCGGCCAGCGCCTGCAGGCGCGCTGCGGTATCGGCTGCGCCCATGGTGTGCGCCGCCATCAGCGCGGTGGCGCCGCGCGCATCCTGGTGTGCCGGGTCGGCGCCTTGGGCCAGCAGGTAGTCGAGAATCTCTACACGGTTGAACATCGCCGCCAGCATCAGTGCAGTACGCCCGTCCTGCGCAGCAGCGTCGACCGGCACGCCGTTTTCCAGCAACAGCCGGATCATCGCCAGGTCACCCTTGAACGCCGCACCCGCGATCGGAAGCTGGCCGTTGTCGTTGGCAACCAGCGGGTCGGCACCCTGGCTCAGCAATACGCGGACCGCATCATGGTGGCCGTGGTAGCTGGCCAGCATCAGCAGCGTGTCGCCTTTGTGGTTGCGCAGATTGGCTGGCAAGCCACTGGCCAGAAGACGCTCGAGCATCGTGGCATCCCCCTGGCGGGCACACTCGAAGACCTGCTCGGCAAATGCCGCGGTCTCGTCATCGGTCATGGCGGCGGGTGCTTGTTGTTCAGACATCTGGAACCTCCTGGCAGAAAAGATTGCCCAAGTGTTTGTCAGGCAAGCCCGGCAGGTCAAAGGTTCAGAATCTATAGCGCCGATAGCCACCGGCCGGCTCGTGCAAAATGCACTGTGCAAAATGCACGACCATGCAGCCTGCACGGCACCACCCTCCCCGAAGCAACCTCAAAGCCTTGAAATTAAAGGATTTTTATCAGAATCAAGTTTTGGCACGTTCACTGCACCTATCAACTCACGTCTGCCCACCAAATCAGTCAGGAGTTGATATGGACCTCATTCAGGAAAAGTTCGTCTCGGTGTTCTCGGCCTACCAGGTCACCACCCAGCCTCGCCCCGATGGCGGCATCCTGCTGACGCTGCGTGCCACCGATGGCAGGGTTACCCGCCGTGTGCTGACCTACGGGCAACTGCACAGCGCCGAACAGCTGTCCTGGGCGATCAGCGCCATTCGCCGCGACCTGGCCGAGCAAGCCAGTGAACTGCCGGTGATCTCGATGCTGCAGAGCCAGCAACGCTTCGCGCTGCCGACCTACCGTTGAGTTTTGTCTGCACCGGCCCTTTCGCGGGTAAACCTGCGCCCACAGGTACTGCATTGCCCTTAGGGATGGCGGGGTACCTGTAGGCTCAGGCTTGCCCGCGAGGGGCCGGAGCGGACACTAGAACTCGTCGATCCCAGCGTACGCACGCGCCGTATCATCCCCGGTAAAGCGCGGCTGCATACCCTGCTCACTGGCATAGAGTCGCAGCGCCAGGCAGAACGGGTTGTCCCCCAGCTCCACCCAGCGCCGGCACCCTGCCGGGATCACCAGCTGGTCGCCTTTTTCACACACCAGCGCATACACATAGTCACCCAGGCGAAGCCCGACCTGGGCGCGACCTGTGACCACGGCAAACACTTCATCAACGTCATGCACATGCTCATCACGCAGGTCGACCTGTGCCGGGTCGGCACCGTCGCGGTTGAGCACACTGAATGCTGCGCAGCCTTGGGCAGTCATCAACCGGTCAAGGTGTTCGCGGCAGGCGCTCATGACCTCATCCTGGCTGCTGCCCGGCCGTATGCGCAGCGCCAGCGCAGCGTGGTGAAAACGCACGCCCTGCTCTGCCAGCGTTGCGGTGATGTCGTCGTGGTGGGTCAGTACCTTGTTCGGCAAGGCCGGGCTGGACGGGTGGAATACACAGAGGATGCTCATCAGCGGCAGGTCCTGGTCGATTTCAAACGAGTGGCAATTATAACGGCTGCCGCGAGCGCTGCGGCGCTGGCCATACCAAAGGTGAAGGTGGGGCCCAGCAGCTTCCAGCTGTAGCCCGAATACAACGCCCCCAGCGCACCGCCGGTGCCCGACAGCGCCGCATACAATGCCTGGCCCTGCCCTTGCTGACGGGCGCCGAAACTGGCCTGGACGAACGCGATGGAGGCAGCATGGAAGCAGCCGAACGTGGCCGCGTGCAGCACCTGGGCGAAGATCAGCACACCCGGCTCGCCCGCCAGGTTGCCCAGCAGTAGCCAGCGCAGGGCGGCCAACAGGAAGCTGGCCAGCAGCACCTGCTGCACGCTGAAGCGCGTGAAGATGCGGCTCATGGCCATGAAGATCAGCACTTCGGCCACCACCCCCAGCGCCCACAGCAGGCCGATGGCGCCGCGGCTGTAGCCCAGGTGCTCCAGGTGCAACGTGAGGAAGGTGTAGTAAGGCCCGTGGCTGAGCTGCATCAAGGCCACGCACAGGTAGAAGGCAACCACCCCAGGCGCCCGCAACTGGCGCAGGAAGCCGCCCGCGTCGCGCCGCTCGCCCTGCTCCACCGGCTGGGCATTGGGCACCCACAGGCTGGCCGCGACGATGCCCGCCATGATGGTCACCAGGGCGACCGGGTAGATATCCAGGCTCAACCATTCGAACAACCGCCCAAGGCCGACCACGGTGAGGATGAAACCGATCGAACCCCACAGGCGCACCTGGCTGTAGCGCGCCGTCTGCCCGTGCAGGTGGGCCAGGGTGATGACCTCGAACTGCGGCAGTACCGCATGCCAGAAGAACGCGTGCAGGGCCATTACCAGCGCCAGCCAGGCGTAGCTCTTGCCGAAGAAGATCAGCGAAAAGGTGGCCAGGGTACACAGCGCGCCTAGGCGCACGATCAGCAGCCGCTGGCCGCTGCGGTCACCCAGCCAGCCCCACAGGTTGGGGGCGATGCAGCGCATCAGCATGGGGATGGCCACCAGCTCGCCAATACGCGCCGGGGGGAAGCCGAGGTGGTCGAAGTAAAGGGCCAGGAACGGGGCTGTCGAACCCAGCAGAGCGAAGTAG
Source organism: Pseudomonas sp. TR47 (assembly GCF_044143025.1). Lineage (NCBI taxonomy): Bacteria > Pseudomonadati > Pseudomonadota > Gammaproteobacteria > Pseudomonadales > Pseudomonadaceae > Pseudomonas > Pseudomonas sp. TR47. The sequence continues at coordinate 31,491 of NZ_JBHFCS010000033.1, read as the reverse complement.
AAAAGGTAGAAGCTGGACAGTCGCCAGTAGGGGATCGGATTCATCAGGGCTCAGCCAGAATGGGGTATTGCCTGTACCGGCCCTATCGCCGGCAAGCCGGCTCCTACACTGCACCTGTGGAGCCGGTTCAAGCCGGCGCCCATGCTGCCCGTGTGGGAGCCGGCTTGCCGGCGATAGGGCCGGTACTGACGAATCAGAGCTGGCCCAGAACCGGCGTTGCGACCTTCACCTCGGCATTCTGCGCCCGGTGACGCAACAGGTGATCCATCAGCACGATAGCCATCATCGCTTCGGCGATCGGCGTGGCGCGAATGCCAACGCACGGGTCATGACGGCCCTTGGTGATGACGTCGACCGGGTTGCCGTCCACGTCGATGGAGCGGCCCGGCACGGTGATGCTGGAGGTCGGCTTGAGCGCCAGGTGGGCGACGATCGGCTGGCCAGAGCTGATACCGCCCAGGATCCCGCCCGCGTTATTGCTGAGGAAGCCTTCGGGGGTCAGCTCGTCGCGGTGCTCGGTACCGCGCTGGGCGATGCTGGCGAAACCCGCACCGATTTCAACGCCCTTGACCGCGTTGATGCTCATCAGCGCATGGGCCAGCTCCGCGTCCAGGCGGTCGAAGATCGGCTCACCCAACCCTGGCATCACGCCCTCGGCCACCACGGTGATCTTCGCCCCGACCGAGTCCTGGTCGCGGCGCAGCTGGTCCATGTAGGCCTCAAGCTCCGGCACCTTGGCCGGGTCGGGGCTGAAGAAGGCGTTGTCCTGCACCGAATCCCAGGTTTTGAAGGGGATTTCGATCGGCCCCAGCTGGCTCATGTAGCCGCGCACCTGGATGCCCTGGGTGGCCAGGTACTTCTTGGCGATGGCGCCGGCCGCCACGCGCATGGCGGTTTCGCGGGCCGAGCTGCGGCCACCGCCGCGGTAGTCGCGGATGCCGTACTTGTGGTGGTAGGTGTAGTCGGCGTGGGCCGGGCGGAACAGGTCCTTGATCGCCGAGTAGTCCTTGGACTTCTGGTCGGTGTTGCGGATCAGCAGGCCGATCGAGCAGCCGGTGGTACGGCCTTCGAACACACCGGAGAGGATTTCCACCTCGTCCGGTTCCTGGCGCTGGGTGGTGTGCCGGCTGGTGCCGGGCTTGCGCCGGTCGAGGTCGTGCTGCAGGTCGGCGAGGGAGATTTCCAGGCCCGGAGGGCAGCCATCGACAATGGCGACCAACGCCGGGCCATGGCTTTCGCCAGCGGTGGTGACAGTGAACAGCTTGCCGTAGGTATTGCCGGACATGGACGCTCCGCGAGTCTGCCTGAAGTGAACGAGGGGAGCAGTATACGGAAAATTTCACAAGGAATGCTTGCCCGCTCCGGGGGGCTGCAGAACCTTCCCATGAACATTGGGTCAAACGCTCATCTCCCCATGTAGTACCGCCTGATGCCGCGCTTCGTCGCTTTCTTCCTCCTGCTGTGCACCGGCCTTGCCCAGGCAGCCTCACCCACCGTCCTGCAACGCCCTATCGACCTGGACACCGGCCAGGGTGTGCTGCATGGCAGCCTGCTGTTGCCGCAACAGGCCACCCCGCCCCCTGTGGTGTTGATCATCGCCGGCTCCGGCCCTACCGACCGCGATGGCAACAACCCGGCCTCGGGGCGTATCGACAACCTCAAACGCCTGGCGCTGCTGCTGGCCAATGAGCGCATTGCCAGCGTGCGCTACGACAAGCGCGGCGTGGCCGCCAGCCTGCCGGCCACGCCCGATGAGCGCGACCTCAGTGTCGAGCGCTACGTCGCCGACGTGGTGGCCTGGAGCCGCAAGCTCAAGGCCGACCCGCGCTTCGGCCCGCTGATACTGGTCGGCCACAGCGAAGGGGCACTGATTGCCAGCCTGGCCGCCGAGCAGTCCGGCGCCAGCGCCGTCATCACCCTCGCCGGCAGCGGCCGGCCCATCGCCGATGTGCTGCGCGAACAACTGGCGCAACGCATGCCGCCCGCGCAACTGGCCCGCAGCAGCGCCCTGCTCGACCGCCTGCAGGCCGGGCAGACCAGCCTGGATGTCCCCGCCCCTCTGCGCCAGGTATTCCGCCCCAGCGTGCAGCCCTACCTGATCTCACTGTTCCGTCAGGACCCGGCCAAGGCCTTCGCCCGCCTGCCGATGCCTGCGCTGATCATCCAGGGCCGCAACGACGTGCAGGTGGATGTGGCCGATGCCCAGCGCCTGAAGGCGGCCAAACCCGATGCCCAACTGGTACTGATCGACGGCATGAACCACATGCTGCGCATCAGCCCCAAGGCCATGAGCGAGCAGCGCGACAGCTACCTGAACCCTGAACTGCCGCTGGCCCGTGAGCTGGGTGAGCGGGTGGTGACGTTCATTCATCAGTTGCCCTCAGCCTGAGGAGATCGCCGCACAATGGCCTCAGGTCCTGGGCGATACGGCCGATAAGCTCGGTATTGGCTTGTATGTGAGAACGCCCTGATGACCGACGCCACCGCCGCCGTAGAGCCGGCCGAAGAGCCGCAAGCCCCGGACAGCCCAGTGCTGCCCTGGGCTGACCTGGCAGTAGAACACTTTCAGTTGCTGCGCCTGGCGCCGCTGCCCACCGACCGCAACAGCGGCGCGCGACCGCTGCGTTTCGTCGAGTTCGGCCATGCCGAGCGCCACGACAAGGCGCACAGCCTGCTGCGCATGGAAATCCGCCTGCCCGGGCAGAAGGTGCGCAAAGAGCAGAACCAGTTGGATGTGCGGGTTGACCACCTTGAGCGGCGGGTGAGCATCGGCAGCGACAGCGGCCTGCAGCTGGAGCCACTGAACCGCGGCCTGGGGCGTTTCATGCTGGCCCAGGCCGTGCAGTGGCTGCAGCGCAAATGGTCGCACTACCACATCGAAGGCATGGCGCTGCCGAACAAGGATGCCCTGAACGAAGACACGCGCCTGCGCCGTGACCGCTTCCTGAGCGCGACCGGCATCGAGGTGGAGTACGCCGACGGGCAGCACCTCAAAGGCCGTACTGTCGAAGCCACGGTGGGCCAGCTCAAAGGCGGCTGGAACAGTGAGAAGGTGCAGCGGGTGGCCATGCTCGAGGCGGCCGGGATGCTGCAGCAGGCCGAGCAGAACCTTCTGGAGAAGGAGGCGCAACTGCGCGAGCGCGATGAGCGGGTGGCCAAGTACCAGCGCGAGGACAGCGGGCTGCGCTTTACCATTACCTGCCTGGTGGCGTTTGCGGTGTTCCAGGCTGGGTTGTTGATCTGGATTGCCACCCGCTAGAGCAAGTGGGCGCATGCCATGGGTGTTACAGCGGCTTTGAGACCGTGCAACGCAAGGCATGCCCCACCCCATCAAGCCCCGATCAAACGCGGGCCTTGAACAGCTCCTGATGTTGCCGGCACTGCTCCGCCGTCAGCATGAACACCCCATGCCCACCGCGCTCGAAGTCCAGCCAGGCGAAGTCGACCTCCGGGTACAGCGCCTCGACATGCACCTGGCTATTGCCCACCTCGACAATCAGCAGGCCCTTCTCGGTCAGGTGCTCGGCCGCCTCGGCCAGCATGCGACGCACCAGGTCCAGGCCATCGTTGCCGCAGGCCAGGCCCATCTCCGGCTCATGGTGATACTCGGCCGGCATGTCGCCGAAGTCCTCGGCATCGACATACGGCGGGTTGGACAGGATCAGGTCGAAGCGCTGCCCCGGCAGGCCCGCGAAGCCGTCACCCTGTACCGTGAATACCCGCTCGTCCAGGCCATGGCGTTCGATGTTCTGGTTGGCCACTTCAAGCGCTTCGAAGGACAGGTCGGCCAATACCACCTCGGCCTCGGGGAACACCTCGGCCGCCACGATACCGATGCAACCGGAGCCAGTGCACAGGTCGAGAATGCGCGCAGGCTCGTTGGCCAGCCACGGCTCGAAGCGTTTTTCGATCAGCTCACCGATCGGCGAACGCGGTACCAGCACACGCTCGTCAACGATGAACGACATGCCGCAGAACCACGCCTCACCCAGCAGGTAGGCAGTGGGTACACGGTCTTCGATACGGCGCTTGAGCAGGTGCTGCAGGCGTACACGCTCGTCGTCCTCGAGCTGGCAATCCAGGTAGCTGTCGGCGATTTCCCACGGCAGGTGCACGGCGCCCAGCACCAGCAGGCGGGCTTCATCCCAGGCATTGTCGGCACCGTGGCCGAAAAACAGCTCGTGCTCGTGGAAGCGGCTGACCGCCCAGCGGATGTGGTCGCGCAAGGTGCGCAGACGAGATGTGATCACGGGGTACTCCTATTCAGATCTGGACAAAAGTCTAACAGCCCGCACCGCACAAATGTTCCTGCGGATCGCCCAGCGGCTAGCCACAGGCCAGTAACTGCGCCGGTTTCGATGTCAACCATTCCCATTGGCGCCAAGGCAAGGGAGAATAGGTATACAAAAGCCCTTCCAAGGAGCCCTTGATGTCCGTTCCAACCACGATGTTCCGCCTCACTGGCCGCGATTACCCGCCGGCCAAGCTGAGCCAAGCCAGCCTGATCGTCATCGATGCGCAAAAAGAGTACCTCAGTGGTCCGCTCGCGCTGTCGGGCATGGACGAGGCCGTGGCCAACATCGCCAGGTTGCTCGACGCCGCCCGCAAGGCCGGCCGTCCGATCATCCACGTCCGCCACCTCGGTACCGTCGGCGGTCGCTTCGACCCGCAAGGCCCTGCCGGTGAATTCATCCCGGGGCTGGAGCCACACGACGGTGAAATAATCATCGAAAAACGCATGCCCAACGCGTTCAAGAACACCAAGCTGCACGAAACCCTGCAGGAGCTGGGGCACCTGGACCTGATCGTCTGCGGTTTCATGAGCCATTCCAGCGTCAGCACCACCGTACGCCGGGCCAAGGACTATGGTTATCGTTGCACCCTGGTGCAAGACGCTTCGGCGACCCGCGACCTGGCCTTGAAAGACCGCGTGATTCCCGCTGCGCAGATTCACGAGTGCGAAATGGCCGTGATGGCCGACAACTTCGCCTGCGTCGCCCCCACCGCCAGCCTGATCTGAGCCTGGCGAGCTGACCACCGCCCGGCAGCCGGGCGGAACCCGGGGGCCGGTTGCCGGTCGAATTTCTGATGCCCACAGAGGAAATCGGAATGAAGCTCAAAGGCAGTTTCGACGCCAAACGCCTGCGCCAGCGCGAGCCACGCAACTGGGGCGCCCGCCTGGCCGCAGGCCTGTCGGCGCTGCTGGCCACGTTCGGTGTGCTGCTGGCCATGGCCGGCGTCGCCGGGCTGCTCGGTAATTACCCGGCCTTTGCCGAGCTCAATGCCAACCGCCCGCTTTCGATTACCCTGAGCGTGGTCGGGCTGGTGCTCCTGTACCTGGGCGTGCGCTTCTGGCGGCGCAGCCGCATTCGCCTGCGCCGTGGTCGGGAGCTGAACATGTCGCCGCACCTGATGAAGAAGCACGACTGAAGGCTGTGCTGAAGCGCCCCTGGCCCTGCCAGCGGCAGGGCCATTGCTGACGCCACAGGGTTGATCGCGTAAACTACGCCGCCCACGTGGAGGCACCATGCAAGACGACGATTTTTCCCTGTTCAGCGCCGAGGTGCGCGGCGTCAAGCCGATCAAGCACGACCGTGCCGAGGTCGGCAAACCCAAGGCTGACCGCAAGCAGCTGGCCGGCCTGCGCCAGGCGGCGACCGTGCGCAGTGACCAGACGTTGGTGATCGACGGCCTGTCCGACCAGTTCGTCATCGACGTGGGTGCCGAAGACGAGTTGATGTGGCGCCGCGACGGCGTGCAGGAAACCCAGCTGCGCAAGCTCAAGCTCGGCCAGATCGCCTTCGAGGGCAGCCTCGACCTGCACGGCATGACTGTCGAGAAGGCCCGCGAAACCCTGTGGGCCTTCATTGCCGAGGCCACCAAGCTGGAAGTACGCTGCGTGCGCGTGACCCACGGCAAGGCCGCACGCCTGGATGGCAAGCGGCCAATGATCAAGAGCCACGTCAACACCTGGCTGCGCCAGCACCCGCAGGTGCTCGGTTTCGCCTCCTGCCAGGCCCGCCACGGCGGTACCGGTGCCGTGTACGTAATGCTCAAACGAACCATGATGGAAGGCCGCGACGAGTAACGCCGCGCTTGCAGCGCAGGCTTTGCCGCCGTAACCTTCGTTTTTGCGATTTTTTCCCACAGGTAGATACATGTCCCTGGAACAGAACTACACCGAGATCCTCAGCCAGATCGGCGAGGACGTCTCCCGTGAGGGCCTGCTCGACACGCCCAAGCGGGCTGCAAAGGCCATGAAATACCTTTGCCGCGGTTACGAGCAGACGCTGGAAGAAGTGACCAACGGCGCGCTGTTCACCTCCGACAACAGCGAAATGGTGCTGGTCCGGGACATCGAGCTGTATTCGATGTGCGAACACCACATGCTGCCGTTCATCGGCAAGGCGCACGTGGCCTACCTGCCCAAGGGCAAGGTACTGGGCCTGTCCAAGGTCGCGCGGATCGTCGACATGTTCGCCCGCCGCCTGCAGATCCAGGAAAACCTCAGCCGCCAGATCGCCGAGGCCGTGCAACAGGTGACCGGCGCTGCGGGTGTGGCGGTGGTTATCGAAGCCAAGCACATGTGCATGATGATGCGCGGTGTGGAGAAGCAGAACTCGACCATGCTCACCTCGGTGATGCTCGGTGAATTCCGCGACAACCCGGCCACGCGCATGGAGTTCCTCGGCCTGATCAAATGATCGGTGCGTGACCCGAGCCGGCCCTGTGGGTCGGCTTTTTATTTTCAGGAGTTGCAGATGATCGTCAAAGCCTTGCGGGTCGGCCTCGGCCAGCTCATCGTGTTCGGCGACCTGATCAGCCGCCCGGCCAAGCGCAAGCGCGATGCCGCGGCCCAGGCGCATGTCGAGCAGCAGGCCAAGGGCCTTGCGCTGTACCAGTTCCATGCGTGCCCGTTCTGCGTGAAAACCCGCCGCACCCTGCACCGCCTCAACGTGCCAGTGGCATTGCGCGATGCCAAGAACGACCCGGAGCACCGCCAGGCGCTGCTCGAAGGTGGCGGCCGGGTAAAAGTGCCGTGCTTGCGCATCGAAGAGCAAGGCAACGTGACCTGGATGTATGAGTCCAAGGCAATCATTGCCTACCTGGACAAACGCTTCGCGAGTATCTGAAGCGGCTCTTTGTAGGAGCGGCCTTGTGTCGCGAAGGGCCGCAAAGCGGCTCCAGGATATCAGCGGCGCCACCGATATCCTGGGGCTGCTGCGCAGCCCTTTCGCGACACAAGGCCGCTCCTACGGAACCTGTGAGGCCTGCTCAGCCCACCATCGGCACATGCCGAGGATGCGCGGCCACCCGGGCCAGCCAGGCTCGCACACCCGGGTACTCGGCCAGATCGAACCCACCCTGATGCGCCACATGGGTGTAGGCATACAACGCCACATCGGCAATCGAATATTGCTCGCCCACCAGGTACGGCGTCATCTGCAACTGCCGCTCCATCACCCTCAATGCCTTGTAGCCGCCCTTGTGCAGCTTGCGGTATTCGTCCACGCGCTCGTCAGGCAAACCCAGGTAAAACTGGATGAACCGCGCCACGGCGATGTACGGCTCATGGCTGTACTGCTCGAAGAACTGCCACTGCAGCACCTGGGTACGCAAACGCGGCTCGCTGGGCAGGTATTCGCTGCCATCGGCCAGGAAATTGAGAATGGCGTTGGACTCCCACAGGCAGGTGCCGTCCTCAAGCTTTAGCACCGGCACCTTGCCATTGGGGTTCATCGCCAGAAATTCCGGCGTTTCGGTCCCCCCCTTGAGGATATCCACCGGATGCCATTCATAAGGGCGGTCCAGCAGGCTTAGCATCAGCTTGACCTTGTAACAGTTGCCCGACTGGTAGTCGCCATAGACTTTGTACATCGCCCCTCCCTCCCATGCAGTTGCGCATTCGTGCCCAATAGTTGGCGACTGTACGGCTAAAAGCAATGCCCGCTGTATGGCAAGGATCAACCCGACGCGCGTTAGTCTGAAAAAACTGCTTACACATGGACAAGGACTTACCCCATGACCGATGCCACCTCCGCACGCCTGCGGCCCCTGGCAGACAGCTCAACGTCGGCCGTCGTCGCCGGTTTCATCGCCATGCTCACCGGCTACACCAGCTCGCTGGTGCTGATGTTCCAGGCTGGCCAGGCTGCGGGCCTTTCCACGGCGCAGATCTCGTCGTGGATCTGGGCCCTGTCCATCGGCATGGCGGTCTGCAGCATCGGCCTGTCGCTGCGCTACCGCACGCCGATCACCGTGGCCTGGTCGACGCCCGGGGCTGCGCTGTTGATCACCAGCCTGGGCGGGGTCAGCTACGGCGAAGCGATCGGTGCCTACATCACCTGTGCCGTGCTGGTGCTCATCTGCGGCCTGACCGGCAGCTTCGAACGCCTGGTCAAACGCATCCCGGCATCACTGGCCTCGGCATTGCTGGCCGGCATCCTGTTCAAGATCGGCAGCGAAATCTTCGTCGCGGCGCAACACCGCACGCTGCTGGTGCTGGGCATGTTCTTCAGTTACCTGCTGGTCAAACGCCTGTCGCCGCGCTACTGCGTGCTGGCGGCGTTACTGGTGGGCACAGCGCTGTCCGGCGCACTGGGTTTGCTGGACTTCAGCAGCTTCAGGCTGGAAGTGGCCACACCGGTGTGGACTACGCCCAGCTTCTCGCTGGCCGCGACCATCAGCATCGGCATTCCACTGTTCGTGGTGGCCATGACCTCGCAAAACATGCCGGGCGTTGCCGTGTTGCGCGCCGACGGTTATCAGGTACCGGCTTCGCCATTGATCTCAACCACCGGCTTTGCCTCACTGCTGCTGGCCCCGTTCGGCTCGCACGGCGTCAACCTGGCGGCCATCAGCGCAGCGATCTGCACCGGGCCGCATGCCCATGAAGACCCAAGCAAGCGCTATACAGCGGCGGTGTGGTGCGGGATTTTCTACGGCATTGCCGGGGTGTTCGGCGCCACGCTGGCGGCGTTGTTCGCTGCGCTGCCCAAGGAGCTGGTGCTGTCTATTGCGGCATTGGCGCTGTTCGGCTCGATCATGAATGGCCTGACGGTGGCCATGAGCGAGGCGCGCGAGCGGGAGGCAGCGCTGATTACCTTCATGGTGACGGCGTCGGGCTTGACCTTGTTCTCGATCGGGTCGGCATTCTGGGGGATTGTGGCGGGGGTGGTGACCCTGCTGATTCTCAACCCGCGCAGGGCCTGACCGAAGGGGTGCCGTACCGGCACCATCGCCGGCAAGCCGGCTCCTACAGTTACACCACATGCCTTGAAATCAGTGGGGTTCCTGTGGGGGCCGGTACAAACGATCACAAACGAAAATGCCCCACCATCCCCTTAAGGTCACTGCCCAACTGCGCCAGCTCGATACTTGACTGCGCATTACCCTGCATTGCCAGCGCCGCCTGGTCGGCACTGCCCCGAATCTGCGTGACACTGCGGCTGATCTCTTCAGCCACCGAACTCTGCTGCTCTGCCGCCGCGGCAATCTGCTGGTTCATCTGCTGAATCAACGACACCGCCGCCGCAATACTGCCCAGGGCGCTTTCGGTTTGCAGCGCATCGGCCACCGCCAGGCGCACCAGGTCGGTACTGCCACGGATCTGCGCCACCGACTGCTGGGCATTGCCGCGCAGGCTGGCAACCAACCGCTCGATCTCCTCGGTAGACTGGCGGGTACGCCGGGCCAGCGCCCGCACCTCATCGGCCACCACGGCAAAACCACGCCCCTGCTCGCCCGCCCGCGCCGCTTCGATGGCGGCATTGAGCGCCAACAGGTTGGTCTGCTCGGCAACGCTCTTGATCACTTCCAGCACATCGCCAATGGTGTGGATCTCGGCGCTCAGGCTGTCGATACCGGCGCTGGCCGCATCCGCCGCCGCCGCCAGTTGCTCGATACGCTGCATGCTCTGGCGCACCACCACCTGGCCCGAATCGACCTTCTCGTCAGCGGCCTGGGCCGCCAGTGCCGCCTCTTCGGCATTGCGCGCCACATCGTGCACGGTGGCGGTCATCTGCTGCATGGCGGTCGCCACCTGCTCGGTCTCTTCCTTCTGGCTACCGACTTCGCGGTTGGTCTGCTCGGTTACCGCTGACAGCGCCTGGGCACTGCCAGCCAGTTGCTCGATACCCTGCTGCAGGCCGCTGACGATGCCCGACAGCCCGGCAGCCATCTGCTGCATGGCCTGCATCAACTGGCCCACCTCATCGTTGCGCGCAGCTTCCGCGTCCAGGCTCAACTCCCCGGCAGCGATACGCTGGGCACGGCCGATCACCCGTTTGAGCGGGCCGACCACCGCCCGCGTGATCAACCACCCCGCCAGCACGCCCACCAGCAGCGCCAGGCCGGTAGCCAGGGCAATGGCCACGGCATTGCGCGTCAGCTCAGCCTGCATCGCTTGCTCGTCCGCCGCATAGGCCTGATCGACCCGCTGCGTAGCCTGCTCGGCACGCGCCTGCAGTTGCGCCTTGATACCGTGCTCTTTGCCGAGCAGGTCGGTGTATTCGTTGAGTTTGTCGGAGAAGCTGGTGATATGCCCCTGCACCTCGCCCAGCACGCTCTGGTAGCCCGCATCGCCGACCGCCGCCTTGAGCTGCTCGACCAGCCCTGCCGCCTCAACTGTCTGGGCGATGCGCCCTGCGGCTGCGCCCTCCTCGCCTTTGCGGCTCTGGTCCAGGCGCACGCGCGCCTCGTCCATGGCCTGCAGCATCAAGCGGGAAACTTGGGCCACCTGCGCAGCCTGCTCCAAAAACCCCCCGCCTTGCTGGCCTTGTGACTGCTTGAGCGTGTAGGTGCCGTCATCGGCCAGGCCGGCCTGCAGTACATCCAGGTTGTTGGCCACGCTGGAGACCGACCAACTGGCCATGTCCAGCGCCAGCTCCTTGGCCTGCACCGCTTCGACAAAGGCTTCGAAGGCCTGGCCATACGCCGCCAGGTCCGCTTCGGCCGCTGCCAGTGCAGGCAGGCTACGGGCGCGTTCGCTGAGGTTGTGCAGGCCGCTGCGCAAGGCCTCGGCCTCCTTGATATCGGAGCGCAGGGCAAAGGCCTGTTCGTGCTGGCGCAGCTTGAGCAGGTCGGTATTGAACTGGCCCAGCTGGCGCAGGCCACTGAAATGCTGGCCGACACTGTACAGCGCGGCAATGCCGATGGCTGCCACCGCCAGGGTCAGCAGCAATACCAGGGCAAAGCCCAGGCCCAGCTTGCGGGCCATGCCCAGGTTGGCCAGAAAACCCTGCCTGCTCGTCTCCATACGCCGCCCCCTTGCTCTCAGGATTTGCAAAGGCCAAGCGTGGCAACGATTGCGTTGAACTCACAAGGGCTTGAGGCCGCAATAGTGTCAAATAGCTATGAGCGTGTCGTAATCAGCTTGCTGAAGGTCGCCCCGTATGCGAAAGAGACAACAGAGCGCGGGAACCCTGCCCATGAGCGACATTGATACGCAAACTGGTCGGGGCCGGTGGGCACGCCACCGGAAAATGACCCGCCCAGGCATCATTTGCAGATGACGATCATGCTACGGCTGGTATAACCCGCAGGGTTTATGCCGAACAGGAAGTCCCCTTCCTCCTCATCGTCACTGGTCGAGCGGGCGACAACTTTGTAACCACGGGCCCCACAGGACTGCGCCGCCTTGCTATAGCACTTGTCCCACGATGACGAGAGGCCCGAGCAATTGATATGCAAGCCCTTGCGGCCTTTTCTCATCTCGGTCTTGGCAGTTGCCGCGCACCCTGCAATCGCCACGATGGCCAAGAACAAAACTAAATGCTTCATTGCTGTCCTTAGATGAAGTGACTTCATCGTAAGACCGGTCACCAACGATCCAGTTCTTGCCCCAACCCTATCACAGAGAAATCAAACTCCGTACCATCGTCCCGTCGGCACAGGGCCCCTTTTCAAATAGCCGTGGCCCCACCGTCCACCGTAAGGCTGTGCCCGGTAGTGAACGCTGCCCCATCACTGCACAGGTACAACACCGCACTGGCAATTTCCTCGACCTTGCCGATGCGCCCGACCGGGTGCATTGCGGCGGCGAACTCGGCCTTGCGCGGGTCGGCCTCGTAGGCGCGGCGGAACATGTCGGTATCGATCACCGCCGGGCACACCGCATTCACCCGGATGCGCTTTTTGGCATATTCGATGGCCGCCGATTTGGTCAGGCCGATCACCGCGTGCTTGGACGCGCTGTAGATGCTCATCTTCGGCGCCGCGCCCAAGCCTGCCACTGAGGCAGTATTGACGATCGCCCCGCCGCCTTGGGCCAGCAACAGCGGCAGCTGGTACTTCATGCACAGCCACACCCCTTTGACGTTGACGCCCATGATGGCGTCGAACTCCGCCTCGCTGCCCTCGGCCAGGCGGCCCTGCTCGATTTCGATACCGGCATTGTTGTAGGCATAGTCGAGGCGACCGTAGGCCTGAATGACCTGCTCATGCAGCCGGCGCACATCAGCGTCACGGGTCACGTCACAGGCCACGAACAACGCCTGGCCACCGGCCTCGTTGATCAACGCCACGGTGCCCTCACCACCGACCGGATCAAGGTCGGCCACCACCACCTTGAGCCCCTCACGGGCAAACGCCAGAGCCGTCGCCCGGCCGATACCCGCCGCACCGCCAGTGACCAGTGCTACCTGGCCGGAAAAGGTCATGCTCATCGAATGCTCCAATCATGGGTGCAACAAAGCGCAATTTTTTAATGTGGGAGCCGCGCTTGCCGGCGATCGAGCGCGCAGCGCTCGCCCCGGCCTGCAGGCCTTTCTCAACACCCGAAACAAAGGGGCCGCTCACAGCCCATCGCCGGCAAGCGCGGCTCCCACAAATGGTTGCAGCAGCCTCTGGCTTCTGCGCTCAGAGTCTAGTCAGCCTGCCAACCCACTGGGCAGCATCATCAAGCCAGCGGTTGGGCTATCATGCCTACCAGTGATTTTGCAGACCTATTGTCATCACCACGTTAAATTGACCCTTCTGCTCCTGCCCACAAGGACCCCGCCATGACCCAGACCAACCGCCGCTTCCTGCTGGCCAAACGCCCGACCGGCGCCGTACGCCGCGACGACTTCACCTTCGAGACAGTGCCCGCCGATGCCCCCGGCGAAGGCCAGATCCAGGTACGCAACCTGTACCTGTCGCTGGACCCAGCCATGCGCGGCTGGATGAATGAAGGCAAGTCGTACATCCCGCCCGTGGCACTCGGCCAGGTAATGCGCGCGCTGGGCGTAGGCGAAGTGGTGGCCTCCAACCACCCCGACTTCAAACCCGGCGACCATGTCAGCGGCGCCCTCGGCGTGCAGGACTACTTCACCGGCGAACCCCAGGGCATGCACAAGATCGACCCCAACCTTGCCCCCCTGCCCCGCTACCTGTCAGCCCTGGGCATGACCGGCATGACCGCCTACTTCGCCCTGCTCGACGTCGGCCAGCCAAAAGAGGGTGACACCGTGGTCATCTCCGGTGCTGCCGGCGCCGTAGGCAGCATCGTCGGCCAGATTGCCAAGATCAAAGGCTGCCGCGTCGTCGGCATTGCCGGCGGCGCGCAGAAATGCCAGTACCTCAAGGATGAACTGGGGTTCGACGGCGTCATCGACTACAAGGCCGAAGACGTGCTGGCCGGCCTGAAGCGCGAATGCCCCAAGGGCGTTGACGTGTACTTCGACAACGTCGGTGGCGAGATCCTCGACGCCGTGCTCACCCGCATCAACTTTAAGGCCCGCATCGTGATCTGCGGGGCGATCAGCCAGTACAACAACAAGGAAGCAGTCAAAGGCCCGGCCAACTACCTGGCGCTGCTGGTAAACCGTGCGCGCATGGAAGGGTTCGTGGTGATGGACCACGCCAAGGAGTATGGCAAGGCCGCGCAGGAAATCGCCGGCTGGCTGGCCAGTGGCAAGGTCAAGAGCAAGGAGGATGTGGTGGAGGGGCTTGAGACATTCCCAGAAACCCTGCTCAAGCTGTTCAGCGGGGAAAACTTTGGCAAGCTGGTGTTGAAGGTTTGAAAAAAAGGGGCCGCCTGTGCGGCCCCATAACATATTTCCATGTTAAGTATCGTTAAGAACTTGTAGGAAAGATGTGAAAAAACTGTAGTATTAAACGCCAATATGTATGGCTCTTTGATACTACAAGGAACGAGGGTGTGGTTGGCGATTCACAGATCTGGCAAAACGAGTATCCCCATACCCTGCGCCATCGCAGCACCACCCTGCATCTTCAGGCCCCCATTGCCGCACACACCCGGCAAGCTTTCGAACGACTGATCGAGCAGACCGCCAGTGCCAAGCGGGTAAGCGCACCGCTCCCATGCCCCCAAAGCCTATTGTTCACCAAACGTGAAAAACTCGATTCGCTGAAAAAGAAGCTGCGCATGCAGCGTGGCCGGCCCAAGCGCAACGGCATGTATGACTGGTCCCTCGAAGAACTGATCAACACCCGCGAAGCAGCCAGGCGCGGTGCGCGAGTGCCCAGGCTGGTCGGCTATGGCTACAGCCGCTCCCGGTTCGGCCTGATGCAGGACTTTTTCCTCATCACAGAATTACTGAGCGGGCACGAGGACGGGCTGGCAAAAGTGCGCAAAAAGCCAGAGGCCGTGCACGGGGTGATCGCGGCAGCGTTCGAACTGCTGCATGCCCTGCACTGCCAAGGCGTCACGCACATGGACCTGTGGGCAGCCAACGTCATGCTCCCGGAAAAAGGACAAGCGCAGGCCATCGACCTGGAAAACAGCTTCTCCGGGCCCACGGCCTACCCGAGCGAAACCTTGGGTTTTCAGTTCGGCTTTTTCTACTACCGAGAAATTTACCGCTATATAACCGAAGCGGACTATGATGCTGCGGTAGAATACGCACTGGCCGAGTACTTCCCTGATGTGCAACGCGCCGCCTTCAACCGGGTGTACGCGCTTGCCAAGCATGAGGAAATCGGGCGCCTGGAGCGCCGCGAAATCTTCACCAGCGGTGTACTCGAAAGTCGTTGGTAGAGCGCCATGGCTACCCCAGACTTCATAGAGTAGAAAATGATCAAGATCACCCAGAACATCGAATGCTCCAACGCCGCCCCGTTCGTGCTGTTTGGCGGTATCAACGTCCTTGAGTCCGAGGACCTGGCCCTTACCGCCTGTGCCGAATACGTGCGGGTAACCGAGAAGCTGGGCATTCCTTATGTGTTCAAGGCCAGCTTCGACAAAGCCAACCGTTCCTCGATCCACTCCTACCGTGGCCCAGGCATGGAAGAAGGCCTGCGCATCTTCGAAAAAGTAAAAGCCGAGTTCGGTGTACCGATCATCACCGACGTGCACGAGATCTACCAGTGCGCCCCGGTGGCCGAAGTGGTCGACGTGCTGCAGCTGCCTGCCTTCCTGGCCCGCCAGACCGACCTGGTGGTGGCACTGGCCAAGACTGGCAAACCGGTGAACATCAAGAAGCCGCAGTTCCTGAGCCCTTCGCAGATGCAGAACATAGTGCAGAAGTTCAAGGAAGCAGGTAACGACCAGTTGATCCTGTGCGACCGCGGTACCTGCATGGGCTACGACAACCTGGTTGTGGACATGCTGGGCTTTGGTGTGATGAAGCGCACCTGCGATGACCTGCCGATCATTTTCGACGTAACCCACGCCCTGCAGAACCGTGACCCTTCGGGTGCTGCTTCTGGTGGCCGCCGTGAGCAGGTGGTTGACCTGGCCCGTGCCGGCATGGGCGTTGGCCTGGCTGGCCTGTTCCTGGAAGCCCACCCGAACCCGGACCAGGCCAAGTGCGACGGCCCAAGCGCCCTGCCGCTGGACAAGCTGGAGCCGTTCTTGGCGCAGATCAAAGCGCTGGATGACCTGGTGAAGTCGTTCCCGCCGCTGGTTATTGGTTGAGTCGCTTTTACGTGATTTGAATGGGCCGGTACGCGCGAGTGTACCGGCCCTTTTTGTTGGGATTCAGGGTTTGGCTTGGGTATTGCGGCGTGACGGAAACCGAGTGCCCGAAGATTCTGTGACAGGCAGCCTCAGCCCCTCATCCCCAACTCAGCATCATCCATCAGCGCCTTGGCCATCGC
Source organism: Pseudomonas sp. TR47 (assembly GCF_044143025.1). Taxonomy (NCBI): domain Bacteria; kingdom Pseudomonadati; phylum Pseudomonadota; class Gammaproteobacteria; order Pseudomonadales; family Pseudomonadaceae; genus Pseudomonas; species Pseudomonas sp. TR47. Next base: position 15,450 of record NZ_JBHFCS010000033.1, on the reverse strand, counting down.
GCTCAGGTAATGCGAAGCCCAGATCATCATCGGCTTCTCATCCATCAGCCCAACGATGGTCAGCTCGCGCACATACCCCATCAACTCCGAAGCCTGCTCACGGGCATCCTGGCAAGGTATACCCGGCTCGATGCGGAACAAGGGATGGCTCTGGTGCTCACCCTGAAAAAACGTGGTCACACCTGCTGTGACATGGGTAACGTCTGTAGTCATTGCCGTATTCCCCTCAATGCAGGCCGTTAGTACGTTCCAAGGCCAGCGACAGCGCATCCGACTGACCCCAGGCAATCTGCATGGCCCGCAGCCCGTTTACCATCAACTCACGGGTGGCCTCATCCTCGATCGCGTAGAGGGCCATGTGGCAGTGGTTGTAGGCCAGCATCAGGTAATGGGTGACGTTCATGACCACGTGATCGATCGGCACGATGCGCTCGCTGATGGCGCTGGAGAGGGTCTTGTCGGAGGGAAGGTCGAAATTATGGGGTGGATCGGGGACGATTTTTTTCATAGCAATTCCTTGAAGATTTCAGGAGCTGCCACCGCCGTTTCCACACGAAAGGCGGCAACTGTACACGGGGTGGAAATCCGGTCTTCAAGGAACCCCGGTAGGCCTGACGGCCTCCCGCATACAGCTGCCATTACGACAGACACTTGAAGATTGCCGGGTTTCCACACCCGCATCGCTGAACATCAGCGACCCATAAAGCCTAAAGGGCAGTGTTTCCAGGAACAATCAGACGCGTGTCGACAGAACGTGTAGGGTATTTCCTCAGACTGGGCGCCACCAGTCCTGATTCGTAGGAACCTTCTGAATCAACGAGTGGATATATGCCTCTCCGTATCCATCGCACCCTGCTCCACCATGCCTGGAGTATCCCTCGCATCCCCCTTCCTTTAGAATGACAAAGACCTGCATAAGATGCTGAATTGGCACCGTTTTGGAAAACGAGCAGCTAGTCTGCATAGAAGCGTCACACGACATGGATCAAAGCTAGGGGTTTGAAATGGTTTCTCAGAATCACGGCGTTACTGACACACCGTTGGTGACAGTGATCATCGCGTCCTACAATCACGCGCGTTACATCGAAGCCAGCATCAACAGCGTCGTCAACCAGACCTACAAGAACATCGAACTTCTAGTAGTGGACGATGGTTCCAAGGACGACAGCCCTGCAGTGCTCAAGCGGCTGCAGGCACAACACGGCTTCGATCTGCGCTTCCAGGCCAACCAAGGCCTGGCGCGAACCCTGAACGACGCGATTGCACGCGCCAAGGGCGACCTGATCGTGCCTTTTGGCTCCGACGACATCATGCTGCCCCACCGTATCGCCACCCAAGTGGAGTACATGCACGGCAAGCCTGAAGTAGGCATCTGTTCGGCCAACATCGAAACCATCGACCATGACGGCAAGGTGATGGGCGCGCGCGAACAGCGCAAACGCAACCTGCCCTTCCGCCGCCTGGACTTCGACGACCTGTGGCTGGACCGCAAGCCAGGCCCCATGGCTGCCACCCTGATGCTGCGCCGCAAGGCCCTGGAGAAGGTCGGTGGCTTCAATGCCGATATCCGCCTGGAAGACGTGTACATCGAACTGTCGATCGCACGGGCCGGTTACTTCATCGACGTGCTGGGCGAGGTGCTGGCGCAGTACCGCGACCACCCGACCAACACCTTCAAGAACGGCCGCTTCATGGTCGACAACGTGCTCAAAACCTACGCCCACTTCAAAGACCACCCGCAGTACGAGCAGGTGTGCATGAAGTTCCGCAACTCCATGGTGCTCAAGTACGCCAACCGCGACAAGCAACTGACGCGGGAAATCCTGGCTGATATCCCGCTCAAGTACTGGAACAGAAAGACCTTGCGTGGCCTGTGGCGGCTGCTCTGGTCTTAAGCGGGCTTTTTACCGGCCCGGTGTATCAGCCACTGGGCGTAGACCACGGCCATTGGCATCCAGATCAGGAACCAATGCTCTTTCGGGCGTGACATGAAGGCGCTGCCTTCGGTCAGCCCTGACGCAAAGCCGAAGATCAGCCAGGTTGCCGCAAGCGTAACCCCTGGGTGCTGGCGGTAAGCCCAGCAAAAGCGCATGGCCAGGCCGTAGAGCACCAACCAGAGCACCAAGCCCACGCCCCCACCGGCATACAGCACGCCCAGCTCGATGTTGTGGGGGTCGGCCAGCGTCTGCTCAAGGCCTGGAATGATCACCGTCATCGGGGCGTCGTAACCATGGCCAAACCAAGGGTGCTCACCGATCTGACGCAGCGATTCCATCCAGATTTCGGGGCGGTAGGACACGCCACGCTGGGTGATGGCTTCAGGGTAGAACACCGCAACCCCGACCAAGGCCAGGGCCACGGCCGCCATTGCGATCAAGCCGTGGCGCCGGTCACCCACGATCAGCAACCAGCCCAGTGCAGCCGCCAGCCCGATCAACGGCGTGCGCGAGCCCGTGGCCAGGATGGCCATGCCCAGTACCGCCAGGCAGGCAAGTGCCAGGATGTTGAGCGCGCCGCGTGTCTGGAACCAGGTCGCCAGCCAGATGGCAGCGAACGCGCCGAACACATGGGCAGTCAGCAAGGGGTTATAGAGTGCGCCGTAGCCATCCAGGCGCCCACCCTCAGCCGCCTGCCAACCCAAGAAGTAGATCAGCGAACCACCAGCGGCCACTGCGGCAAACAGGGCAGCCAGGCGCACACACTGGTGCAGCTGCGCCGGTGACTGCAAGCTGATGAGGCCGGCCGACAGCAACACCATGGCAATGTACAACGGCCGCTTGAGCAAGCTGCCGACCGAGTTTTCCGTGTCGGACCAGGCAATACTCAGCAGGGTGTAGGCAGAGAACACCAGGAAGGCAATGAACAGCGGGTTGCCAAACAACGCCTTGGCCTGCCGTGGCTGCAGGATCAGGACGATCAAGGTGGGCGCGGCAAGCAGCAGGTAAAAGAGCTTGTGATACAGCGAGCGGTCCCACGCCCAGAACATCCCGGTCAGCAGCGCCAGCCAGCCCAGCGGCAACACATAGCGCGTGATCATGCCTGCCCAGCGTTGAGCCGGCGACTGTAACGACACATCAATTGACATCTAGCATCCTCTGGCAAACGGGAATGTTCAGTGTGAGCCCTGCATTCCAATGTAAGGATCGTAGGGCTCGCTGAACGCCACCCAGGTTGAAAAGGTTGCTTTGAAGCGGCTGCAGGTATCAGCTGCGGATCTCAGCCACCACTGCTGCCAAGGCTTGGGCGGGGTCTGCCGCCTGGCTGATCGGGCGGCCGATCACCAGGTAATCCGAGCCGGCATCCAAAGCCTGGCGCGGGGTCAGAATGCGGCGTTGGTCATCTTGCGCGCTGCCAGCGGGGCGAATGCCCGGGGTTACCAACTGCAGCGACGGGTGCGCAGCCTTGAGCGCCGGCGCTTCCAGTGCCGAGCACACCAGCCCGTCCATGCCGGCCTTCTCGGCCAGCGCCGCCAGGCGCAGCACCTGCTCTTGCGGTTCGATGTCCAGGCCGATGCCGGCCAGGTCTTCACGCTCCATGCTGGTCAGCACGGTCACGCCGATGAGCAGTGGCTGCGGGCCGCTGCGCTTGGCCAGCACTTCGCGGCAGGCCGACATCATGCGCAGGCCGCCGGAGCAGTGCACGTTTACCATCCACACGCCCATTTCGGCGGCAGCCTTCACGGCCATGGCGGTGGTGTTGGGGATATCGTGGAACTTGAGGTCCAGGAACACCTCGAAGCCCTTCGCGCACAGGGACTCGACAATGCCGGACGCGCTGCTGGTGAACAGCTCCTTGCCAACTTTAACCCGGCACAGGGCAGGGTCGAGCTGGTCGGCCAGTTTCAGGGCGGCGTCACGGGTGGGGAAATCCAGGGCGACGATCAGGGGCGTCTGGCAGGCGGACATGGTCGGGGTCTCTTGGCAAGTCGTAAACGGCGCGCATTGTAAACGAAGTGGCCCAGGCTTTGGGGCCCGCGGGTCACGAGATTTGGCCAGGCCACGCCCGGCTCCTATAATTGAACCAACGAATACGGCCATTGCTCAACATGCATACACGCCACGTTGTGTGCGATCACAGGAGATAACCCCATGCCTTGGTACGCCTGGCTGATACTCATCTTAGCCCTTGGCTCGATCGTGGGCGGGCTGATGATGTTGCGCGATACGGCGAAGAAGCTGCCCTTGACCGATGAGCAGTTGAAGAAGGTTCACGAGCGCAATGCCGAGGCGGATGCCAAGGATGCGCAGGACCGCTAGGGCTGGGCTATGGACCGAGCGCCGCGCGGGCGGCGCTCGAACTCAAGGGCGCTAGCATATTCAGGACGAGCTAGCGGAAGCCCACGCCCCTACTCCACCGTCAACTTGTCGCGATTGCGCTCGAGCAGCGCATTGCCGATGCCTTTGATTTCCAGTAACTCGTCCACCGACGCGAACGGCCCGTGGGCATCCCGGTAGGCGACGATCGCTTCAGCCTTGGCCTTGCCGATGCCGTTGAGCCCCTGCTGCAAGGTGATTGCATCTGCACTGTTCAAGTTCAGCCGGCCAGCTGCGGCCGCCGCTTGAGCCACCACAGGTGCCGGCTGGGCCATCATTGCGTTGGCCGCCGGCGCGGCGCTGGCCGCCATGGAAAGCCCAGCGAACAGTGGCAGGAACAGGTAGGAAAGAACGGTATTACGCATTGCGGACACTCCTTCGAGAAAGTTTACAAGGCAGCGTTTCCTTGGCTGCCCGGTAAAACTAACGCCTCGAAGGCCACTGAGAAAGCACGCTGATCAACCGATTGGTTACCAAATTCAACAGCTGACAGCACACAATGGCGTCAGCTGTAGGAAGGCGCCCAGCGCGTTGAAAGAGCAAGGCCAGGGCTAGCGGTCCCGGCGCTGCTGCTGGTAAACCCAGTCGACAATGTCACCCTCTGGCGAGTAGCCGCTGACCAGTTCGCGCAGCAGTTGCCGCACGCGGGTGAAGTCATCTTCGGCCACGGCCTTGAACAGCATGGCCAAGCGCTCGCGCAATACGTCCCAGCCGATGAAGTCTTCGTTGGCCGCCATGATCATCGGGTGCGCCGTTGGGGAGACGTCATCGCCAATCAGCAACTCTTCATAAAGCTTCTCGCCGGGCCGTAGCCCGCTGAACTCGATGGCAATGTCACCGTGCGGGTTATCCGGGCTGCGCACACTGAAGCCCGACAGGTGGACCATCTTTTCTGCCAGCTCGACGATTTTTACCGGCTCGCCCATGTCCAGCACGAACACATCGCCGCCCTGCCCCATGGCCCCCGCCTGCACCACCAGCTGCGCAGCCTCGGGGATGGTCATGAAATAGCGGGTGATCTTGGGGTGGGTCACCGTCAGCGGGCCACCGGCTTTGATCTGCTGATGGAACAACGGAATCACAGAACCGGAAGAGCCCAGCACATTGCCGAAGCGCACCATGGTGAAGCGGGTTTTGTTCACCCGGGAAATTTTGCTGCTGTCGCCATACATCACCGGCGCCGCTTCGCGGCTCAGCGCCTGCAGGATCAACTCGGACAACCGCTTGGAGCTACCCATCACGTTGGTCGGGCGCACGGCCTTGTCGGTGGAGATCAGCACAAAGTTGGCCACGCCCGTCTGCAGCGCGGCCTGCGCCGTGCACAGCGTGCCGAACACATTGTTGAGAATGCCTTCGGCCACGTTGTGCTCGACCATTGGCACGTGCTTGTAGGCCGCCGCGTGATACACGGTGTCTACCCGCCAGGTGCTCATCACATCGGCCAGGTGCTGCTGGTTACGCACCGAGCCCAGAATCGGCAACAACTGCACCGCCAGCGACTCGCGCGTAATGCGTTGCTCAAGCTCGGTGAGGATGCTGTACAGGTTGAATTCGCTGTGATCGAACAGCAGCAGGGTCTTGGGCTCCAGCCCGATGATCTGCCGGCACAGCTCGGAGCCGATCGAGCCGCCCGCGCCGGTCACCAGCACGGTACGCTTCTTGTTGCAGCGCCAAAGCAGTTCATCCTGCGCCGGCACCGGGTCGCGGCCCAGCAAGTCGGCAATGTCGACATCCTGGATGTCATCGACCTTTACCCGGCCACTGGCCAGGTCGGCAAACGCCGGCACACTGCGCACATGCAACGGGTACGGTTCGAGGAAGGCGAGGATCTCTTTGCGCCGCGCACGTGAAGCGGTTGGCAGCGCCAGGAGGATTTCCTGGGCGCCGGTTTCTTTGATCATCTGTTCAAGGTGCTTGGGCTTGTACACCTGCAGGCCGGAAATGACCCGGTTGGCCAGGTCGCCGTCATCGTCGATGAAGGCCACGGGGCGCATCACACGCCCCATGCGCAATGCCGCCAGCAACTGGTTGCCGGCCGTGCCTGCGCCGTAAATGGCAACTTTGACCTGGCCATCATCGCGGTTGGTAAAGGGGATTTGATGAGCACCGCTGAACCAGTCGCCCAGGAAGTACTGGCGCATGATCAGGCGCAAGCCGCCCATGATGACCAGGCTCAGCCACCAGTAATTGAAAATGATCGAACGCGGCACGATGACCTGATGGTTGCTGTACCAATAGACCACCACAGCCAGTATCAAGGAGGACAAGGTGACCGCCTTGATGATGGCAACCAGCGCATCATTGCCGAAGTAGCGCATCACCGCGCGGTACATGCCAAAGCGGATGAACAGCGGAATGGCCACGACCGGCGCAGCCAGGAACAGCCAAGTGTGTTCGATGATGGGGTTGTACATTTCATCGATGCCCAGGCGCACGATGAACGACAGCCACAGTGCAAACCAGATAAGCACGACGTCGGTGCACACCTGTATCAGGCGCTTCTGACGCCGGGACAGGTTCACCAGGTACTGGCGCACCCTGTCTTTGTTCGCGTCACTCATCCGGTTCTCCTAAGCCACATATGCCCCAGTCCATTCTGGCCATGTTATTCGCGTTTGCCTGCGCGATACTTGATCGCCAGCAGTGTAAGAGGCGCGTAGGCAATCAAGGTTCCCGTCGCGCCATCAAGCTTGAACAGCAGCACGGCTGCAGCCACGGGCAGCAACCAGCCGATATTGATGGCCGCCACCGCCAGGCTGACGGGCAGATGGCTGCCGTATTGCCGCGACGCATACTGGTAGGCATGGCTGCGATGGGCTTCATAGACTTTTTCGCCCCGCAACAGGCGCCGCCCCAATGTGAACGTGGCATCCACCACGAACACACCCATAAGTATTAACCACCCCCAGAATAATAGCGGGTTTATCCAGGCTGCCTGCAATGCCAGCAGGCCCAGCACGATACCCAGGAAACCACTGCCGGCATCGCCCATGAATATGCGCGCCGGGGGGAAGTTCCAGGCCAGGAAGCCCGCCACCGTCGCTGCCAGCAGCAAGGGCAAAGCGATCGCCTGTGGGTTGCCGGTAATCGCGTAGAGCAGGCAACCGCCCAGGCACACGCAAATGGCCTCGATACTGGCAATACCGTCGATGCCATCCATGAAGTTGTAGAGGTTCAGCAACCAGACCAGGTACAACGCGGCGAGGATGGCGCCTAGCCAGGCAATGCCCAGCGGCAGGCCGAACAGCGTGATGGCAGGCATGCCCCCCAACCAGTACAACCCCCAGCCGGCCGCCACAAAGTGGCCGAGCAAGCGCCAGCGTGCGGCGATGTGCCCGTGGTCATCCATGAAGCCGATCAGCGCAACCAGCCCCCCAGCCCCGAGCAGGCCGACCAGCAACCCGACCGCGACCACCCCGCTCCACCCCAGCACCAGCAGGGCGGCCAGGAATGTGATGACAAACGCCAGGCCGCCACCGCGTGGCGTGGGCAAGGTGTGCGAACTGCGCGCATTGGGGATGTCCAGCAAGCTGCGCGCCAGCGCGTAACGCCGAAGCCCTGCGGTCAGGGCTAGGGAAATGAGACCAGCAGCGATAATCAGCCAGATCATGGGCGGTGGGTTTCCAGAAAAGAGCGGGCGGTGGCGTCAAGCCCCTGCTGCAAGGTGAACGGGGGGCGCCAGCCCAGCAGCTGCTGATTCTTGGCAATGTCCACCTGCAACGACCCGAGCAAACGCTGGGCCAGGTCGTGCCGGCCGAGCAGATTGGCGGCGCGCTGGAGCAAGGCCGGGGGCACCGGCAACAGCCGCGCCGGGCGGCCGAGCGCACGCCCCAGGGCACGCAAGAGCTCGCTCAAGGAAACATCCTCACCATCGCTGGCCATGAAGGTCTGGTTACGGGCCTGTGGGTGATCGATGCAGGTAACCACAAGATCCACGAGGTTTTGCACCGAGACCAGGCTACGCCGGTTGTCGACAGCCCCCAGCGGCAAAGGCACCCCGCGCTGCACCCAGCGCATCATGCTGTAGAAGTTGGCTTTGACCCCAGGGCCATAGACCAGCACCGGCCGGATAATCACAACCTCCATGCCGGTGGCCAAGGCTAGCTGGCACAACGCCTGCTCCGCTTCATGTTTGGAAATGCCGTAGGCATCCAGCGGCATGGCCGCGTCATCGGCGCGCAGGGGCTGGCCCGCAATACTGGCCTCACCGTTGACCTTGACCGAGCTGATGAACACGAAGCGCCGTACGCCTGCCGCTGCTGCTTGCCGGGCGAGGTTGAGCGTGCCCTCGACATTGACCCGCCGGAACGCGGCCAGGCTGTCGGCGGCAGTTTCTTTCATCACATGCACGCGCGCGGCGGCGTGCACCACGGCATCGACGCCGGCCAAGGCTTCACGCCAATCGGTCGTGGCGGCCAGGTCGCCTACAGTGACCGCCGGTATGTCCGCCGGCCCCGTCCCAGTATGGCGCAAAGCCGCCCGAGGGGCGTACACGCCTATTGAAGCCAGCCTGCGGCAGAGCGCGCTGCCGACAAAACCGCTGGCGCCGGTGACAAGAATGGTTTGTCTATCCATGAGTGAACATCCAGCCCGCAGGCGTAACATTAGTGCACGTGCAGCCGGCCCCCTGGGAATCAGGCGTGGCCTTGCCTGCCTTGTAACAGGCTACGGTAAAGTTCGGCGTAAGAGGCGGCCATCAAAGGCGCGGTAAACACCTCTTCATAGCGCTGCAACGCCTTGGCCCCCATGGCCTGGGCCATGACTGGGGCGTCCCACAGGCGCTGCATGGCCTGTGCGAGCGCCGTGGCATCCCGGGGCGGCACCACCAGCCCGGTCTGATCGGCCAGGTTGATGAACGTGGTACCCGAGCCCATTTCACAGGAAATCAGCGGCTTGCCATACATGGCCGCCTCCAGCAGCGAAATGCCGAACGACTCGGAGCGCAGGTGCGACGGGAACACGAAGCCGTAGCACAGCTCCAGCAGCGCGGCTTTGTCTTCATCGGGCAGCCCGCCGAGAAAGTGCACATTTTCCAAACCCAGTTCGGCTGCCTGCTGCTTGAGCTGCCCTTCAAGGAAGCCCCCGCCCATGATCGCCACTGGCAAGCCATTGAGATTTGCGGCCTGCAGCAAATAGTCCAGGCCCTTGTAGTAGCGCAACGCACCGACGAACAGGAAAAACCGCTCACCCAAGCGCGCGCGCCAGTACGCCAGCTTTTGCGCCGATGCCTTGGGGTAGGTCGACCGGTCCAGGCCATAGGGGATGATCGCAACCTTGTCTTTGAAGCGCGTCAGCACCGGGCTATGCGCGGCATAGTTGGGCGATGAGGCGACAACCCGGTCCACGCTCTGGAAAAACTGGTGCATCAACGGCTGGTAGAGTTTGAGCAACCACTTCTGCTTGACGATATCCGAGTGGTAGCTCACCACAGACGGCTTGTTCACCCGCGCCATGAAATGCACAAGGTCCATGTACGGCCAGGGGAAATGGTAATGCACGATATCCGCCTGCCTGGCCAGCTCGGTGAAGTCTTTGAGCGCAGACAGCGAGAAGCCGGTAGAGGCCAGGTGCAGGTCAAGCTTGGCACGGTGGGCCAGGTGGTTGGCCACCGGCTGGTTGCGCGCCGCCCCGCGGTTGCTGAGGTAGAGCACTTGCGAATCGATACCCTCGGCTCGGCAACCTTCGGCGATCTGGAAAATGACCTGCTCGATACCGCCCATGGAGTCGGGGTAGTAAGTTTTGAAAAAATGCAGAACCTTGATCATTGCCCTTCCCTGACTTTGCGGTACACCTCGAGGGTGGCCTGCGTGCAGCGCTCCCACGAAAACCCGCCGGCATGGCGCAGCCCCTGCTCTACGGCGGCCGCGCGCCAGGCTTGATCTTCAAGCCCGCGCTGCAACAGCGCCGTCAGGCCGTCCACGTCATCGGGCGCGCACATCAAGGCGGCCTGGCCTGCCACTTCAGGCAGCGACGAGCTGTTGGAACACACCACTGGCACCCCGGAGCTCATGGCTTCGAGCACGGGCAAACCAAACCCTTCGTAATGCGAGGGGAAGGCGAACAACCGGGCCCCGGCAAACAGCAACGGCAGGTCTTGGGCGGCAGCGAAACCCAGGTAACGGGCCCAGCCCTGCTGCTGCGCCTGGGCGATGCGGGCGTGGATCGCTTCGCTGCGCCAACCGTGGTAGCCGGTGAGCATCAGCGGCCAGCGCTGGCGCAGCGCCAGCGGCAACCTGCCGTAGGCATCCAGCAAGGTTTCGATGTTCTTGCGCGGCTCGATGGTGCCCACGAACAGGCTGTAACCGCCTGGCTCCAGGCCATGACGGGCAAGGGTTTCGCGGAGCATTTCGGGGCTACGCGGGTAGAACTCTGGCGAGCTGGCCAGCGGCACTGCATGGATGCGCTCGATGGGCCAGGCAAAGTAATCGGCCAGCTCCTTGCGGGTGTAATGCGAATCGGTGATCAACGCATCGGCGCGCTCCAGCGTAAGCATGAGCTCTTTTTGCAGGTAACGCGCAATCTGCGGCGCATGGCAGTGCGCCCAGGTGAACGGTGACAAGTCGTGGAAGGTCGCCACACTGCGGCCGGCGAACGGCGGCAGGTAGTAATTGGGGCTGTGGTAGATGAATTCTTCATAGCCCTGCAAGGCCCGCTTGCGCAAAAAGGGCATCAGCCGGCGATACGCTTCGACCGCCAAGGCGTTCTTCTGCACGAAACGCTTGAGGCCATGCACGGCATCGGACTGGTCCGAAGGCTGTGGCAGGCCTGGCAGGAAGCGCCGCCCGGCAAACAGCTGCAGGTCGGCGATCTCGCTACTTTTCTGCAGCCGCGACGCCAGTTCGTAGGTATAGCGACCAATGCCGGTCAGCGGGAAGCGGATCGGCTCGACGGAAAGAATGAGCTTCATTTACCCGCAAGCATCCAACTCAGGGTTTCATCCAGTGTCGGGGTTTGCCAGCCGGGTACCAGGCTACGCAGCAGGCTGTTGTCGCCGCACAAGGTCTTGACCTCGTTGGCGCGCACAAAGGCCGGGTTCACCTGCACGTCGATCTGGTGCCCGGTAATGGCCGAGCACTTGGCGATGACTTCGCGCAGCGAATGGGTTTGCCCGGAGCTGACGTTCACCGTCTGCCCCAGCGGGCGCGCTTCGATCAGCCCTCGGTAAGCCTGCACCACCGCACGCACGTCGCTGAAATCGCGCCATACGTCGAGGTTGCCCAGTTCGATGGTGCCTGCTTTGCGGCTGAAGTGCGAAACGATCTTGGGCAGCAGGAAGTTTTCTGCCTGCCCAACACCGGTGTAATTGAAGGGCCGCGTGATGACGATTGGCAGGCGGTCGAACCACAACCGCGCCATGTATTCCATGGCCAGTTTGCTGACCGCGTAATCATTGGCGGGCGCCGGCGGCGTCTGCTCGCCCAGCATCCCTTCGGAAACATTGCCATATACGTTGGCACTGCTGGCAATCAGCACACAGTCCGGTGCCTTGCCGCAGGCTGCGATGGCTTCGAGCAGGTTGCGCGTGCCTACCAGGTTGACCTGGTAGAACGCATCGGCTGCGCCGTGCCCGACAAACGCAATGGCAGCCAGATGCACGATGACATCCGGCTGCACTTCGGCCAGCAACGCACGCAGGCCCGGGCCGTCGGTAAGGTCGACCTGGTGGTAGTCCGGGGCATCCAGCACCTGGCTGCCCGTACCGACTACTTCATAGCCACTGGCTCGCAACTCGGCCGCCATGTAGCGGCCGGTGAAACCCTGAATCCCTGTGATAAGCGCGCGTTTACTGGCCATTTGCATCAGAACGAGAACCCTTTTTCGTTACGACGCAGGTCGGCTTCGACCATCATGCGGCACAGCTCTTCCAGGCTGGTTTTTGGCTCCCAACCCAGTACTTCCTTGGCCTTGGCCGGGTTGCCAATCAGCAGCTCCACTTCGGCAGGGCGGTAGAATTTCGGGTTGATCACGACCAGCACCTTGCCGGAAGCGGCGCAGGTACCCTGCTCTGCCTCGTCCTTGCCGCTCCAGTTGATTTCGATGCCGGCGGCCTTGAAGGCCATGGTAACGAAGTCACGAACGGTTTCGGTACGGTTGGTGGCCAGTACGAAGGTGTCTGGCACCTCAGCCTGCAGCATGCGCCACATGCCTTCGACGTATTCCTTGGCAAAGCCCCAGTCGCGCTTGGCGTCGAGGTTGCCCAGTTCCAGCTTGTCGAGCAGGCCGAGTTTGATCTTGGCTACCGAATCGGTGATCTTGCGGGTCACGAACTCACGGCCGCGCAGGGGCGACTCGTGGTTGAACAGGATGCCGCTGGTGGCGAAGATGTTGTACGACTCACGGTAGTTGATGGTCATCCAGTGAGCGTACAGCTTGGCCACGCCGTAAGGGCTGCGCGGGTAGAACGGGGTGGTTTCTACCTGCGGGATTTCCTGCACCTTGCCGAACATTTCGGAGGTGGAGGCCTGGTAGAAGCGCACTTTCGGGTTGACGATACGGATGGCTTCGAGCAGGTTGACCGCGCCCAGGCCGGTGATTTCGGCGGTGGTCAGCGGCTGTTCGAACGACACGCCAACGAAGCTTTGCGCAGCGAGGTTGTACACCTCGGTGGCTTCGGTGGTTTGCAGCAGGCGGATGCTGGCAGACAGGTCGGTGAGGTCGTACTCGACCAGGTGCAGGTTGGGGTTGGTGTGGATCCCCAGTTCCTCAATGCGCCAGAAGTTGACCGAGCTGGTGCGACGGTAGGTGCCATAGACCGTATAGCCCTTTTCCAGCAGCAGTTCCGCCAGGTAGGCGCCGTCTTGACCAGTGATCCCAGTGACGATTGCTTTCATGCGACTTAACCAACTCCGATAGTGCCGTGCGGGCATGCGTGATTATTAGACCGGCGCGGGCTATTCCTGCCGCGCACACAAATGTTCGGTGACGGAGTATACATCTGTTGGCCGAAGTGCTCGACTCAGAAAAAGCTTGCGCTGGTTAGCGGGTAGTTTTTGCTGGGAGGGGGGGGGGCAGCGCCTGGGGGATAGCGCGCCGGGACTGGACTGTCGGCGCTTGAGTCAAGACCACTAAAAATTCTAAGACAAGCGCTTCAGAGCGCGGCATTCCCCCCCATAACGCTTTGCCTTAAATCAGCACCGTAGCGATATGCACCGACATGCACCGACTTACTTGCAGCGGACAGCGCAGCAGCCTCGCCATCAATACCCCCCATCTCCACCGAGCAGCTCTCAGACACCGGGCTCAACCAAACGGCTGCACTGTCCACGCTTTCCCGATTCAACTCCCTGCCCAAGCAATTGCACAGGAGCCAGCTGATGTAACTTCGCACAGCACCTTTCAACAGATCGCGTCACACATCAGTACTCCACCCACGGCATTGACCACACCGAAGGCAAAGCCTTTTTGCCATAAAACTAGAATCCTACCACGATAGCAAAGGATTGCGACTCATCCCAAGCACCGACCTTCCCGGCCAGTTCAGGCGAGGCGGAATCTTGACAAACTGTCACCCTTTCAAGCTGTTCTTAGGCAGCTACCTCTTCTTTATATGGGCTGCACACCCGAACAGAGATGGAGCCTCAGCCCCCACTCAACGACCCTCAACTTCCGACGCTCACTGCGTGAAGCATAAATTGGCGACAAGGGTCCCGGGGTAATCAATGGTTGTCTGGGCGCTCGTTGCCTGCAGCTGCGTCAGGGCAGCATCGTCCTATGCGACGCTGACCCGTGCTCCGGATTCTACCAAAAAACCAAGACGGCAAGCGCAAAGCATGGTGCATCAGACCAAGTAAGGTACCGAGTGCTACGTCACTGGTACGACTTCCCTTCCTCACCTGACTCATGCCCCGATCACGCTCGCCTCCCTTGCTCTTAGTCAAGCCATGCGCATGGATGATCGTGACATCGATAATCATGCACCGGTGCTACCGCAAGCCCTTTTCTAGCAAGTAGTTAATAATGGCTTCCAGAATATCTCCGCCAACTGGATCCTCCTTCGCAGGCGCAGGAAATTCATGGTCGTCGTGCCCTCGGTAGCCGGGCCACTGAGCGCCGACTGAAAAGGCTGCAGCATTGAGGCAATCTCGCAAAACCACTTTCCCCATGGCCGGATCACTCAGTAAAGACCTTTCTGCAGCAAATGAATGCGCATCATGGTTTCCAATGACGAGGGCTTCCGATCTCCACCTGCCTTAGGGCCAGGAGGCTTGATCAACTCCACTGACCCACCCTAAGGCACGACCGGTTAAGTCTCGGCCAGCAAGCGCTCATGACAGGGGCCTACTAGTAGTGCTTACCTAGGTACTTGAACTCCAAAAGCTAACCTTGACCCACGACAGGGGGATGGTTTTGGGTAACTGAACGGAGGGCTACTCCATCACAGGTCGGCTGCCTGTGCTGACTGGTTCGGGGCTTGGCTAGACCTTGACGGCTTTATTTTGAGAAAAATTACAATCAAAACATAAACATTTGTTTTTTGGAACAGTGTTGATCGATCATAGGAAAAGTGTGTAGGATTGCCTCAGCTTTACGCCTGTGGGTCCATCCCAGAAATACACGGACAACCCATGTCGTGAGGTGTTTCCCCTCAAGGGCCACTCCCTTTGATGGGAGTGGCATCAGGCTGGGCTGACGGGCCCGTGGGAAAAGAGCCTGACTGTCGAATCGACTTAATTCTTGGAGAAGTATTGAACATGGCAACTCAAGCTCAACTCACAGCAGTTCAACAGTTGTACGTCGGTTACCTGGGCCGCGCAGCTGACGCTGAAGGACAGAAATTCTGGGCCGATGCCATCGCTAACGGCACTGCTACTATCGCTTCTGTAGCCACTGGCTTCACCCTGAGCGCCGAATACAAAGCTGCTTATGCTGGCCTGGATTCTGCTGCCCTGGTTGACAAAATCTACAACAACGTTCTTGGCCGCTCGGCTGATGCGGAAGGTAAAGCGTTCTGGGTTGATGCTCTGGCGAATGGCACTGTAGCCACAGACACCCTGCTGGCCACCATGATCACCAACCTGGGTGCTCTGGACCAACAAACCATCAATAACAAGGTTTTCGTTGCCCAGACTTACACTGACACTGTTGGTGCGTCCTACAATCCAGAAGCTGGCGCTCAAGTTCTCGCCGGCGTAACCAG
>NZ_JBHFCS010000032.1:0-40290 GCF_044143025.1 Pseudomonas sp. TR47 | reverse complement strand
GCGAGCCTCGTTGACAGTGCTGAGTATCGCAGGTTGGCTGACTATGCCCGTCGTCATGGGCTGCTTTAACTAAATGCACCTTGGCATGATTGTATATATGAGTTTATAGAGGGAGAAGCAGCTATGGGGGCGCCAGAAATTCACGTAGCTGAATGCGATAGTGATTTCAGTGAAGAAAACGTTTATTCGGGGCAGTCTACATATCTGTATTCTTCTAGGCTTGACTGCTCATCAAATCTTGCCGAAATATGCAAGATTCTTGTGCGCTCTGACGCTTTCGCATTTGCTCTGGATAATAGAGGAGTAATAATCTTTGAAGAGCAAGGCCGAATTAAGACTCAGGGTTTAGATATCCAGGCTACCGTCCAAGGGATGGGGATGACGGTCAAGGGGCATGAGGCTTTCATGGCTGGAAAAGGCCAGGATTCGGTTCGCTACGCTTTTATGAAAGCGTTAAGCTTGTTGCTATCGGAGCGTAAGTTATTTAATGGGGCGTTTGGCTTTCCAGCTGAGAGTGTGCGTATATTCTTGCGACCTTTGGCAATTCAAGCTGAAGGTGTTGAAGGGTATGAGCTTTTCCTTCCGCATGTAAAAATTTCAAGTGATGGATTGATTTCCATTGCTTTGGATGGAGTGCTTGGGTTTGATGAGCTGACCTCGGATGAGGTTGTTCACGAAGAGGTTAACAAGTCGCTACGCAATTTAAGTTCGGTGCTTTGTGTTAAGGCGCTACATGAGGCATCTACTGAGTGTCAAATCGCCAAGCTTTCATTTTTGGAGCGACGTGCTCAGAGAGGGGTGTTTGAAGAAATGATCAACGCCTCGATGAACTTGCCGTTTTCTATAGGGTTTTTAAGTGAGGAGTTGAGTCTTTATGAGCTTATGCATACGGATCAGCTAACTCTAACTGATGTTGCAAGGAATCTATTGTCTGTAGTTGCGCGGTCAATTGCAGTCGGTAAAGTGAGGTCGAGAGTAAATTGGTTTAAGGTTCGTAAGTTCGATCCGCCGGTTTGTAGGTTTTGGTATGGTAAGCCACTTGTGGCAATCCTAAGTCATACGGCACAGAAAGAAGCGGCAGAAGAGAATTGGACTGCTCACAAGGTTTTTGTGAGTAGCGTGATGGTCCGGGCTGATTTATCTGGCGGATCGTATGGTCAGTCGGTACAGCTCAAAGATTTGAGGTGTTTTGATGACTTCAATAGTTTTTACTCAGAGCCGGTATCTTTGATTTTCTCATCTTTGAAGGTCTCTAAATTCATAGATGGTAACGAAGGCTATGCGTTTGATAATTTAATCTCCGATGTTCAGGTGTTAAATGAGGTTGCGCATTTGATAGTTGTTTTTTACGCGTATGTTTCGTCGGCTTTGGATGGGTGTAAAAAATCGACAGAAGTGACTCGCGTTGAGTTGCAGGTTCTGGGGTTCGAGGAGTCGTTGTACTCATTGTATAAGTACGGGGAGGTGGCTGACTATATCGAGGAGATTAGGCGTGGTGCTCACCTCGCTATGGTAGGCAGGATGTTCCATAAGAAAGTTGAAGCTGTGAAGAAGTCACTAGAGCTTGATGAAAAAATTGCGTCTGAATCGTTCACCAGACGGATAACCATAATATTTGGAATCATCGCTTCGGCCGCACTCTCCCCAGAGTTAATCCAACCCGTAGCTAAGCTGGCCGGGATCAGTTTCGACGATCAGTGGACAAAAATTGTTGGGCTGGCAGTGGCTATGACAGCTGTGGTGGGCGTGTTGGTGATCACGCATTTTGGGTTCAAAGCGGTTCAGTGGCTGCTCAGGCTTACTAAGAACTGAAGTCGCCGACCGTTTGAGCAGGCTACATTTTTTGGTCCCGAGTCTCTGCGGTTGGGATTGAGCGTAGCTGGAGTGGCTGGGCCGCGTGTGATGATGCCTGATTTGAGATGTGTCCCACGATTTCAAAGAATCTGAGGCTGCTTGACGGCTCTGCAATTGCTAGAGGGCTGGCCATGTGATCTGCCGTAGACCTGGACTCAGTTGTGAATGACAACGGCCAGGAGGTGGAGTACGGACATCATCAGATTTTGCTGGAACGCTGATGCGCAAAGGGTTACAGAGATGTCTGTCCGGGGGGGATAAACCTATGTTTCTGGCTGATGCTTTCGGAGGCGATCTGCATCACTTGCTCGCCGCGCACGTTGGCAATGCCGGCAAGCTCCGGCACGCCGGCGATCAACTTGTCGATGCCCAGCTTGGCCGCTTGGTACGTGGCACTGTTGGCAGCACTTGCACCGGCGCCGGCAATGGTGCCGCCGGTTGCGAGGATGACCACGTTGGCCAGCTTCTGTTGGGTTTGGGCTTCTTTCGCCGAAGCAGCGGTTGGCAGGATAAGCAGCAACGCCAGGGCGCTGGGTGCGAAGGTCTTCAGTGCAGCATTCATATTATTGTTCTCTCTTCCTAAAGGAGATTTTGCTGTGTCGCACAGGGTGCAAGGCAGTTTTCATACCATCCTTGGTAGGGCGCTGTAATTTCCTGTATGCCGCTGTGGCTGTGGGCCGGGCTTGACCTGAAGAGCGCGCAGGCGGCCCCTCGAATTCGGCAATCCGAACAAACATAGGAAAACCTGTTCGGTTTTTCGGAAGAATCCAAGATAATCTGCGCCAGAAGCAACGCAGCCCCCGGCAGCGAAACGGATTTGACAAAACCTCATCCTGTTTCCATAGTTAGCCAACGCAAACGTTTGCGATCCGATAAAAACCACAAGATTCGGAGTCATCTCCCATGAAACTGCCGTTCCCCGGTCGTCTGCTGGCGCTCGCCGTCATTTCATCGCTGTCGCTTGCCCTGCCTCTGTCCGCTGCCCATGCCGAAGACAAACCCAAGGTCGCCCTGGTGATGAAGTCGCTGGCCAACGAATTCTTCCGCACCATGGAAGACGGCGCCAAGGCCTACCAGAAAGACCACGCCAACGAATTCGACCTGGTGGCCAATGGCATCAAGGACGAGACCGACACCGGCAACCAGATCCGCATCGTCGAGCAGATGATCGCCACCGGTGCCAAGGCGCTGGTCATCGCACCGGCCGACTCCAAAGCCCTGGTGCCAGTGATCAAGAAGGCCATGGACGCCGGCATCACGGTGGTCAACATCGACAACCGTCTGGACCCCGACGTACTCAAGAGCAAGAACCTCAGCGTCCCCTTTGTCGGCCCCGACAACCGCAAGGGCGCCCGTCTGGTGGGTGACTACCTGGCCAAGGAAAAGCTCAAGGCCGGTGACCAGGTCGGCATCATCGAAGGCGTGCCGACCACCACCAATGCCCAGCAGCGCACCGCCGGCTTCAAGGACGCCATGGAGGCGGCGCAGATGAAGATCGTCTCGGTGCAATCGGGCAACTGGGAAATCGACAAAGGCAACGCTGTCGCCGCCGCGATGCTCAACGAATACCCCGACCTCAAGGCGCTGCTGGCCGGTAACGACAGCATGGCCCTGGGCGCTGTCTCGGCCGTGCGCGCCGCCGGCAAGACCGGCCAGGTGCAAGTGGTGGGCTACGACAACATCAACGCCATCAAGCCCATGCTCAAGGATGGCCGCGTGCTTGCCACCCTCGACCAGGCGGCCAGCCAGCAGGCGGTGTACGGCATTCAGGCGGCATTGCAGATGCTCCAGGGCCAGAAGCCGAACGTGGACGCCGACAACGTCATCCAGACCCCGGTCGAACTCATCACCAAGCCTTGACGGCCAGGAGACATGGCCATGCCTGTAACGGCCAATGAAGTGCTGCTCGCTGCCAGCGGCTTGGGCAAGAGCTACGCGCAACCGGTGCTGGGCGACGTCAGCCTGGCCCTGCGCGCCGGCGAAGTGCTGGCCCTGACCGGCGAGAACGGCGCTGGCAAGAGCACCCTGTCCAAGCTCATCAGCGGCCTGGAAACGCCCACCACCGGGCACATGACTTTCCGCGGCCAGGCCTATGCGCCTGGCAGCCGTAGCGCCGCCGAGCGCCTTGGCGTGCGCATGGTCATGCAGGAGCTCAACCTGCTGCCGACCCTGACCGTGGCCGAAAACCTGTTCCTCGACAACCTGCCCAGCCGCTTCGGCTGGATCAGCCAGAAGCGCCTGCGCCAACTGGCCACGGCCGCCATGGCACAGGTTGGCCTGGACGCCATCGACCCGGACACCCCGGTGGGCGAACTGGGCATCGGCCACCAGCAGATGGTGGAGATCGCCCGCAACCTGATCGGCGACTGCCATGTGCTGATCTTCGACGAACCCACCGCCATGCTCACCGCCCGCGAGGTGGAGCTGCTGTTCACCCAGATCGAGCGCCTGCGCCAGCGCGGCGTGGCCATCGTCTACATCTCCCACCGCCTTGAAGAACTCCAGCGTGTGGCGCAGCGCATCGTGGTGCTGCGCGACGGCAAGCTGGTGTGCGACGAGCCGATCCAGCGCTATAGCAGCGCCGAACTGGTCAACCTGATGGTCGGTCGCGAGCTGGGCGAACACATCGACCTGGGCCGCCGGCAGATCGGCGCGCCGTTGCTCAAGGTCGACCGGCTGTGCCGCGGTGACAAGGTGCGTAACGTGTCGCTGCAGGTCAGGGCAGGGGAGATCTTCGGTATCTCCGGGCTGATTGGTGCCGGGCGCACCGAGCTGCTGCGGCTGATCTTCGGCGCCGACCGCGCCGACAGCGGCAGCATCGAAATCGGCCAGCCACTCAAGGCGGTGACCATCGACTCGCCCAAGGCGGCGGTCAAGGCCGGTATCGCCCTGATCACCGAAGACCGCAAGGGCGAAGGCCTGCTGCTGACGCAATCGATCAGCGCCAACATTGCCTTGGGCAACCTCGCCGCGCTGTCCCGCGCCGGGGTGGTCGACGGCGACGCCGAAAAGGCCCTGGCCGAACGCCAGATCAATGCCATGCGCATCCGCAGTGCCAATGCCGCCCAGGCGGTCGGCGAGCTGTCCGGTGGCAACCAGCAAAAGGTGGTGATCGGCCGCTGGCTGGAGCGTGACTGCCAGGTGCTGCTGTTCGACGAACCCACCCGCGGCATCGACGTGGGCGCCAAGTTCGACATCTATGGCCTGCTGGCCGAGCTGGCGCGCCAGGGCAAGGCCCTGGTGGTGGTGTCCAGCGACCTGCGCGAGCTGATGCTGATCTGCGACCGTATCGCCGTGCTGTCGGCCGGCCGCCTGATCGACACCTTCGAGCGCGACCACTGGAGCCAGGACCAGCTCCTTGCCGCCGCTTTCGCCGGCTACCAGAAACGTGACGCCCTGCTGCACGACGCAGCGCCCAGGATGGATGCATGAAAACCACACCTCTCGACACACAGGCCGGCACCCCCGCGCGCCGCAGCGGCACCTACTTCGGCCTCGGCACCTACCTGGGTCTTGCGGGCGCCTTGCTGGCCATGATCGTGCTGTTCTCGTTGCTCAGCAGCCACTTCTGGTCGTACGCCACCTTCAGCACCCTCGCCAACCAGATCCCCGACCTGATGGTGCTGGCCGTGGGCATGACCTTCGTGCTGATCATCGGCGGCATCGACCTGTCTGTGGGGTCGGTGCTGGCGCTGGCGGCATCGGCAGTCAGCGTGGCCATCCTCGGCTGGGGTTGGAGCGTGCTGCCGGCCGCCTTGCTCGGCATGGCTGTCGCCGCACTTGCCGGCAGCATCACCGGTGCAGTCACGGTGGCCTGGCGCATCCCGTCGTTCATCGTCTCGCTGGGCGTGCTGGAAATGGCCCGCGGCTTGGCCTACCAGTTCACCGACTCGCGCACCGCCTACATCGGCGATGCCTACGCCTGGTTCTCCAACCCGATCGCCTACGGTATCTCGCCGGCCTTCATCATTGCCTTGCTGGTGATCATCCTCGCCCAGCTGGTGCTGACCCGCACCGTGTTCGGCCGCCACCTGATCGGCATCGGCACCAACGAAGAGGCCGTGCGCCTGGCCGGCATCGACCCGCGCCCCTACAAGGTGCTGGTGTTTGCCCTGATGGGCCTGCTGGCAGGCTTGGCCGCGCTGTTCCAGATTTCCCGCCTGGAAGCCGCCGACCCCAATGCCGGCGCCGGCCTGGAGCTGCAGGTGATCGCCGCCGTGGTGATCGGCGGCACCAGCCTGATGGGTGGGCGCGGCTCGGTCATCAGTACTTTCTTCGGTGTGTTGATCATCTCGGTGCTGGCCGCAGGCCTTGCACAGATCGGCGCCTCAGAACCCACCAAACGCATCATCACCGGGGCGGTCATCGTCATCGCCGTGGTGCTCGACACCTACCGTAGCCGGCGAGCAGGCCGGCGGAACTGAAAACATGGCAACCATCAAAGACGTCGCGGCACTCGCGGGCATTTCCTACACCACAGTGTCCCATGTGCTGAACAAGACCCGCCCGGTCAGCGAACAGGTGCGGCTGAAGGTCGAAGCGGCCATCGTCGAGCTCGACTACGTGCCCAGCGCCGTGGCGCGTTCGCTCAAGGCGCGCACGACGGCTACCATCGGGTTGCTGGTGCCCAACAGCGTCAACCCTTACTTCGCCGAGCTGGCGCGCGGCATTGAAGATGCCTGCGAGCGCAACGGCTATTGCGTGATCCTGTGCAACTCCGATGACAACCCGCAGAAGCAACGCAGCTACCTGCGCGTGCTGCTGGAAAAACGCATCGACGGCCTGGTGGTGGCGTCGGTGGGCGAGGACAGCGACCTGCTGCAGAGCCTGGCCTGCGTGCGCACGCCGATGGTCATTGTCGACCGAGCACTGGAAGGCGTGGACGCCGACCTGGTGCGCATCGACCACGAGCAGGGCGCGTACCTGGCCACCCAGCACCTGCTGGAGCTTGGCCATCGCGACATCGCCTATATCGGCGGCCCGACTGCGACCGGGGTCAGCCAGCTGCGCCTGGCCGGCTTCCACCGCGCCATGGCCGAGGCGCAGGTAGCCGTGCAGGGGGCGCACATCCTGCAATGCGACTTCACCAGCCCAGGCGGCCATGCGGCGGCCGCGCAACTGCTCGACGGCCAGCGGCCCACGGCGATTTTCGCCGGCAACGACATGATCGGCTTCGGCGTGCTGCGTGCGGCTGCCGAGCGCAACATCCACGTGCCGGGCGAGCTGTCGGTGATCGGCTTCGACGACATCGAGCTGAGCCGCTACGTGTACCCACCGCTGACCACCGTCGGCCAGTCGATCCGCGAGCTCGGCGAAAGTGCAGCGGCGCTGTTGCTGTCACGTATCGCTACGCCCCGCCGCGATGGCGCAGAGCAACGCATCGTCGCCCCGCGCATCGTGCTGCGCGAGTCCACCGGGCCGCGCCCGGACCTGTTCAATGATTACCGCTAAGGAATGCCCATGAGTGCCAAGGTAGTGGTGGTCGGTAGCCTCAACATGGACCTGGTGGCCCGCGCCGAGCGGCTGCCACGTGTAGGCGAAACATTGGCCGGCGAAAGCTTTTTCACCGTGCCGGGGGGCAAGGGCGCCAACCAGGCGGTGGCCGCAGCACGCCTGGGCGCAAGCGTGGCCATGGTCGGCAACGTCGGCGCTGACGCCTACGGCCAGCAGCTGCGCCAGGCCCTGGAAGTGGAGGGTATCGATTGCCAGGCGGTGAGCGAGTGCCCAGGCGTCTCCAGTGGCGTGGCGCTGATTACCGTGGATGCCGCCAGCCAGAACTGCATCGTCATCATCCCCGGCGGCAACGGCCAGCTTACCCCGGCAAGCGTGCAGCGTTTCGACGCGCTGCTGCAGGCTGCCGAGGTGATCATCTGCCAGCTCGAAGTGCCTGCCGACACCGTGGCCTGGGCCCTGGCCAGGGGCCGTGAGCTGGGCAAGACGGTGATCCTCAACCCGGCCCCGGCCACCGGCCCGTTGCCCGCGCAGTGGTTCGCCCATATCGATTACCTCATCCCCAATGAAAGCGAGGCCGAGGCGCTGGCCGGTGAGCCGGTCAACGACCAGGCCAGCGCCCGCCGTGCCGGCGAGCGCCTGCTGCAACTGGGCGCCGGCAAGGTCATCGTCACCCTTGGTGCGCAGGGCGCGGTGTTCGTCAGCCGAGATGGCAGCCGGCACTTCCCGGCGCCGCAGGTCAAAGCGCTGGACACCACGGCAGCGGGCGACACCTTTGTCGGCGGTTTTGCAGCCGCGCTGGTGCGCGGCCTGGAGGAGTGTGAAGCGATCACCTTCGGTCAACGCGCTGCGGCGCTGTCCGTCACTCGCGCCGGTGCACAGCCTTCGATCCCGACCTTGGCGGAGCTGGCCCCATGAAAAAGACCGCGCTGCTCAATATTGCCCTGTCGCGCACCATTGCCGGGCTGGGCCACGGCGACATCCTGGTGATCGGCGATGCCGGGTTGCCCGTGCCGCCGGGGGTCGAACTGATTGACCTGGCCTTGACGCCGGGCATTCCCGACTTCGCCAGCGTGCTGCGCGCTGTGCTCAGCGAGATGCAGGTGGAGCGCCATGTGCTGGCCGAAGAGATGCAGAAGGTCGTGCCGCCCGGCCTGGTCGAGATCGAGCGTCTGCGCGGCAAGCTCGGCAAGCGTGAATGGCTGAGCCATGAGCAATTCAAGGTGTTGTCGCGCAGTGCGCGCGCCGTGGTGCGTACCGGCGAGTGCCAGCCCTACAGCAACATCGCCCTCATAGCTGGCGTAACCTTCTAGTTCCCAGCCCAGTCTGTGGGGGGCGGCTTGCCGGCGATGGGCCGCCAAGCGGCCCCGACCGCTTCACCACCAAGGCAACAGGAGTGCCCCATGCTCAAACCTCTGCTACAAGGACTCGCCCTCATGGCCGCAGCCGCCACCACCACGCTCCAGGCCGCACCCCGCGACCTGATCATCGACACCGACCCCGGCGCCGACGATGTGGTCGCACTGTTCCTGGCCATGGCCTCGCCGGACGAGCTCAATATCCGCGCCATCACCACCGTCGCCGGCAACGTGCGCCTCGACAAAACCTCGCGCAACGCCCGCCTGGCCCGCGAGTGGGCCGGCCGCGAAGACATCCCGGTGTACGCCGGGGCAGGGCGCCCGCTGGTGCGCACGCCGATCTACGCTGCCGAAGTGCATGGTGAAGAAGGCCTGACCGGTGTCCCGGTGCATGAACCGAAAAAGCCCCTGGCCCCGGGCAATGCCGTGCAGTACCTGGTCGATACGCTCAGTGCTGCCGAACCCCGCAGCATTACCGTGGCCATGCTCGGCCCACAGACCAACCTGGCCCTGGCACTGATCCTGCGCCCGGACATCGCCAAAGGCATCAAAGAGGTGGTGGTGATGGGCGGCGCCCACTTCAACGGCGGCAACATCACCCCGGCGGCAGAATTCAACCTCTACGCCGACCCGCACGCCGCCGAGGTGGTGCTGGCCAGTGGCGTGCCGCTGACCTACCTGCCACTGGACGTCACCCACAAACTGCTCACCAGTGACGCCCGCCTCAAGCAGCTGGCAGCCGTGAACAACCAGGCCAGCAAGCGCGTGGTGGACATCCTCAATGCGTACATCAAGCACGACATGGACTTGTACGGCATGCCCGGCGGCCCGGTGCATGACGCCAGTGTCATTGCTTATCTGCTCAAGCCCGAGTTGTTCGGCGGGCGGCGCATCCACATGAGCGTCGACAGCCGCGAGGGCCCGACCTTCGGCCAGACCGTCGCCGACTGGTACGGCGTGCTCAAGCAGCCGGCCAACGTGATGTGGGTGGGCGAGGGCGATGCCCAGGGCTTTTTCGACCTGCTCAGCGCGCGCCTGGCTCGATTGCAATAGCGGCGTGCGGTGCGTAGCGCTCGAACACCTGGTCGATGAAGTTGCGCGCCGCCTCGCTGCCCAGGTCGCGCACAAGCAGGTCCAGGGCGATCAATACCAGCTCTTCTGGCGTGCTGGGGCTGTAGGCGCTCTGGCCCTCCGCCCATTTGACCTTGATGTCGGCGTCGATGCTGTGGTGGCTCATGAAAGGCTCTCGTTTAGGCCTGTAGCGGAGGGGCGAACACCTGACCCTGGTGTTCGCAGCAGGCACTGTGCCTGCACTTCTTAAAGTAAATCATCACTTTGCGTCAATGGCTCTTCGACTTAAGAATAAAAAGCCTGCCCAAGCAAACCAACTGCGTGGTGCAAAATCCGGTCACGATTGCCTTTCGCCATGCGCGGTGAGTTCGGGCAGACTTGTGCGGTTTTGCAACGAATTCAGGGTGGAACTGTCGGAACAGGCAGTTCCCAGATCTATTTAGGAGGATTCATGTTCCGTACCCGTGCTTCCCTGGCAACCTTGCTGGTCGCTGCTGTGCTGGCTGGTTGCAGCACTGGTGGCAGCTCTGGCGGCGGCAGCGCCCCGGCTGCAGCTGCAGGCAACGACGGCCGCTGCGAGGCAAGCGGTGCCGATTTCGCCATTGGCAAGCAAGGCAGTGCCGACCTGCTCGAGCAGGCGCGCAAGGCCAGTGGCTCACAGATTGCCCGTATTCTCAAGCCACATGACATGGTGACCCTGGAGTACCGCTCCGAGCGCCTCAACCTGAATGTGGACGAGCAGGGCAAGGTGACCCGCGTCAACTGCGGTTGATGCAGCCCCTACGAGGTGCAGGCGTGTGCTGCCCTGGCAAACGCCCATAAAAAAACCCGCCACAAGGGCGGGTTTTTTTACAGCTATCCGAATTACTCCGGACGAACCTGCGCAGCCTGCATACCCTTCTGGCCTTTTTCGGCAACGAAGGAAACAGTCTGGCCTTCTTTCAGGCTCTTGAAGCCGTCGGATTCGATGGCTTTGAAGTGAACGAACAGGTCGTCGCCGCCGCCTGCTGGGGTGATGAAGCCGTAGCCTTTCTCATCATTGAACCATTTGACGGTGCCTTGTTGGCGATTGGACATGGGTGAATCTCCAGAACATTTAATTTTCAGTGGTGCAATGTGGCCGAGGCTACGGAGCACGGACACCATAATAGTCTAATTCTGCGCCTGTAGCGTCTTTTACCTTCGCAGGATGCTGATCCAGGGCAAATAAAGCCCGGAAAGCCCTCTGCGCATGGCTCATTTCGGCTTGCAGGCCGCTTGCACGACGGTCTGTGCCTTCTGCATCAGCTTGGCGTCAACGCCGTCATTGCTGTCCAGGTCTTCGATCTCCTTATCAGTGAAATTATCTTTGATGGCTTGCGCGCCGCACGAACAATGCTTGTCTGCAGTTGCAGCGTCGACACCTTGACCTTGCGCCACCTGTTTGCATTGCGCCATGTAGGCACCCTCCTTGCCGGCAGGGAAGTTGCCAGCGGTGGCTGCCATGGGCAGCAGCAGGGCGCCAGCGGCCGCCAGGGCCAGAAGAGACGGAACTCGCATAACCAGACACTCCTTGGGTTAAGGTCTCATCAAGAGTAGGTTGCTTCCCAAAGTCTGATAGGAAATTTTCCGTGTAAGTTCACCGCTACCGCGTAATTTCCAAATATTTCTGCGCTGCCATGCAACCCCCGTGCTAGCATGCCCGGCTTGCACCTGCACACGTGCAGCGTGCAACTATCTTTTTACTTTCCAGTCACTCAGGTCCCCCTGGCAAGCCGAAAGGCTCCTGCCACTGTGAGGCAGGCTTCCTTCAAGGAAGGCAGGTCGGATCTTGTACTGGCTCATCCCAACCCATGTGACCTTTGGTAGGGGTCACCACTAGGAGAGGAGGCGCCATGCCCACTATTACTCTTCCCGATGGCAGTCAACGCGCGTTCGATCACGCGGTATCCGTAGCCGATGTCGCCGCTTCGATCGGTGCCGGCCTGGCCAAGGCCACCGTTGCCGGCAAAGTCGACGGCAAGCTGGTCGACGCCTGCGAGCTGATCACCCACGACGCCACCCTGCAGATCATCACCCCTAAAGATGAAGAGGGACTGGAGATCATCCGTCACTCGTGCGCCCACCTTGTAGGCCACGCAGTGAAACAGCTGTACCCGACCGCCAAGATGGTCATCGGCCCGGTCATCGACGAAGGCTTCTATTACGACATCGCCTACGAGCGCCCCTTCACCCCTGAAGACTTGGTCGCCATCGAAAAGCGCATGCAGCAGCTGATCGAAAAAGACTACGACGTCATCAAGAAGATGACCCCGCGCGCCGAAGTCATCGACGTGTTCAAGGCCCGTGGCGAAGACTACAAGCTGCGCCTGGTCGAGGACATGCCCGACGAGCAGGCCATGGGCCTGTACTACCACGAAGAATACGTCGACATGTGCCGTGGCCCGCACGTGCCGAACACCCGTTTCCTCAAGGCATTCAAGCTGACCAAGCTGTCCGGCGCCTACTGGCGTGGCGATGCCAAGAACGAGCAGCTGCAGCGCGTGTACGGTACCGCCTGGGCTGACAAGAAGCAGCTGGCTGCCTACATCCAGCGCATCGAAGAAGCCGAAAAACGCGACCACCGCAAGATCGGCAAGCAGCTCGACCTGTTCCACCTGCAGGAAGAAGCGCCGGGCATGGTGTTCTGGCACGCCAACGGCTGGACCGTCTACCAGGTGCTCGAGCAGTACATGCGCCAGGTCCAGCGCGAAAACGGCTACTCGGAAATCAAGACCCCGCAAGTCGTCGACCGCATCCTCTGGGAGCGTTCCGGCCACTGGTCCAACTACGCCGAAAACATGTTCACCACTTCGTCGGAAAGCCGTGATTACGCGGTCAAGCCGATGAACTGCCCGTGCCACGTGCAGGTGTTCAACCAGGGCCTTAAGTCGTACCGGGACCTGCCGCTACGCCTGGCCGAATTCGGTGCCTGCCACCGTAACGAGCCGTCCGGCGCCCTGCACGGCATCATGCGCGTACGTGGCTTCGTGCAGGACGACGCGCACATCTTCTGCACCGAAGACCAGGTGAAGAAAGAAGCCGCCGACTTCATCAAGCTGACCCTGGACGTGTACAAGGACTTCGGTTTCACCGACGTCGCCATGAAGCTCTCCACCCGCCCCGCCAAGCGCGTGGGTTCCGAAGAGCTGTGGGACCGCGCCGAAGGTGCACTGGCCGACGCCCTGAACGAATCCGGCCTGGAATGGGAATACCAGCCAGGTGAAGGTGCCTTCTACGGCCCTAAAATCGAATTCACCCTGCGCGACTGCCTGGGCCGTAACTGGCAGTGTGGTACCCTGCAGTACGATCCGAACCTGCCAGAGCGCCTGGACGCCAGCTACATCGCCGAAGACAACGCGCGCAAGCGCCCGGTGATGCTGCACCGCGCCATCCTCGGCTCGTTCGAACGCTTCATCGGCATGCTCATCGAGCACTATGCCGGCGTGTTCCCGGCGTGGCTGGCACCGACCCAGGCCGTGATCATGAACATCACCGACAAACAGGCCGATTTCGCCCTTCAGGTTGAGAAATCTCTGAACGGTAGCGGTTTCCGTGCCAAGTCGGACTTGAGAAATGAGAAGATCGGCTTTAAAATCCGCGAGCATACTTTGCTCAAGGTCCCGTACCTTTTGGTTATAGGGGACCGCGAAGTCGAAACGCAAACCGTCGCTGTGCGTACTCGCGAAGGTGCAGACCTGGGCTCCATGCCCGTCGCCCAGTTCGTTGAGCTTCTGACACATGCGGTTTCCCGGCGTGGTCGCCAAGAATCGGAGTAATGACTATTAAGCGTGAAATGAGAAACGATAAACGTGCTGCACCGAAGGCCCCGATCAACGAGAATATCTCGGCCCGCGAGGTTCGGTTAATTGGCGCAGACGGCGAGCAGGTTGGCATCGTCTCGATTGATGAAGCGCTGCGTATCGCTGATGAAGCGAAGCTGGACCTGGTTGAAATCTCTGCAGACGCGTTACCGCCTGTCTGCAAGGTCATGGACTACGGCAAGCACCTCTTCGAAAAGAAGAAGCAGGCTAACGAAGCCAAGAAAAACCAGAAGCAGATCCAGATCAAAGAAATCAAGTTTCGTCCAGGGACGGAGGATGGGGATTACCAGGTAAAACTACGCAACCTGGTACGTTTCCTTACCGATGGGGACAAGGCCAAGATCTCTCTGAGATTCCGTGGTCGTGAGATGGCCCACCAGGAGCTGGGCATGGAGCTGTTGAAGCGGGTTGAAGCTGACCTCGCCGAATACGGCACCGTTGAGCAGCATCCGAAGATGGAAGGACGCCAGCTTATGATGGTCATCGCCCCCAAGAAAAAGAAGTAATCTCCCGGGCACGGCAGGCCTGATGATTATGTGTAATTTTATCGAATGCGGAGTTCCAACATGCCAAAAATGAAAACCAAGAGCGGTGCTGCAAAGCGCTTCCTGAAGACCGCTACCGGCTTCAAGCACAAGCACGCTTTCAAGAGCCACATCCTGACCAAAATGTCGACCAAGCGTAAGCGTCAACTGCGTGGTAGCAGCTTGCTGCACCCGTCTGACGTCGCGAAAGTCGCGCGCATGCTGCGCGTTCGTTAATTCTGGTCAAAGATAGAGGAAGTTACTCATGGCTCGTGTAAAGCGCGGCGTTATCGCTCGTAAGCGTCACAAAAAAATTCTGAAGCTGGCTAAAGGTTACTACGGTGCACGCTCGCGCGTATTCCGCGTAGCCAAGCAGGCAGTCATCAAGGCAGGCCAATACGCCTACCGCGACCGTCGCCAGAAGAAGCGTCAGTTCCGCGCACTGTGGATCGCTCGTATCAACGCCGGTGCCCGCACCAACGGTCTGTCTTACAGCCGTCTGATTGCTGGCCTGAAAAAGGCGTCGATCGAAATCGACCGTAAGGTTCTGGCTGACCTGGCAGTGAACGAAAAAGCGGCGTTTGCTGCAATTGTCGAGAAAGCTAAAGCCGTTCTGGCTTAAGTACCCACGACAATCATCCGGCAGCGTTCTGCGCTGTCGGGTGTAAAACGTCATCGATAGGGGAAGAGCCTTCAAAGCTCTTCCCCTATTTTCGTATCTGGAGTCTGTACATGGAAAACCTGGACGCGCTGGTCTCCCAAGCCCTTGAGGCCGTGGAGCGCGCTGAAGACATCAATGCCCTGGAACAGATCCGGGTTCAGTATCTTGGCAAAAAAGGCGAACTGACCCAGGTGATGAAGACCCTGGGCAACCTGCCAGCCGAAGAGCGCCCGAAAGTCGGCGCGCTGATCAATGACGCCAAAGAGCGCGTCACCGAAGTGCTCAACGCACGCAAGGCAGCCTTTGAAGAGGCCGAGCTCAGCGCTCGCCTGGCTGCCGAATGCATTGATGTGACCCTGCCAGGCCGTGGCCAGGCCACCGGTGGCCTGCACCCGATCACCCGTACCCTCGAACGCATCGAGCAGTTCTTCACCCACATCGGCTACGGCATCGCCGAAGGCCCTGAGGTCGAAGACGACTACCACAACTTCGAAGCGCTCAACATCCCCGGCCACCACCCGGCCCGGGCGATGCACGACACCTTCTACTTCAATGCCAACATGCTGCTGCGCACCCACACCTCGCCGGTGCAGGTGCGGACCATGGAGTCCACCCAGCCGCCAATCCGCATTGTGTGCCCGGGCCGCGTTTACCGCTGCGACTCGGATATCACCCACTCGCCGATGTTCCACCAGGTCGAAGGCCTGCTGATCGATCGCGACATCAACTTTGCCGACCTCAAGGGCACCATCGAAGAGTTCCTGCGCGTGTTCTTCGAAAAAGAACTGGCCGTGCGCTTCCGCCCGTCGTTCTTCCCCTTCACCGAGCCGTCCGCCGAAGTCGATATCCAGTGCGTGATGTGTTCCGGCCAAGGCTGCCGCGTGTGCAAGCAAACCGGCTGGCTGGAAGTGCTGGGCTGCGGCATGGTGCACCCGGACGTACTGCGCATGTCCGGCATCGACCCTGAAGAATTCCAGGGCTTCGCCTTCGGCATGGGCGCCGAGCGCCTGGCCATGCTGCGCTACGGCGTCAACGATTTGCGTCTGTTCTTCGACAACGACCTGCGGTTCTTAGCCCAATTCCGCTAGGCCCAATCGACGCAACTTTCAGGAGAACAGCATGAAATTCAGTGAACAGTGGCTGCGCGGTTGGGTAAACCCGCAAGTCTCCCGTGACGAACTGGTCGCCCGCCTTTCCATGGCCGGCCTTGAAGTCGACAGCGTAACCCCCGCTGCCGGCCAGTTCAGCGGCATCGTCGTGGGCGAAATCCTCGCCACCGAACAACACCCTGACGCCGACAAACTGCGCGTCTGCCAGGTCAGCAACGGCCAGGAAACCTTCCAGGTCGTCTGCGGCGCCCCCAATGCGCGCCAGGGCATCAAAATCCCGTTCGCCATGATCGGCGCCGAACTGCCGGGCGACTTCAAGATCAAGAAGGCCAAGCTGCGCGGCGTCGAGTCGTTCGGCATGCTGTGCTCGGCAGCAGAGCTGCAGATCAGCGAAGAAAACGACGGCCTGCTCGAACTGGATGCCGACGCCCCGGTAGGCGAAGACATTCGCCAGTACCTGAACCTGGACGACGCCAGCATCGAAATCGGCCTGACCCCCAACCGCGGTGACTGCCTGTCGCTGGCGGGCCTGGCCCGCGACGTCAGCGCCCTGTACAACGTCCCGGTCACCCGCCCGGTGGTGCCGGCCGTACCGGCTGCCCACGACGAAGTGCGCCCGGTCGAAGTCAGCGCCCCGGCCGTGTGCCCACGCTACCTGGGCCGCGTCATCCGCAACGTCGACCTCAGCAAGCCCACCCCGCTGTGGATGGTTGAACGCCTGCGCCGCAGCGACGTGCGCAGCATCGACGCCGCCGTCGACATCACCAACTACGTGATGCTCGAACTCGGCCAGCCGATGCACGCCTTCGACCTCGCCGAAATCAACGGCGGCATCCGCGTACGCATGGCCGAAGAGGGCGAGAAGCTGGTGCTGCTCGACGGCCAGGAAGTCGCCCTGCGCGCCGACACCCTGGTCATCGCCGACCACACCCGCGCCCTGGCCATTGCCGGCGTGATGGGTGGCGAGCACAGCGGCGTCAACACCGAAAAAACCCGCGACCTGTTCCTCGAAAGCGCCTTCTTCGAGCCGATCGCCGTCGCCGGCAAGGCCCGTTCCTACGGCCTGCACACCGACGCCTCGCACCGCTACGAGCGCGGCGTCGACTCGCAACTGGCCCGCGAAGCCATGGAGCGCGCTACCGCACTGGTGCTGGAGATTGTCGGCGGCGAAGCCGGCCCAATCATCGAAGCCGTCAGCGAACAGCACCTGCCGCAAGTCGCCCCGGTGACCCTGCGCGCCGAACGCATCACCCAGATGCTCGGCATGGAGCTGCAGGCCGCCCAGGTCGAGCAGATGCTCAACGCCCTGGAGCTGACCACCACGGCCAACGGGGCAGGGGAGTGGACCGTCAAGGTGCCAAGCCACCGCTTCGACATCAGCCTGGAAGTCGACCTGATCGAAGAGCTAGCCCGCCTGTACGGCTACAACAGCCTGCCTGTGCGTTACCCGCAAGCGCGCCTGGCGCCCAAGGCCAACCCGGAAACCCGCGGTGAGCTGCCCAACCTGCGCCGCCTGCTGGTCGCCCGCGGCTACCAGGAAGCCATCACCTACAGCTTCATCGACCCGAAGCTGTTCGAGCTGTTCACCCCAGGCGTAGAGCCGCTGCTGCTGGCCAACCCCATCTCCAGCGACATGGCCGCCATGCGCGCCTCGCTGTGGCCGGGCTTGGTCAAAGCCATGCAGCACAACCTCAACCGCCAGCAAGACCGCGTGCGCCTGTTCGAAAGCGGCCTGCGCTTCGTCGGCCAGCTGGGTGACCTGGAGCAGCAGCCCATGATCGCCGGCGTTGTCACCGGTAGCCGCCTGCCAGAAGGCTGGGCCAACGGCCGTGACAGCATCGACTTCTTCGATGTAAAAGCAGACGTCGAAGCCCTGCTGGGCTACTCGGGCGCCCTGAGCGACTTCACCTTCGCCGCCGGCAAACACCCCGCCCTGCACCCAGGCCAGACCGCTGTCATCCAGCGCGACG
Source organism: Pseudomonas sp. TR47 (assembly GCF_044143025.1). Classification (NCBI taxonomy): domain Bacteria; kingdom Pseudomonadati; phylum Pseudomonadota; class Gammaproteobacteria; order Pseudomonadales; family Pseudomonadaceae; genus Pseudomonas; species Pseudomonas sp. TR47. The sequence continues at coordinate 22,450 of NZ_JBHFCS010000032.1, read as the reverse complement.
GCAAGGAAGTCGGCTACCTCGGCGCCCTGCACCCGGAAGTTACCAAGGCCCTGGGCCTGGACCGCCCGGTGTTCGTCTTCGAGCTGGTATTGGGTGATGTGGTCGAAGGCCGCCTGCCGAAATTCAGCGAACTCTCCAAGTTCCCGGAAACCCGTCGTGACCTGGCCCTGATCGCCGGCCGTGACGTGGCCGCCAGCGCCGTGCTTGAAGTAATTCGTGACAATGCAGGCGAATGGCTTACAGACCTCAGGCTGTTTGACGTCTACCAGGGTAAAGGTATTGATCCTGATAGAAAAAGCCTGGCCGTCGGCTTGACCTGGCAGCATCCATCGCGCACTCTTAACGACGATGAGGTGAACACTACCCTGCAAAACATCCTCACCTCGCTTGAACAAAGGTTGAACACCACGTTAAGGAAATAACGGCATGGGTGCTCTGACGAAAGCTGAGATGGCCGAAAGGCTGTACGAGGAGCTGGGGCTTAACAAGCGTGAGGCCAAGGAGTTGGTCGAGCTGTTTTTTGAAGAAATTCGGCACGCACTTGAAGAGAACGAGCAGGTCAAGTTGTCCGGTTTCGGCAACTTCGACCTTCGCGACAAACGCCAGCGGCCGGGCCGCAACCCCAAAACAGGGGAAGAGATCCCGATCACCGCACGGCGCGTCGTCACCTTTCGTCCAGGGCAGAAGTTGAAGGCCCGGGTTGAGGCCTATGCTGGAACCAAGCCATAACGACGAACTGCCCCCCATACCGGGCAAACGCTACTTCACCATTGGTGAAGTCAGCGAGTTGTGTGCCGTAAAGCCACACGTGCTGCGGTATTGGGAGCAGGAGTTCCCTCAGCTCAACCCCGTGAAGCGGCGGGGCAATCGGCGGTATTACCAGCGCCAAGACGTGCTGATGATCCGCCTGATTCGCGCGCTGCTTTATGACCAGGGGTTCACCATTGGCGGGGCGCGGTTACGGCTCTCCAGTGATGAGGTGAAGGATGAGTCGAGCCAGTACAAGCAGCTGATTCGGCAGATGATTGTTGAGTTGGAGGATGTGCTGGTTGTCTTGAAGAAGTGAGCTTGAGCTGGTGAATGGTTTTTTTTGAAAAAAAGCTTCCATTTATCAAAAGGTTAGGGTAAATTCTTCAGCGTTCTCGGCAAGATTGAGAACATGCTTCAAAGCCCAGTCGGGGCGTAGCGCAGCCCGGTAGCGCACTTGCATGGGGTGCAAGGGGTCGAGTGTTCGAATCACTCCGTCCCGACCATATATTTCAACGACTTAGCCACCTTCGGGTGGCTTTGTCGTTTTTGCATGTGGGGAGTTTTTCGGGACTTCATCCGATTTTCCTCTTCAAGATCGTCAACACCGGCCCGCGAGAGTCAGTTGTTGATACCATGTTCGCAGCCTCAATCAGCTTGCCCAGCTCAGCGCCGGAGTAGTGGCTGGTGATGCTGCCGTTCTTGTGCCCGAGCAGTGACTTCCGATCCTCTTCAGTAACGCCTGCTGCCCGCAGTCGTCGACCGAAGGTGTGCTTCAAGTCGTGAATCCTGATCGAGGCATATCCAGGGTGAGCGGGGCGAAGGTTTTCCTCCTGCCAGAGTTTCGCCGCTCTCACCCGTGCCTTCTTCCATGCCGAGTCGTTCATCCGGTGCATCGCGGTGCCGTTGTATGGGAATACCCATTCCTTGCTGATCCCGCGCTGCCTTTCAATAATCGACTTGGCCACGTTGTTCAGCACCACCAGGCGCTCGTCGCCATTCTTTACGCCTGACCGGGCGTGTCTCCCGCCGAAGTCAGCAGGGATCAGGAAAACACTGGTTCCCAGTTCCGGCACCGATATCTCCCAATCCCACCTCAGCTTGCACACCTCTTGCTCCCGGCAGCCCGTGTTTACCTTGAACAGGGCCATCGTTTGCAGATGGCCCGGTAACTCGTTGAAGAGGATCGACTGCTCTTCCCATGACATTGGGTAGGGCTTACGGCTCGACTTCTTCTCTTCGAGCTTCCTCAGCATGGGCACACTGTCCAGCCATGGCCGGCGATCATCGTCTCGCCACTTCCTGGCGCAGAGCGTCAAAACCCGAACCGCGCGCTCGATGGCGATGTTGATCGTTCGGTTGCTCACGGCCTTTTCAATGGTCCCATCCGGCAGAACCTTTTCTGTCTGCCGATCCCTGATAAACGGCTCCAGCGCCTGGTCATCGATGTGCGTCAGCGGCAGGTGGCCCAGGTACGGGTGAAGCTGCTTCATGCACAAGGCAGTCAGGTGAATCGAGGGCTGGTCCTTGACCTCAAGGAGGTAGCGCATTGCCGCCTCCTCCCAGGTGTGCACCTGCCGAACGCCGTACACCTTCCGTTGACGCATCTGCTCGAGCTTGTGGATCAGGTACTGCTCTGCTTCTTCCCGGTCACCAGTTCCAGTACTCTCTCGAATTCGCTCCCCTTTGTAGACTTTGTCGATTTGCCAGACACCGCCCTTCTCATAGAGGCCGGTGATCGTTTTTCGCGCCATGTATCATCTCCTCGGCGCTCGCTGCGGGGCCGATTGTTGTCCTCTCCGGTGGCTTTTTCAATCGCCTTGGCCTCGATGTAGGCGTCCGCCCACTCATCAAGCTCCTGGCGGTCAAAGGCCACACCCTGTTTTCCGATGGGGAATTCCCGCACGTTCGGCCTGACCGTCTTGTTGAACTCATCCCGGCACATGCCGAGATACCCAGGCGCATCGCCGAACCGGATGAACCGCGGCTGAATGCTTGAGGGCTTTGCTGCTGTGGCATTCGCCATGTCTTTCTCCATGCCCTTCAGGCCGTGAAGTGGTGCCCGACCTTCGCCGCGCGGGCGGCTTCTTCGGTGCGGAACATGATTTCTTTGGTGCCCGGCCAGCCCTCGGCCGTGTATTCCACCGATACCCACCAGTGGCCGAACTTGCGATACGGCTCGCCGAGGATCTTCGTGGCGTAGCAGTCGATCAGGTTCATGGATGATCTCCACGCCGCCGGTGGCGGCAGGGGTGAGGGGGAGTTACGGCTTGAATTCAACTGCCGGGCAAAGTGCACGCGCATAATCGAGCAGGTTGGCGGACCACTCGCGGCCGACACCATCGTCGAAGGCGAATAGCATCCCTCCCAGTCCTTTGCGGAGCGATTCGTTCTCGGCCTGCAGCTTGGCGGTGTAGTCGGCCAACTCCCGATGGTTGTTCTGCCACTCCTCCGCCATGATCTCGAAGTGCTCGTCAGGCTCCCACGGCGAAGGAATCACGTTGGCCACCCAGTCGCCCCACATCTCCACGCATTCGCCCTTGGCGATACGGTCGGCTTTCAAGCGATGACCCGCGTCCCGAAGCTCCTGAGCCTGTCGCTCGGCGTCTTCCTTGTTTAAGCACGGGTATACCTCGCCAGGACCGACAGAGTGCATTGCCCACAGCTCGACCCTTGGCTCTGCCAGCTTGGCGCGCAGGTCCGTGACCAGAGGGCGGAGCGGATCGGCCGCTTCTAGCTCAGCCAGGATGGTTTCCAGCGTGACTCGATCGAGCGTGACAACCTCGCCGGCTGGTGCTGGTGGAGCCGTCATGACCTCAATAATCTGTTCTATTCCGGACATAGTTCATCCTCGCCCGCGCATGTCGGCGGGCTTTAGTGGTATTTGGTGGATTAGGCCCGGTGGCCGCGCTGGATGAACCAGTCGAGGGCGTCGCAGATCAGCAGGTTTTCGTACCAGTCCTCGATCTCGCGTTGCTCATTGCGGTCTCGAAAGAAGGTGGGCCCGAGGTAGTTGTGCCAGCTCATGAACACCCTGGTGCCGTCGGCCAGAGGCAGGCGGTAGAACGGCGAGTGGCAGACAAAACCGTGCTCGATGCGGATGCAGGTCATCGCGGCCCCCTGTAGATCAGATAGGCCATGTAGGCAAGGGCGATCATGCTGCCTCCTGGATGCCGACCGGCTCGGCACCATCGGCAAGAAGCATGCGCATGCCGATTTCCTTGGCGATGCGCACCTCCAGGCGAGCGCCGCGCGACCGCGACCAGCCTGGCAGCAGCATCATGGCTTCGCAGGTCGATAGCCGGCCAATATCAAATCGAAGGTAGTCTGCCCACTCGGCGCCTTCGACGTGGCCGTGCTCGGCAGGGTTTTCAACGTGCCAGCCCTCGGCGCGCATCGCCGCCGCCATGGCGTGGAACGCCGGGAAGTTGAATTCAGGCAGCCCGGTCATGGGGCCGGCGATATAGACGCGGTTGGCGCGGTCGCCGGTGAGAAGCACGGCGCGCTCGGTGCTGGTTACATTCGATTGGCTCACAGCTGATACCTCTCATCAATCCAGCGCCCAGGCGCCAGAGCGGGTGTAGGTTCGGGTTGGGTTTCGTGCGGGGAGAGCTGGCGCTCGTTGCCGGCCTGCAGTTGGCTGTCGGGGATGCAGCTGATGCCGACCCCATTCAGCAGGTAGCAGGTGACGCCGCGCTGGCTGTCGTGCTGCACGTCGATGACGTTCTCGGTTGCGCTGGCGCCGGTGGCCAGCAGGAGGAGGAAGAGGGCGAGGCGGGTCATTGGCCCACCTCCACACTGGGCATGTGCTCGTCTGCCAGATCCTTGGCCAGGCCTACGGGCCACCAGTAGAGCGGGCGCTGATAGCGCGGGTTGTAAGTTTCGCGAATGATCAGGCCCTTCTTCTCCAGCGCTTTGAACGTGCTGAGCACCGTCGCCGCGGCAAGCCCCAGTCGCCCGCCCACCTGCCAAGTCAGGCCGCCAAGGCCAAACACACACGCCTCATCACCTTTCAGGAGCTTCTCGCAGTCCTGCTGGTAGAGGTGGGGAGTCTTGCTGCGGTAACGGGCCGCGTTGTCCCGGCCGATATCTCGCAGGGTTTCGAGTACATCTTGCTGGCGCTCAGTGAGCTTCATGGCTGCACCTCGGCGTTGTAGCGCTTGTAGTCTTCACCGAACTCCCAGCAGTAGGTCGCCGGCCATGCGCCTGGCGTGCCTTCCTCGACGAATACGTATCGGTGCGCAAACTCGCCCGATCGGTCCGGCACCGTCTTGCACCATTTGTGCTGCGGGCCACCCAGGAACCAGCCTGGGCATTCCTTGACGGCTTCGGCCATGAAAGCTTCAAGGTCGTGGTGACCCTTGCTCATCGCGATGTAGGTGTCGCTGCCGACGCTTTGCACCTCCAGCGGATACTGTTTTGCAGGCACGGTTGTTCCTTGGCCGCCATATCGCGGCAGTGAGTTGTACAAGGGGGTGGGTTCGGTACAAGAAAATCGGCCGGTGGTCCGATTCAGTTCTCAAAGTGCGGCATTGCGATTGCGTGCCGCTTCGCTTTCGCTATGGTGAAAATTCACCTATTGCATACAACTAAAGTCATAGGAGGCGGCATGAGAATTCGCGGTGATATTTTTTGGGGCTGGGCTGACCACACGTTGCACCATCGCGCTCATGCCGAAACGCTCAGTGACGGTATCTTTATTGATGTGCAGGTGCGCCTGTCGCGAACTGGTACGACCCAGATGTTCATCGGCGTGTACGCATTGAGCGGCATGGCCATCCATGAGGAGGCATTTGATTCTCGGCCAGGTGAGTCGATGACCCGGGCGCTCGCATGGGGGGTTGAACGGGCGCGCCGGATAGCTATTGACGGTGCTCCAACTGCCAATCGTCTCGCCGCCTCAAAGTAGAGGGGAGAGGGGTTACAGCCGGGTGGAGTACTTATGTACTCCGAATGTCATGATGGCTTGCAGGTCACGTTCCGCTGGAAAGCAAGACCCTTCACGGCCTCGCTGTAGATGAACTTGATCATGTCCCACGGGATCATGTGGCGCTGTGCGTACTCACCCTCGCCATCGCAGATCTCGCAGCCATCTGCTGGCTCGTCCAGTTCCAGGCATTCTGGGCACTCGCGCGTGACCTCCAGCTTGAACTCGCCGAGCAGCAGTGCTTTGGCACCGTTCTCGGCAGTGAGCCGCCTTGGCATGAGACAGTAGCCCTCCGGGATCGTCGGCTTGTTCGACTCAGACATCGGCCCCAGGCCAACAAGCGGCAGCCCAGTCTCTGCCGCATCCCGCTCAGCCTCTTCTTTGGTCCACCAGATGGCAGTATCAACCATCCAGGCTATTGGCTCGGGGTGGGGCTGCGGGGCTGGCGCCGCGAAACCTTCGCAGATTGCCTCCCAGATCTCGAAGGCGCCGCCGCCGCATACGCGTGCTCGGTGAGCGATTAGCTCTGCCAGGTCGTCGGACAGTTCGCGAGGGAAGCTGACCATCTCTGTGTTGCTGGATCGGTTTTCTGTGGGCATGGGACACCTCAAGCGAGTCGTTCAAGTTGTTGTTGGATGCGCCGGCCGATCCAGCCGACGACGAACACGGCCTTGCTGTTGCCTATCGCCTTGTAGCGCGGCCCGTCCGGGCATTCATCGGCGGGCTTGCCGCGATAGGGGATGCGGGTGTGGTCGCCGGGAAAGCCCTGGAGCCATTCGCACTCACGGGGCGTTAGTCGGCGGACACCACCCTCCATTGATTTCAATTGGCCTGTCCAGGCGTGCTCAGCCTTGATGTTTCCGTGATTGGCGCCGAGAGTTCCTGCAACCTCGCCGTGGTCCTTGCAGCTGAACGCAATACAGGGCTGGCCTTGGCCAGGCTTACCCCCTCCGGCGGAGAGTGTTCCGACTACTTGACCATCCCCGCCTTCCAACCGCACCTCGGCCCTGCTGTTCTCGGCGAAGGCAAGCACGGCGTTTTCCATGCCGTTGTTTCGCCCGAGCGTGTGCGCCTGCTCGTAGCGGACATCGGGGTCTTGCGTGCCGTGTACAGCCAGATGCCCATGGCCATGGTTCGCGTCCTGCCCACTGCAACCCTGAAGCCGTCCGAAGCTGGCATCCAGCGTAGGGACAATGCAGAAGGTCTCGCTTTCCATGTCCATTCTGGTGTCCTTGGCGGTCAGCGTGGCAGCCTGGCTGACATCTCCTTGGAGGCTGTGGCCGCCGTACGCTGGCATGCCGGCAAGAACCTCAACCGCTGGCCCCTCATCGCCTTCACAGTTCGGGCATCCGTACTGGCCAAGGTCTAAGCCAAAGACCCATCCGCAGCCGCACTGGAGTGCAGGGCCGAATGGAGCTCGACCGGCAAGGTCTTGCCCCTCGCCTCGGCGCGGCGGAGTATCCCGGCGCACGCCTTCGCGCTCAAAAAGTACTTCGAGAGGATCGAACCCTGCTCGAGCACTTGCGACAACGAACACACGGCGGCGTCGTTGGGCCAAGCCGAAATATTGGGCATCCAAAATCCGCCATGCGGCTGTTCGCGTGGGTCCATACACACAACCAGCGTCCTTCCATTTGCCCCCTGGCGGTTGGAGTTCTTCGGATTCGCCCACCAGGGCGCCGAGGAAGCAGCCAAACGCGTTGCCTTTGTCGGAGAGGACGCCGGGGACGTTTTCCCAGAGACAGGTGGCCTCGGGCTGGCCGCGCTTTGTTCGAACATGGTCAATTGCATCGAGCAGCTCCACATATTTGATGGTGAGGGCGCCGCGGGGATCGGCCAGGCCTTCCCGCATACCTGCCACGCTGAAGGCCTGGCAGTTATGGACTACGGCGCCGTTGATGACATAGGAGTTGTCGTCTTCGACTTCGATATTGAAAACCGTGTCGATCCCGGCATTGGTATAGGACTGAACAGTGCGTAGCAGGTAGCCATGGCGGACTCGCGATTTCCGTGAGGCGCCATTGTCGAAAGCGCGCACTTGGTACCAGTCACGTTGATTGACCGTGCGCCCCTCGATCACGCAGGTTTCCGAGGTTTGGATCAAGCCAACGGATGCCGAACGCCCCTCGGCATTGAGCAAGTCGGCAACCCCATAGGCCAGCGAGCGGCTAACCGTGCTGATGCTGACACCGCTGCGGATGGCTGTTCCATCCGTATCCAGATAGCCCTGCAGCAGTAAGGCACGATGCGCGTGGCCGAGCGCCCATGCCGGAATGCGCTTGAGATGCGACAGCTTGCCGAACTGCTCGTGCAGCCACTCGCACAGCGCCGTGTCACAGATGGTTACCCGCAAGGTGGTGCGCTCATGTGACACAGAGAATCCTGCCTCGCCGATGACCTGCTTCAGCTTTTCCAGCTTCGCTTCATTTAGGCTCAGCACCAGGGCTTTCTTACCAGCTTCGCCCCAGCGCCGGATATGCCCGTCGCCCAGGTACATGCCGGCCACATACATAGCTTCCCGCTCTGAAAACTTAGTGGAGCGGTATGCCGATTCGACGCGCTCGTATGCAGTCAGTGCGCACCACTGACGGCCAGGCATATCCTTTGCTTCCACCCAGCACGGGTCTCCGTAGTGCTCAATGCGGGCATACTGGCCGTTGCGCTTCGTTCCCTGGTTTCGCCAGCTAACCGCCAGGAACGGGTGGTTTTCGGTAACGGTGAGGGGCTCTCTCAGGCCTACAGCCTTGAGGGTGCCGACCGGTGCCTGTTTGGCGCCAATGCGTACGACGCGACGAAGTCTTCCAAGGTGCGTCATTACCATGTCGCCGGGCTTGATGGTTTCAATTGTCGCGTACCCGTTTTCGGTGAGCACAAGGTGCCCTGCGGTGAAGCATGGCGTGCCGCCGACCAGCACCTCTGGCGCCGGGATCTTGCCGGACAGCACCATGGCAGCCAGGCGGGTCATGTCTCCGAGGTTCGGCGTATCCGGGTAGTGGTGGGCCAGCACCGCGCTGGGGAATGGTTCGATCTCGGCGTACCAAGACGGTTGCCACCCGAGTGGCTCCCAGGCGACGGTTGCAGCTTCAATGCCGCTGCAGACGCTTCCGTAGGTGATGGGCATCGGTGATCCTCGCCTGGGAGGCGTTATCGTTGAATAGGGGAAGGCGCTGGCGGGCAGCGCCGGAGGGTCAGGCGGCTTTGCGGACCGGTACGGCGCGGAGGTGGTCTTTCTCGTCGGCATCGCCCAGGTAGGGCTTGAGTTCGGCGCGGGTATACTTGCCGACTTGTGCCGTGTCGTTGGTGTAGCCGCTGTAGTTCGGGCCGAAGTAGGTCCCGCCGTGACGATCCGTCCAAATCATGTAGAGCGCCTCCTGCGGTGGGAAAAGGATGTTTTTCAGGATTTCGGCACGCTTGAAGTCCATCCGGGCCGCCGCCGCTGTCATCAGTGATTCCAGTCGTTTTCGGCGCACCCAATCGTTACGCTTGCGACGCAGGTCGCCAGGGTTGACGGTCCAGATCTCGCCGTTGGAAACGTTGGTGTAGCTGTAGCGAGAGGTAACCACCCACCACATCTGGCCGCTGTTGTAGTAGGCGGTGCCAGGTAGCACACGGCCTTTACGGTCGCAGATCCATACCTTCTGCCCGTGTTGCAAAAGATCGCCGTCCTTGGACTTGTAGCTGTGTTTCGGGGTGACGAAGTCAGCCAGGCTCCCTATGTTCCGGTGTGCCGCATGGTGGCGTTCAACCCGCTCCAAGGCGGTACTGATGCCAGGGCCCATGCCCCGGGGTTCAGCGGGGGTGAACCGGTAGTCGGTGAAAACGGCGCACAGGTAGTCGCGGATTTTTCGGCGGGTACGCTCCATCTCCAGCCGCATGACGTAGGGCATGTGGAACTCTTTGTCAGACTGATAGCGCCCGTCGTTGTCTGGGCGATCTGGAGCGTTGACGTTCTGGAACATCTCGAATTTGATCGTCCTGCCGCTAACCTGCAGATCCGCCTTCAAGTCGCCCTTGCTGCACCACCGCATCCCGTGGGCAATGCGCTTGTAATTCTTCTCTGCGTCGAGGTCAGGGCCAACGGTCCACCCCAGGCGATTGAGGGTCTGAATGATGCGCTTGAACACCTCACGCTTGAACTGTTTCTCCCAGGCGTCGGCGCCGCGAACACCGCCGGCATCGCGAGCTGCGGAGATGCCTTCTTCCCAGATTGCCAGGCGGGCGTCGCCGAACGAGAGATTACCTTCGCGTTGAATTTGCATTTGAATGCTCCGAGCATGCGCCGCCCTCCGTGGCCGGATGCGGCATGGTGGAATAGGTGGGGTCAGGCGGACGGGCGTTGAATCTGGTCGTCAGCGTCTTGATCCGGATCTGATACGATGCTGCGTACGCTGGCGTCGTAGAAAGCCTGCACCACGTCATCGCTGAGTAGGATTTCGTGGCGCATCTTCAAGAACTTCAGGAGTTCGTCATCGCTCATGGCATCCATCTTGAGGATCGCCGTTTGCAGCACCTCATTGATCGGCATGCCCTTGGCGCGCTCGCTGATTCGTTCCATGGCTTGGTGAATGCCGGGCCGCACTCGGTGTCTCAGCGCCTTCTCGTCGAACTTGATGCGTTTCCTCTCAGCGTTTTCATTACGCTGCTGCTGCGTCAGAGCCATCATCGCCTCCATTGCGCACAAAGGTGGTGCCCGGCCCGATGTCGAGCAGGTCGCATACCCGGTTGATGATCTTGAGCACCGCGTCGAACACCTTGGCGTCGTCCGGCTCGCGGGCCAGGCGCTTCATGTTCGGCTGGTGCTCCAGGCAGACCTTGTCGACCAGGCGGCGGGCCAGCTTGCGCAGCTCATCGGCGCTGTCGTGAAACTTCAGGCTCAGCGCAAAGGCCAGGGCCACATCATCAGGCCGGTACTGGCCGCCGCTGCGGGTGTTGTACAGCTTCTTGACCGGCCGATTCAGCCAGGCTGGCAGGGTTACCACTCCAGAGGGTGCTTTCTGCATGTCTGTGCTCCGTGAGGTCGCTGGGCGGCAGGTGGAACTGTTCTTGCCGCCGGCGCTGGCGGACGAGGTTGTTGAAGCGCATCATGGATGGCAAACCTCAATCGGGGTTTTCTTCGTCGATCCGGAAGGCATGACCACCAGCAGGTGCTTGCTTCCCCGGTATACACCCCAAGGCTTGCCAGTGGATCTGGCCATGGCCGCTGCGTACTTCACTGCGGGAACTGGCTGGGACATGGTTGCGATCATGGCCTACCCCCGATACCGCTGAAGCGGGAAGTTGATCTTGAATGCAGCCAGGATTCGCTCCAGCTTGCGATTGCCGATCCCGAGTACTGCAGTTGCCTTGCAGCGGGACATGCCTTCGTCGCGCAAGGCAATGATCCGCTCTGCCAGCTCTCGATCAGCAGCCTCTTGAGCGGCGGCGTCTTTCACTGGCTGCACCTGGCGTGGCGGCTTGCAGAACCTGAATCCTTCGCGAGCGGCTACGCCCCAAAGCGCTCCCTTGGTCTCGCCAAGGAGTTTCGCTACCTCGCCACAGGTCATAGTCTTGGCAAGCTCGGCGATCTGCGCGGCGCGAGTCCTGGCGCGGCTCTGCTGCGGGTGTTCCGACTTATGCGCAGTTGGCTTGGCCCGCTTCGGCTTTGGCTCAGGATGCTTGCGCTGCGGCAGCGGCTGGTAGGTGAAGCCCTCCAGCACGATTAGCTGGCCGCCAGAGGCGAAGAAGGCCGCTTTGGCGGCCTCCAGGTCGATTGATGGGTTCATGCTGCCTTGCTCCTCAGCTTGGCCTCGAAGTCGTCCACCAGCAGCTTGAACTGCCAGAGATCGGCTTCGAGTTGTTCGATGTAGTCATCGTCGCGCTTAAATTCCGCCCACCAGAGCTGGCGGCCAACTGCTTCCAGGGCGGGGCAGTACATGCCGACGTGCCAGAACTTGCGGCCCGTGATCCACATGCAGCCCTGGACCTGGTCCATGATCCCGCTGGCGTCGTTGTCAATGTGGAATGCGCGGAGCTTGTCCGGGGCGATGAAGCACTTGTATTCGCTACCACCATCCTCGCCGATCAGGCCATCAGCGCTCGCGCCGAACGCGCCGTCGTCGGTGGTCACGAAGCCTGCGCGCTGGACGATCAGCCCGGTCTGCATCTCGTGCTCCATCCGGGCCATGGGCTCCAACTCGTGTCCGCGCTTCATCTGCCAGGTCTCGAAGCCGTTATCCAGCGCCTCGCCGGCGATCCGCTCCACGGCCAAGTTGAAGGCGTAGTTCAGGGCGGCTTCGGTTGGCTGGCCGACCGGCTTTCCCTCCAGGGCGCGCTGTATCGACTCGGCGCGCGGCGCTGTCTTGTAGCCTGCAGCCGCTCGGGCCTCGGTCTCGGTTGAGCCAGACAGCATGGCTGTCACGTATGCCTGCTGCTTTTCGTCCAAGCCGCCGGTGCGCGACCTGGCCACGCCAAACATGCTGGCAGTAATGCAGCCGGCACGCGCCCGGTGCCACTCGGCGCTGCCTTGTTCGCATTCGATGAGGATCATTGTGGTTCACCCTCCAGAGTCGCGGGTTCGAGTTCAAGCAGTTCGGCGCGGCGCTTTTCCACCTGCGCCTTGAACTGGCTGTACGCGGCCATGTCCTTGGCGGCTTTGATGTCGGCCAGGCCGGCCTGCCAGATCTGCTGCAGCGCGTCGACCGACTGGCATGACACAGCCTGATCGATCCAGCGCCGGGCAAGATCGGCATCGGCTTGGGGCTTGCCATTGATAGACGAAAGACCTTCGTTGCCCTCGGTATTGAGGTAGTGGATGGCCTCTTCCAGGCGCTCGGTCTTCGGCCAGTACTTGTAGGCCCGCTTCACGCAGGTTTTCTTGGCCATCTCGCCCCAGTCGGTAACCCACGGGCAGGACTTCTGCTTCGAGATCCAGGCCTTCCAGGCGCTGGACCGGTCACGGATGGCGTTGACCTCGTCCACGCTCATGGTCTCGGTCAGGTAGTCGCCGTCGGCAGTCTTGACCACCACGTAGACACCGATCACCTCGCCGCGATCCTTGGAGAACGGGTTGTAGGAGTGGGTTGGCGGCTTGTCGAAGCCGTTGAGCGCGAAGTTGTCGCTTGTGTAGACGAGTTCCGACTGGGCCCAGCGGATGGCGCCGGTGTTCATCGCCAAGTCCATGAGGCCGATGTAGCTGATGTCGAGGCAGATCTTGCCGTCTCGCGGCACCAGGTAGGCCTGCTTCTTGGCCGGGTTGAGGCTGATGCCGATGGCGGCGATGTTGGTCACCGCATTGACCACCGACTGCCGGTTCTGCACGGCCAGCTTCATGGAGTAATCGTTGGCGGTGATGGTCTGGATCGCGAATTCGGCCTCGCGCTCAAAGTTCAGCGAGCGGTCGGTCAGCACCGAGGCGAAGGAGTCGCGGGTGCCGTAAATGTCCTGGGAGATTGTGGCAACGGCGTTGCTCATGATCGCCTCCGGTTGAGGTTTAAGTTGATGCCAGGTCACCCAGGCACGGAGGTACGCTCCAGGCCCTGGCTGCGGTGGATGGTTGCGCGCTCTCGCCGCTTACGCTCCCGAAGGAGTACGGTTATCCCGAAGGCCCGCCGTGCGCCGGGTGTGTATTCAGGAAGTGATGCTGCCGGCCAGTGCGCTGGCGAGCATGAAGAAGGTGCAGGCGAAGAGCATGGAGAAGGAGCCGCGCCAGTAGCTCATGCTGCGTCAGCTTTGAACTGTTCGGCGCGGTCGGCAGCAAGCTCGGCTGCAATCTCTTCGGATCGAGCCCTGGCGTACTCTTGAGCCCAGGGGCGGATAAGCGCTTCTGCAACATCGTGCAGCGCTGTTGGGCGACTACTCTTGGATTGGCCTACAGCCTCGACCGCCAGGTCATATGCCTTTCGATGCACGCCGCGACCGTCGGCGATGATCTCGCAGATCATCTTCTCGATGGGGTATTCGCGGTTGTCGGTCAGGAGTGGAACGATGTGCTCCTGGGCGCCAAGGTGCTCGGCCAGGGCCTCGTACAGCGATTGCGGCGTGACCAGCGATACAGCCTTGCCGTGGGCGCGCGGCGCCGTGACGTTCTCGCCGCAAATGAGGGCGTTGATAGATTCGTAGAGCCAGTCGGCTCCGTCGACAGTTTCGAGGAAGTCAGTCATGGCTTTTCTCCATTTCCAGGATGCGTGCCAGGGCGCAGGCCTCATTGTGGTCACGGCGGAACCCACGGACTTTGCCGTCACGGGCATCCACCACATGGAAGAAGTCGCGACCCGCGGGCTTCACTTGGAACCGGAACATGATCACCGGCATTGCCCGGCCGATCAGGCTGTACATTTCCGCTGTAGCGATCACAGAGCGCTGGCGGAGCGTGGTCAGAATGTCGCGACGAGTTTGAATGCTGGGATGCATGGTCGCCTCCAGGTGGTGGTTTACTCGGTGGGTGGGGAAGGTAGTAGCTGCCAGTGAGTTGGCTCGAAATCATCCAGTTCGTAGCCGTCGACGAACCAGCCGGCCTCGTCGTGAATTGGCGGGTTCAGCGCCCAGGCCCAGCCCCAATTGCCGTCATGAATGTCCGCTCGACAGCCAATCCCTGAAACTTCATCAGCTCGCAGGAAGACGGGCTGATCCAGATCAGGCAGCCTGTCGCTGCACTTGATCCAGCCGCTCATGGCTTCACCCGGGCGGCTAGCATGGCGTCGGCCATGGCATAGGACCGCTCTGCGATGCCATCGATATCGCAACCCCAGTTGTCATCGTGAGCGCAAATGCCCTGCATCGCCTTAACTGCGAAATAATCACGCAAGGATGCCTGTACGCCTGAGCCTGAGACCCTTTCTGCAGCGTTGGCCTGGTAAGCATCAACGGCGGCATCCATAATCTTCTGATCAGTAAGGAAGCTCTTTACCTCGCTTAGCCGGAAGACCATCTGCATCTTGTTTTTCTTGAGCGGTTCGGGAAAACCGGGAATGGTCCGCCAGCGCCAGAATGTGGATCGGCAAATTTCAAGCTCTCGGCAAATCTCTGCCGGCGTTCGCAGATCAGGATCTTTAATCATATGTGCCTCGCCAACCGCATTGGTCGGATGCCAGGCGCAGCGACCAAACTGGGCGTGAAAAGCCAGCCTGGCACCCGCCAATGCGGTCGAATGTGAAGGGAAGGGGATGCGGGATGCATCGGAAAGCGCATGGCCGGTAACGACATTTGATCCGGACGATTCCAAGCGCTTTCCGATGAACCCCGCTAAAGGAACACCGGGCCTGCTATTGGCTCACTGCAGGCAGGTGATTGAAGGCCGCTGGTGAGACAGCGGATGCCGTACTCACTGTTGGAGCAGTGAGCATTTCCCGTTGCTGATACCCGCCGGGATTAGGGTCGAGGGGTAGGTTGCTCGGGAGAGCAGCCTCACTGATCAGCTCAGTGTTTAGGTGCAGGCGGTGAGCGCTACCTCACATGCATCTGGTCTGGCCGGTTAGGCCCCGGATTCGCCTGCGTGTACGTCGATTAATGTTTGCTGCGGTTCGCCTTAAGTTGCATAAGGCTCACGGTGATGCGCTTTAAATCGATGAAAACTGCATCGGGGTGTGATCTGGCCGGTGCTGCGTTCTTTCCGGCTTGCCGCATCAAAGGGCGGTGGTTAGATGAGTAGCCCTACGGAGTGACGATGCACGAGAGTCGGGTAAGGAAAGTCGTGCAAAGCCCGTTGGGTCTTTCCGTGCGCATCAGCCTGCGCATTCAGATCACACTCCGATGAACCCTGCGATGGGGAGCAGGGCATCGGGCCGTCTTTCCGGCTGTCAGGGAATCAGTGGAAAACTACGGCGCCGCCGTCAGCAGCGATCTCGAATGCCACCTTCCACTCCTGGTACTTTTCCCAGAAGTAGTCGCCAACGGCTTCGGCTTTCTCGGCAAAGTCGGCGTAGTCCTTGGCAAGCTTCGCGCTGACCACTGGGCCGATGGTGCCGTCGCAGTCCGAGAACAGTATCTGCTCGTAGAATGGGCCTTCACCTGCCTTGTTGGCACCTCCGAAGTAAGGGAAGCGCTTTTCGTATTCGTCGCTTGGGCTGGCATCCGGCGTGTAACCGGCAAGCTTCGCCAGTTCATCGCGCCATGCGCTGTAGCGACCGTAGCCGGTGCTCAAGCCTGAGCCTTCCTCTCCAAGCTTGTAGGTCATGCCCTCCTTCAGGCCCTCGGCGCGGCCGGGGAAGTCCTTGTTGAAGTAGAAGTCGCGGTAGTTGTCGTAGTCGACCAGGTCGCCGTCCTTGTCACGCTCGGCGTCAGGCGCCTCGACCAGCTTGCTGTATGCAGAAACGTCCAAGCCCATTTTGTGTTCCTCCAGTTGATTTCCAATGCCGGCTCAGTGAACCGGCATCAGTAAATCGTTCTGTCCCATTACCGCCGGGGTGGCGGGGCGCATTGCATGCCCGGGTCGTTCTCTCGGTTTAGGCGTTTCACCTTCGTCAGCCGTACAGGGTTCTCCCTGTCGTGGGCAGCCTTTCGGGGCTGTCTGATCGCCGGTCGCCGGTAGAGGCAATGCGGTCTGTTCACCAGTTCCAGAGCTGGCATGGGGATCGAATTTATTGCTCGCGCTGTGCCGTTGCCGGGATCGATCCGCGAGGTTCCCATCAATGTGAAAGAGCGGTCGGCTTGAGGGCCTCCCGAGGGGCTGTGTAGTGCCGCCCGGTGATGTGAACATTAGGCATTCCTTCTTTTCCCGTCAATAGGCATTCCTAACTTTTTTCATGCGGGCACAAAAAAGCCCGCGCTAGGCGGGCTGAAATGGCGAAATTTCTACTTGGAGAATTTAACCTCGGTGGCCAGCGCCTCCTTGGCAGCCTGATACTCAGATTTTGCTCGATGATCAGGCATTCGATATGGACTCATGGAGGAGAGGTAGGCGGACCACTTGGCGTACAGTTCTTTGCTCAACTCCATTTGCTTAGCAGTGACCTTCGCCGTCTTCAGGCGAGTTACAGCCTCATTTCCCTGGGTGTGGGCAAATTTCACGCACTCCATGAATGAGTTGGTGTACTCGGTTTGCAGGTCGCGTAGACCATATCGAACAGCATCCCGCCCCAGCATTGCCTCCAGATCGCACTGGAATGCCGGCATATCGAGCTGGCTGGCAAAGTTGGTCGCCTCCGGCGATTCCTTGTCATAGGTGTATGGGCGCGGCTTGAAAACGTGAGGCTCTTTCTTTGCGGGCGCTGCGGCATATCCGCCAGAGTTAGGCTGAACCGGTGCGCAGCCAGCCAGAACGGTTGCCGAAATTATGAATGCGGCCAGGGTATTTCGCATGACTCTCTCCTTGAGGAAAGGCGTTATGCTATCACTGCCCAGGGATTGATCGCTCTACAGGAAAACCGATTTCGGCATTTTTCCATCAACCACCGTCCCCACGATTTCCCAGGTGTCATCGACTGCGCGGGTGGGGTAGGCCGAGTTCAGCGGCTTCAGGTAAAGCTCTCCAGCATCGCGAACGAGCTGCTTGAATGTGGCTTCATTGGTGCTGATCATCCTGGCGACCACGAACTGACCTGGTCGCGGCTCGATGTCTGGCGCTATCAGGATCAGGAAGCCCTCCGGGAAAGATGGTCCGCCAGATGAAAGAGTCATCGAGTCGCCCATGACTCGAAGCCAGAAGGCGTCCTCGCCAGCCCAAACGTCAGAAGTGTGCTGAGGGCAAAGCGCGATGTTACCCATTTCGACCGCCTCCCTAGCGGCGCCGGCCTGCACCCAGCTGATCTCTGGATAAGAGAATGATCGGGTCGGCTGAAGCGCCGCCTCGACGTTGGAGCCTTCCGCCAGGCCGGCAGCCTTGCGAATCGGTCCCCGGCCGGTCGCCAGCCACTTGGGCAAGACCCCCAAGAACTCCGCAGCCAGGAGGAGGTTTTGCCCCTCGATCGTCTTGGTTTTACCTGAGATCCAGTCATTCACTGACGGCGGCTTGATGCCGCACGCCCGCGCTAAAGCGGCCTGCGAGATTTTCGGAGGCCCGGCCATGATTTGCCGCAATCGATCTTGGAGTGTGCTCATTAGGAGAGCCTAACAGCTTGCATCTAAGGTATTCCTATTGACCTGAATAAAAGGTATGCCTAATATCTCTACCTAAGATTCCAGCCGGAGAGACCAGGCATGAACCCCAGCGCAATTATCGACGCTCTGGGCGGGACATTTCGCGTAGCCGAGCTGTGCGAGGTGCGCCCGCCGTCGGTGAGCGATTGGAAAAAGCACGGCATTCCTCGTGCCCGAATGATGTTTCTGCGCGTAGCCCGCCCGGACGTCTTCAAGGCCTTGGAGGAAGAAGCCCAGGAAGAAGCTTCCCAGCCCAGCGCTAGCGCAAAGAAAACCGCTGCTTAACCACTTTCAACCACAAAGGAACCAACCGTGTCGTACTTCGACCCCGACCACCTGCACAACAAGCCCACCAAGGTTCGCTTGGATGAGGCTGCCGACGACTTGCTGTCGGCCATGGCTCGATTCAAGCGCACTCAGAAAGCTGTGCTCGCCAGGGAAATTCTGGAACGCGGTCTCGACCAGATGATGCAAGAGCTTAACGCGAAGACTGACGTGGCCTGAAGTGGCCGAGGAGGCCCTGTGCCAGAAAGCAAAGAGCTGGAGATCCAGCTCGACGGGAAGGGCAATTCGGATCTGGCGTATCTCGCCAGGCAGAAGGGCTTAACCCCTGAGCAACTGGCGGCACGAATCATCAATGAGGCTCTCGACCGAATGACGAGAACAGAGCCTGGCCGAAGCAACGTTCGGTCGTTTCGCAAGGGCTTATAAGCCCCTGAGGGACTCATGAGGAACTGCCGTTGAACGCAGCAAAACCCAAACCGCAGATACGAAAAAGCCGACGGGCTAGGTCGGCTGATTCAACTGCATTCGTAACGCTTGTGTGAGGTCATCATATATGCACCAGACCATCCAAAGCAATACCGTGGCCCTCGCGCCACAAAATGCGAACCACGATTTCGTGGCGCGCAGCATGTCACTCACCCTTGGAGGGGTGAAGATCAAGCAGGATATTGAGGGTCGTTACTGCCTCAATGACCTTCACAAGGCGGCCGTGGCCGATGGAGCAAACAAGCGCACCAAAGAGCCAGGCAAGTTCATGGCCACGGAATCCTTCGCCGAAATGGTGGCTGAGTTAACTACCCAAAATCCGGGTAGTTTGCCGGTGGTGACTATTGAGGGTCGCAATGGCGGCACCTATGTCGTCAAGGAGCTTATCTACGCCTACGCCATGTGGGTGAATGCCAAGTTCCACCTGCACGTAATCCGCACCTTCGACGCCGTAGTTGTCGGGCACATCCAGTTGGTGGAAGGGCGTCAGGCCCGTGAGCGAGCGCGCCTTGAGGCTCCGGCTCTGACCGAGGCCATCAAGCACGGTCGCCTGTCTGTCGGCAAGGACGTTAAACACTACCACTTCAGCAACGAGTTCGACCTGATCAACCGCATCGCGCTGGGCATGCCGTCGAAGGCATACCGGGCGGCGCACTGCATCAGCCCAACTGACTCGATCCGTGACCACCTTACTCCGTGCGAAATCCGCTGCATCGAGCACCTTCAGCGCGTGAATGCCTCCCTGATTGACGTGGGCATGGACTTCGAGTCGCGCAAGAAGAAGCTGAGCCAGATCTACATCCAGCGTCACAGTCGTGCACTGCTGTCCGAAATCAAGCGCCTGGAGTTCTGAGCATGCCCACCATGACCTATCAGCAACTGGTAGAGCGGGCGGCCATGACGGCCCTTGATCTGCATAAGGCTTCGACCGCAACCAAGGCCCTCAAGGCTGAGCTGCGCTCGATGTACGACACCTACTTCCAGGCACATGGCCGGCCGGAGGGGAAATTCGATCCAGATAACGACGCCTTCCTGCCGGTGATGATGTTCACCAACTCCCAATACGACCGTGTCCAGGCGGCGAAGAAGGCCGAGTACAACGCAAGGCGCCGCCATGAGCGGGCTGTAGCGTCCCTCGCCGCTGCATGTGAATGCGCCGGGGACGGCCTGCACACCCACGACAAGGCTGTGCGGGGTGCAGCATGAGCGAAGTCCATCGTTATCAAGTCGTCACGATGCTTTCGGAAGAGGGAAGCCGCATCGGCTACGACCCGCACGGGCCTTATGTCGTGATGGCAGAAGCCTATGACCAGCTCGAATTGGAGGTGGCGAAGCTGCAGTTAGCCATCACGCTGAGCGACGACGCAGCCATTCAGGATGATTGTGTTCGAACCGAGAGCCGCCAGTTGTGCCGCAACATTGAAGCGTTGTGCGCGCTGCTTCGTGAAGTGCGAAGCGCCAGGGACTGGAATGGCTCGCTCAGCGCTATGGCAAAACGCATCGATGCCGCTTTGATCAAGTACGCAGAGCCACCAGTCTGTCAAAAGTTCAGTGACACAGGCCTGACTGACTCGGGTGGGGTTCAGGCGTGGGGCGAGCCCATCCTGGTGCCGTGCGAGTGCGCAGAGCAAAGCGCAGAGGAGTGCGACCAGTGAGCGTCCAATCCATGATGTGGGCATTGGGGCAGCAAGAAGTCGATCCGCTGGAAAAGTTCGTGTTGCTCTGCATCTGTGACAGCGCGCAGGAGCCGTTTTCCAGCGTCAGTGCCGCCTCTATCGCGCGCTACACCAACATTCCAGAGGGCCAGGTTAAGCGCCTCATTGAATGCCTCGAAGATCGGAGGCTGATCGAGGTTGCTGGGCGCGATCGCTTCATCCTGGCCTTCGAAGGTGACGCTCCCGCCAAACCATCCTACCGGAAGAAGGTGATCAGCCCGAGGGTTCGGCTATCCGTGTTCGAGCGCGATGGGTACGCCTGCCTGCGCTGCGGTAGCCGGGCCGATCTGCGTGCCGATCATGTCGTTCCAGAGGTCCAGGGCGGCGAAGCTACAGAAGAAAACCTGCAAACCCTTTGTGCCCCTTGCAACAGCTGGAAGGGCACGAAGACCGTAGATTTTCGTGGCCAAGGGAGGCGGACAGCATGAGCATCATCCGCGCGCCTCGCCCCGAGGCCAATTTCTACATGCTCAACAAGTCGATCAGCGAGGACGGGCGCCTGAGCTGGGCTGCCCGTGGCCTGCTGGTCTTCCTGCTGGGCAAGCCTGACCACTGGGCTGTGTCCGTCACCCACCTACGCAACGAGACCGCCAAGTCGTCGAAACCTACCGGGCGTGACGGCGTGTACGGCCTTCTGCAAGAGCTGATCGCTGCCGGCTACGTCGAGCGCCGCCAAGATCGTGGTGAGTCCGGTTTGCTGGGCGAAACCCACTACGTCGTGTCGGAAACACCGCTTCCGGCTTTGCCGTATCCGGTTGAACCGCTTCCGGCTCAGCCGTTTCCGGCAAATCCGACACTAGTAAGTATTGAAGGTAAGCAAGGACTGAAGGGAGTAAGGACTGACTCTCGCGAAAGCGAGTTGGTCGACTTCGAACGGTTCTGGTCGCTCTACCCGCGCAAGGTGAGCAAGGTCGACGCCAAGAAGGCCTGGGCGAAGATCAAGGTCACCGCTGACCTGTTCGACCTGATGGCCGCCTCTCTGGCTGCCTGGACCTTGTCGACCGACTGGACCAAGGACGGTGGCCAGTTCATCCCGCACGCATCCACCTGGCTGAACGGCAAGCGCTGGGAGGACGAGTTGCCAGCGACCGCCGGTGCCAGCCAAGCGCCTGCCCGCCGCCCGGCCAGCGGCCCCGACTTCAACGACACCAGCTGGGCTGATGACCTGGGGGCCTTATGAGTGCACAACTGAAACTGCGCAGCGTGACGCAGATCATGGCCACCAGCCGCAACCTTCCCGCCGAGGTGCACGCCCCGGCCAAGCAGCTGGATCCAGGCACCACCGAAGTGGTCAACGCCCTGTTCAAGGAGCTGCAGGCCATCTTCCCGGCGTGGAAGCAGGCCTGGCCAGACGATGACGCGCTGAAGGCTGCCAAGCGCAGCTGGATCAAGTCGTTTGTGGCCGCGGGCATCAACACCCTGGAGCAGATCCGCTTCGGCATCCAGAAATGCCGGGTGCTGGGTACCGACTTCGCCCCGAGCAGCGGCAAGTTCATCAAGCTGTGCCAGCCGACCCCGGAAGAAATGGGCATTCCGCCGCTTGCACGGGCCCTAGCGGAGGCGCTGGAGAATTTCCACCCCAGCAGGGCAGGGTCACGCGTTTGGACGCACGCAGCGGTGCGCCACGCGGCCCTGCAGTGTGAAGCCCAGAACCTTGGGTCAATGGAGGTGGAGCGGGCCGAGAAGGTGTTCGCCCGGGCTTACGACATCACCATTCGCATGCTGGTCGCCGGCGAGCCCCTGGGCGACATCGCCGCCGGCATCGGACACGACAGCCAGAAGAGCCTGAGCGAGCTGGCCGACGAGTATGCAAGCCAACGGCAGGCCCGCCTGCTGGACCTTCAGCAGATCCCGTCGAGCGCCGCCGCGTGCCGTGCACACCTGCTGGCCAAGTTGAACATCAAGCGCGCCGGGCAGCCGGCCGGGGAGGGGGTGTGATGTGTACCTGGGCTGAAACCGAAAAACTCGACGGCTCCGGCGACGTGGTCACGAGCGTTTACGAACTGGCTCGCTCCTTTGGCTGCCAGCCTTCCGACTTGGTCAGCTTGTCTGGTCGAGAGCTGGACGAAGGCGAATGCCTGTGCGACCTCGACGAAGCGGCGACTGGCAAGAAGCTTGGCTACGCCGTGTCTTACCCGGACGAGCGATTCGATGTGCTGTTCACGCAGGAGAAGCACTGATGGACACCAACAAGATGCGCGCAGAGTTCGAGGCGGCTTTCGTCGAGGAAGAGGTTCGA
>NZ_JBHFCS010000031.1:0-42079 GCF_044143025.1 Pseudomonas sp. TR47 | reverse complement strand
CACTCTCCAAGCTCAGGAAATAGCGTTTCTCATACTCTATTGGAAACAGCTGCATAGCACTGCTGTGTCGGCGTTTAGGGTTATAGAACATTTCGATGTAATCGAAAATATCACTTCGGGCTTCTTCACGGGTTGTGTAGATCTTTCGTCGGATGCGCTCCCGCTTCAAAAGTTGGAAAAAGCTCTCGGCTACGGCATTGTCGTGGCAGTTTCCCCGCCGACTCATGCTGCTGGTTACATTGTTAGCCTTCAAGCAGCTTTGCCAATCTGAGCTACTGAACTGACTACCTTGATCTGAGTGAATCATCACTTGCTGCTGTGGCTTGCGTCGCCACACAGCCATCAACATTGCGTCGATAGCCAGGTCGCTGCACATCCTTGGCTTCATTGACCAACCAATTACTTGGCGTGAGAACAGATCCAGCACTACCGCTAGATAGAGCCATCCTTCATAGGTGCGGATGTAAGTGATATCTGTCACCCAGACCTTGTTCGGCTCACTGACCTTGAACTGCCGCGCGAGGTGGTTGGGCGAGGCCACTGTTGGTTTTCCACCGTAAAACCCTGGACGCCGCCGATAGCCCGTTTGCGAACGCAGCCCCTCCGCCTGCATCAAGCGCCCGACTCGATTTCGTCCGCATTCCTCTCCCAGCTCACGTAGGTCATCGTGAATTTTGCGGTAGCCGTATACACCTCCGCTTTCTAGCCAAGCGTGCTTGATCAAGCCAAGCAGACGTTGATCTTCTTTTGCTCGGGCAGATTGAGGCTCGGCCAGCCAGGCGTAGTAGCCGCTGGGGTGCACCTTGAGGGTTTGGCAAAGGCGCCGCACCGGGTAATCAGTCGAGTGCTTCTTGATGAAGGCGTACTTCAGCCGCACTCCTTGGCAAAGTACGCGGCGGCCTTTTTTAAGATGTCTCGCTCTTCAGTCACGCGCTTGAGTTCAGCGCGTAGCTTGCGCAATTCGGCCTGCTGATCGTCGTCTTGCTGACGCTGCTCTTGGGGCTTGGTGTAGACCTTGATCCAGGCGTAAAGGCTATGTACGGACATGCCCAGGCGCTGGGCGACATCGGCGACGGGTTTGCCTTTCTCGGTCACTTGCTTGACCGCTTCGATCTTGAACTCTTCGGGGTAACGCTGACGACTCATGGCACCTCCTATTTGGGCCTCATTATGAGGCTTGGAGGTGTCTACGAAACCAGGGGCGATTCAAAGGGCTATCTCTGCACGATGGAGTTTGAGCGACGCTACGCGAGCAGTAGCTATCAGCACTAATCCCGGCCTGTCTCTGCCGATTGTGGCTCGTTACGTCATTGGTTTCGCTTCTGAAATGCGACCATTCGACTCGAAAAAATCTCAACCACACATTATCGCGATGACATAAGCACCAAGGAGGTTAGCCCCATGTCATTGCAGTGCCCTCGCTGTCACTCCCCAAAAATCGCTTCCTTCCATCACGCCATGAGAGTCGGCGCCGCCGTCGGCACCCTTGGCGGTATTGCACGTAGCGTCAGCGCAGCCCTGGGAGGTGGCCAAGCTGGCGCAGCTATCGGCGCGTTCGCCGGACCTGTCGGTATCACCCTAGGTTCCGTGTCTGGTGCCATTCTCGCCGGCCTGGCCGGCGGCGTAGGCGGGTGTGCGCTAGGCGCCCAGCTTGGCGAGTCGCTCGACCGCCACGTCCTGGCCCACAATCTCTGTCTGCTCTGCGGTCATCGCTTCAACCTGCCAGTCTGATCCGGCCCTTTCTCTCCTCTCATTTCAATCGTCCGGTCGGTGCTGCGCCTGGCGCGGCGCTTTATGCCGGCCTGCACCCAAAGGAATCGCTCACATGGCACATCTCGTCGAAATCATGGCCTACGCTGGCGCTACTCCGTGGCATGGCCTGGGCAATCAGCTCACTCAGAAACAACCCATCGAAGTCTGGCAGCGTGAAGCCGGGATGGACTGGCAGATCCTCGAAAGTCCCGTGCATTTCAAATCAGAGGTCACGGGCCATCTGGGCGCAATTCACTCCTTCCCCGAACAGAAGGTGCTGTTCCGTTCGGACACCAAAACCCCGCTGTCGGTGGTCTCGCAGCGCTACCACACCGTGCAGCCCCGGGAAGTGCTCGAGTTTTACCGGGACCTCACCGAGGTATCCGGCTACGAGCTGGAAACCGCTGGCGTGCTCAAGGGCGGTCGCAAGTTCTGGGCGCTGGCGCGTACCGGGCAAGGCGCTGCGATCAAGGGTAATGATCAGGTCAACGGCTATCTGCTGCTCGCGACATCCTGCGACGGCACCCTGGCCACCACTGCCACACCCACCACTGTGCGCGTGGTGTGCAACAACACCCTGACCATCGCCCTGGACGGCACCAGCCGCGCGATCAAGGTGCCGCACAACACCCGCTTCGATCCGCAAGCAGTGAAGAAACAGCTCGGTATTGCCGTATCCCAGTGGGACGACTTCATGTACCGCATGCGCGCGCTGGCCGAACGCAAGGTGCAGTGGCATGAGGCTTTGGGATTCTTTATGGGCGTGCTGTGCGAGACCAGCCCGACCGGCGCCCTACCGGAGGTACTGCCCAACGAGCGTGCGCTACGCAAAGCCCAGGAGCTGTACGAAGGCCGTGGTCGCGGTAGCCAGCTGGACTCTGCACGTGGCACAGCTTGGGGCCTACTCAACGCCGTGACCGAGTACGTCGACCACGAACGTCGTGCCCGCAGCAACGAGTACCGCATGGACTCGGCCTGGTTCGGCCAGGGGGCACAGATCAAGCAACGCGCTCTGGATGGCGCGCTACAGCTCGCCGCTTAGCCCTCACTTACTTCAACCCTCGCGCCCGGTCAGCCTTGTGCTGGTCGGGCGTTTTCATGTCTGCAGGTGAATACCATGAAAGCAACGTCATTGAACGGCAGCTCCCGCAAAGCCCGCCCGGCCCTGCGCCTGGTCAGCACCAAGGAGCTTCCGCGCGAGGACTGGCTGCAGATCCGTAAACAAGGCATCGGCAGTTCGGATGCCGCGGCTGCCGTGGGACTGAATCCCTACAAATCGCAGCTCGAACTGTGGCTGGAGAAGACCGGCCGCGACACTGCGCTGCCTAAGGGCGATACCCAGGATGAGGAAAGCCCGATGTATTGGGGCAACGTCCTGGAACCCATCGTGGCCTGGCACTACAGCAAGCGCACCAAGAACAAGGTCCGCCGCATTAACGCCGTGCTACAGCATCCGGATCCGGAGCTGCCCTGGATGCTGGCCAACATCGACCGTGAGGTAATCGGTGCCGACGATGTGCAGATCCTCGAATGCAAGACCGCCGGCATAAACGGGGCACGTCTCTGGAAGGAAGGCATCCCCGAGTATGTCGAGCTTCAGGTGATGCACCAGCTCGCCGTCACTGGCAAGCAGGCTGCGGATGTAGCCGTGCTGCTTGGTGGCCAGACGCTGGAGATCCACCGCATTGAGCGGGACGAGCAGATGATTGCTCGCCTGATCGAGCTGGAGTGCAAGTTCTGGCGCTACGTGGAGACCGACACACCACCGCCAGCCGACGGGACGGCATCCGCGGAGGCAGCGCTACGCTGCCTGTATCCGGAGGACAACGGTCAGGTAGTCAACTTCAGCAGCCATGCTGGGCTGACTGCCGCCTATATCGAACTGAAGGCCCTGCGGCAGTCGATGGCCGACAAGGAAAAGCGCGAGGCCGAGCTCAAGCAGATGCTGCAGCAGGCCATGGGCGACGCCAGTCGCGCGGAGTTCTCCAGCGGCTACGTCAGTTGGCGCAAGGCCAAGGACAACATCGGTTTCGATGTCGCGCAACTGCTCAAGGACAAGCCGTACCTGCAGGCCAAGTATCCGTTGCTGAAGCCCGGTGCGCGGCGCTTCCTGGTCGGCTGATTTCCTCCTCCATCACCCCTTCCCCCTTGGCCAGTCCATGCAGTTCGCGCTGCGTGGCTGGCCTTTTTCATTTCCAGGAGCACCACCATGTTGAAAGGTCTCGCACTCATCCCTCCCGCACTCGGTCGCATCTCCATTGGCAAGGTCGTCGAGAAAAACGGTAAGCGTCTTCCGGAGAAGGATGACCAGTTCACCATCACGTCCCAAGTGCAGGGCCGGGATGGCTGGCTGTTGCACCCGCTCAACGATGAACTGCGTCAGGGCAAGGACGACAAGCTGCGTAGCATCCCGGTACGTCTGCTGTTCAACGAACCGGAATTGAACTTTCGCGCCGACTACACCCTGTTCGACCGGCAGTCGGGACGGCCACTGTGCGTCGGTAATGGCGAAACCTGCAAGCGCGTCACTCAGGACGGTATGCAATCGCTGCCCTGCCCTTCGCCGGATGCCTGCCCGCTGGCCAAGGGTAATGCCTGCAGGCCCTATGGCCGGCTGAACGTGGTCATTGGCGAGGAGGATCCGCTGGGCACCTTCGTGTTCCGCACCACCGGCTTCAACAGCATCCGCACCCTGGCAGCCCGGCTACATTACTTCCAGGCCATTTCCGGCAATCGCTTGGCCTGCCTGCCGCTGGAGCTGCGCCTACGCGGCAAGTCGACGCGCCAGAGCCACGGCACCCCGATCTTCTACGTCGACCTCACGGTACGCAACGGCATGGGCATGGCTGAAGCTCTGCAGCAGGCGGGCGAGCTCGCGGCGCAACGGCAAACCGCCGGCTTCGATCAAGGGGCGCTGGATGAGGCAGCCCGCCGGGGCTTCGGCAATGGCGCCTTTGAGGACAGCGAAGAAGACAGTCACGCCGTGATCGAGGAGTTCTTCACCGCCCCAGAGCCAGCCAGCTCGACCGCCCCCGTTGATTCACAGGCGGCGCCCAAATTCCTCGCAGACAAACTGGAAGCCCTCGCCTCACAGCCCCACTGAATCCCACCTGCCTGCGCTGCCGTCATCGGCCAGGCAGGTTTTCTTGGAGACTCACTATGCTTCTACTTCGATTTCTACTCCACCTGCTCATCTTCATCGGCGCGCTCGCGGCCGCTGCTACGGTGGTGCTGAGCATCTTGCTCATGCTGCGCTTCCCGCCGCTGCTGCTCGCCGTGGTCCTGGCCTGCTGGATGCTGAATCGCCTGCTCAGATTGCTCTGCCCACGCCCGGGCAATCCCTGCTGAAAACCCCCAGCGACAACCGCCAACCAGTCATCACCAGCGGCTGTGCATTCGGCCGTTATTACCACGAGGAACCATGATCAGATGCTTAATCTGCGAGTCCAAGGCCATTCTGACGCGGGACGTTGCCAAGGGCATCGCCCTGCTGGTCAGCCTGGCCGACAGTGCATTGCAGGGGGCTCAGGAGGCGGACACAGATACCCCAACCCTGGGGTCGCCAAATATCACTTCGGAGGGTTCAGGTATTTGTGCCTGCGCTGTGGATCGCTGTTCGATGAGCCGGGTACAGAGGAGGCGTCCGAGCCCGCCATGTAGTCGCCATGATTCAGCGCTCAGTCCTGGCCGAGCCGGGCAACCAGGCGCTCCACCATGTCCATGACAAGCTCACGGTCTGCCGCTGTCAGCCGGGAAAGAAGGTCATGGAGCCTGCGGGCCTGGTCCTCCGGGCGGGAGCTCCCTCGGTCAGCAGGTCGGCTGTTTCGCAGTTGAAGATAGTTGCCAGCTCGACCAGACGCTCATGATGATTCTTGGGAGGACCGACCTTAACAATCGCTTAGCTTGCAATCAATGAGCCTGGCGTACAGGTGTGTTTCAGCCATGCGGCTGGACAAACGCAACGCGCCATGCTGAAGCCCGGCTTCAGCATGGCGCGGGTCACACCCGGGCGGTCAACGTTTGCCAATGCTAGCCAGGTAATCCAGGCAGCTGTCGACGGTTTCCACGTCGGCGAACTTGGCATCAATGTCAAACAGGTTCCAGGCCACCGCGCCCGGTACCCGGTCGCCGATGCACTCTTTCACGGCGATGGTGCGGAAGCCTTCGGCCAGGCCGTCGCACAGGGTGGTACGCACGCAAGCCGAGGCCGTCACGCCGGTCACCAGGATGGTGTCGACCCCTGCCGAGCGCAGGTACCCGGCCAGCGAGGTGCCGCTGAACGAACTGGCGCGCTTCTTCACCAGCACGAACTCGCCATCGACTGGCGCGATGCGCGAGTCGATCGCCCAGAGGTTCTCATCGGCCTGGTTGACCACGTCCACCGGGATCTTGTTGTGCCACTGGCCCATGTCGGTGTTGGGGTCATGGCGGTCGGTGTTCTGGTAGCAGGTGGTGACGTGGACGATCGGGAAGTGGTTGGCACGGAACACCTTCATCAGGCGCTGCACGCCGGGGATGATTTCGTCGTCGATCTTTTCGCAGGTGAACGGGTTGCCTGGGCGGGTCCAGGCGTTGGCCAGGTCGACGTTGATCAGCGCCGGGCGCTTGCCGAAGCCGATACGGCGCTGGAAGCCACGCTCCTTGTAGAGCTTGGTCGATTCTTCGAAGGCGCGTTCGAGCATGGTCATCAGGTCTTGCGACATAGTGAATCTCCCCAGTGGGTCGTTGTGAGCGGTTCGGCAAGGAAGGTTTGCCTTGACCTGGAACTCACGATAATCTCGGCCACTGATGACATCCAATTCATTGTTGGCGAGCATTGATACCAAAATGAGCATTAATATCCGCTTTGATCTCAAGCAGATAAAAGCCTTCGTCCGCGTCGCGCAACTGCTGCATTTCAAGCGCGCCGCCGATGCCCTGTTCATCACCCAGCCGGCTTTGAGCCGCCTGATCAAGGCGCTGGAAAGCGAGCTGGGGGCGGAGTTGTTCATGCGCACCACGCGCCATGTGGCGCTGACCGAGGCCGGTCGGCTGTTCTTGCAGGAATGCCAGCAGGTGTTCCGCCATATCGAACGCGGTATCGACCTGGCGCGTAGCGCCGCGGCGGGGGACATCGGCCACCTGACCGTGGCCTACAACGACTTCGCCATCAACGGCGCGCTGCCGGGCATTCTCGAGCGCTTCAAGGACCTGCACCCGGATGTGACCGTGGAGTTGCTGTACATGCCCTCTCACGAGCAGTACAAGGCGATCCGCGATTGCCTGATCGACGTGGGGTTCCTGCTGGGGCCAATGACCGAGCCGGACATCGCCTCATTGCCGGTGAACCAGGAACGCATGGTGGCAATTCTGCCGTCACGGCACCCGCTGGCCGGACAGGCCACTTTGCGCATCGAACAGTTGCGCGACGAGCGCTTCATCTTCGGTGCGCCCAGTGGCTGGAGCCTGTTCCGCGACCAGGCGTTTCAGCTGTGCCAGCGCGCCGGTTTCAGCCCGAACATTCACCAGGAGGCCACCACCAGCATCGGTATCCTCGGGCTGGTGGCGGCCAACATGGGGGTGTCGCTGTATTCGGAATGCGCCTACCGGATCCAGCGCGAAGGCGTGGTCATCGTGCCGCTGCAGGACGAGCATGCCCAGGTGCAGACCATCGCCGCGTGGAACGAGGAATACCAGAGCCCTACCGCCGCGCGTTTCAAAGCCCTACTAGGGCACCGAGCTGCGGAGCTTCACGCCTGATCTGATGGCGTAAGGCCGAAGCGATCGGTACTGGCATCGTAGCGCCAGTCGTGGCCGACACTGCTGGCCAGCCACTGCGCGCCATTGCCGGTGAGCTCTTGCTGGGGATAGCGCCGAACGATCCAGAACTTCATCAGCATGGCATGGATCA
Organism: Pseudomonas sp. TR47; assembly: GCF_044143025.1. NCBI lineage: Bacteria > Pseudomonadati > Pseudomonadota > Gammaproteobacteria > Pseudomonadales > Pseudomonadaceae > Pseudomonas > Pseudomonas sp. TR47. The sequence goes on along the minus strand of NZ_JBHFCS010000031.1, from coordinate 34,437 downwards.
CCAAACCGCTGACGAAACCGACTACAAATGCCCAGTCACCGGAACAGTACGCCAACACGCTGGCCGCAGCCCACGCTAACAAGCCGGCAGGGTTGAAACCGCGCCAATAGTGGAATTGCCCTTGCAGCTCATACAACTGCGGCACGTTCAACCGGCGTCGCCGAATCAGGTAATAGTCAGCCACCATGATCCCGCCAATTGCCGAGAGGAACGATCCATACGAAAACAGGAAGGCGAACAGGTTATCGAGGATGGCCCACGGCATCGAAAGTGTACCGATGACTCCCGCGATCATCACTGCAGTCGGGTATCTGACTCGTGGTGCTCCAGCATTGACGAAGGTCAGCGCCGCCGGGATCAGGTTGGCTGCAGTATTGGTCGACCACTGTGCCAGCACCACCAGGACCATCAGCACGACCAGGCTCAGCCCGGTGCTCTGGGCCTGGATGACATTGATTGGATTCCAGTCTCCGGCGGCGACGAAAGATGCCGCGCCAATGACCGCGATCCAGGTCTGAGTCAGCGGTAATGCGACCAGTTGAGCAAGAAAGATATGCCGGTTACGAGACAGGAACCCCCGAGCATTGACTGGTGTCCGCACGTAACGGGTGATATTGGGAATGTCGATGGCCAAGGTCGACCAGAAAGCCACGTTAGCCAGGAACAGGGTAATGATGGTCAGCTGCTTGTCGCCGACGAACGTCCAGATATTGACCCCTTTGGTGACTGCCAGCACATCGAGGGTCAGGTACATCCAAACCGAGATGGCAATGATCGCCGGCGCTGCGATGGACGAGAGAAACTCTACCGCCTTGATACCCAGCGCGGTATTGATGATTTGCACCACTGCGAAGATCACATACCACAAGGCCCAGTTGTCGAACCCGGTCAAGTACTCGACGATACCGCTCAGGGCCAGGGCGCCGAGGTAGGTCTGGATACCGAACCAGATCGCCGCGACCAGGCCGCGAAACAATGACGGAATGTGTGTGCCATGCACGCCGAACGGCGCTCGCAAATACACCGCGAAAGACAAACCATGTTCGGTACCGATGTCCGCGGTCAGGGTCATCAGTAGCGCCAGGACGATGTTGGCCAGCAGAATGATCGCTACGACCTGTGGCAGCGGCAGGCCGGCAACACCCGTAGCACCCAGCTGGAAGGTGGCGATCATGAACGCGATACCGATCCAGATCCAGGTGAAACCCAGGGTACCGATCGAGCGATGTCGTCGTTGTACCGGAAGAATCGACGGTTCCAACAGGTTGTGACGGGAGACGGCCGGAGTCGGTGAGACAGAAGTCAATTCGGGGCTGTTCATCGAAGCACCTGTGCATGAATGGAAGGCGCAACCTACCTGCCATGGCGATGGCCGCAGGCTCTTGGGGAAAGGAACGAACGTGGGCAACGGCCTTTGCTGGCGAATAGCAACCCAGCAAAGGCTGCGGCGGGCAGACCTGTGGTCAGCCCTGCAGTTGCTGGCGCCGGGCGCGGGTGGCCTCGATGTCCAGGCGCACCTGCTCGTCGAGCACCACTCCGTACACCTCAAAGGCCTGTTCGAGGCTGCAGAAGTCATCCAGCACGTCTTCGCGCACCTGCTCGGCACTGCGTTCTAGCGGGTTGCCATAGCCACCGCCACAGGGCGAGTAGTAGGCCATCACATCCCCCGCCTTGGACGCGTACCCGGAGAACTTCGACGGCATCGACACCACCTGCCCGGGGCTGGCGACATTGTAGATCTCGGTCTTGCCTACCACCCCGTCGCAGCCACCGAACACCCCCCAGGGCACATCGAAATGCCGTTCGCTTTCGTGGGTGATGAAGCCCGCCGTGAGCACCCGCTGGGCCTTTACCACACCGATGCCACCGCGGTACTTGCCAGCGCCTGGCTGCACATCGTCACGCAGCTCGTAGCGGTCGCAGATCATCGGCAGGTGCATCCCCAGGTCTTCGATGGGGTTGTTGCGGGTGTTGGCCATCAGGTTGTCGATGGCATCGGGCCCGTCGGATTTCGGCCGCCCGCCGTATGCCCCTTCGTTGACTTCGAGGAATACCCAATAGTCGCCATCGGCCTTCACCCCGGAATAGGCAGCGAAGGAGATCGACGCCGAGCTGCCGGCGATCACCCGCTCCGGCAGCACCGGGGCCAGGGCCTTGATGATGAGATCGATCATCCGGTTGCACTGGGTGAAGCGCGCCTCGGCAGCGGCTGGGAACACTGGGTTGAAAATCGTGCCCAGCGGCGCCACGACGCTGATCGGGCGGAACGACCCCTCGTTGGACGGCACCGGGCTGGGCAGCGTGGCAGCGTCGAGCAGCAGCTTGCGGAAGGCGGCGTAGGCGGCCACCTTGCACGAACCTTCGAACGGCACGTTATAGGCGGTTTCGGTTTGCAACGCCGAACCGGTCAGGTCCACCTCCAGGGCATCACCGCTCACTTTTACCGTGACCACCACCGGCAGGCGCCGCTCGCGGTTGCGGCCGTCGTCGTCGAGGAAGCCTTCGGCGCGGTAGTCGCCATCGGGAATCTGCGCGATCTGCTGGCGCATGATGGTTTCGGCGTAGTCGATCAACTGGTTGATCGCGGTAAAGCTGAAGTCCTTGCCGTAGCGGGTCAGTAGTTCCTTGAAGCGCCGGGCGCCCAGCTGCGCCGAGGCCACCTGGGCTTCGATGTCGCGAATCAGCTGGTCGGATGCACGGCTGTTGTAACGGAACATCTGCACCAGCGCTTCGTTGCGCACACCGCGCTCATAGAGCTTGAGCCCGGCCATCAGCATGCCTTCGGCGTACACGTCGCCTACGTCGATGATCAACCCCGGCGTAGCTGCGCCGATGTCGATGTGGTGCGCGGTGTTGCCGGAAAAGCCCACCAGCTCGCCTTCATGGAAAATCGGCACGATCACCGCCAGGTCCGGGCTGTGGCTGGAGCCGTGATAGGGATGGTTGTGCACCACCACATCGCCCTCGTGCCAGGCGCCACCTTGCAGGGTGGCCTCGATGCCGCGCAGGTAGGCCGGGATCGAGCCGATGTGCATCGGCGTGGATTCGGACTCGCAGATGGTCTGGTAGCGGGTGTCGAACAGCCCGGCGCCCATGTCCTGGGACTCGCGGATGATCGATGAGAACGACATGCGGTACAGCACGTGGCCCATCTCTTCGGCGATGGTCTTCAAGGCGCCGCTGATGACTTGCAGGGTGATCGGATCGACCGGTTGCGTATTCATGGCTGTGTCCTCTGGCGTTACTGGCGGGAGATGATCAGGTTGCCGTGGGCGCTCACCCTGGCCACCCAACCCGGCGGCACCAGCGAGGTGGAGTCGTGCTGCATGAGCATGGCCGGGCCTTCGATGTACTGGCCGGCGTGCAGCTTGCTGCGGTCATAGCGTGGCGTGGGCAGGCACTGGCCATCGTCGAACCAGGTGTCGCGCTCGTAAAGGAAGGCCTGGCCGGTGTCGCTGTCGACCGCCGCCGGCAGCGGCTGCCAGGCCAGCTTCTCGGACTGGGAATGGCCGATGACACGCAGGCTGACGACTTCCACCGGGGCATCGGCGTAGCAATAGCCGTAGTCCTGCTCATGCACTTGGTGGAAATGCGCCATGACCTGGGCAATGGCCTGGTGGTCCACCCTGCCGCCAGGGATCAGGGCACGCAACTCGAAGCCCTGACCGTCGTAGCGGCATTCGGCGATGCGGGTCAGCTGCATGCAGGCATCGTCCACGCCATCGTTGCGCAGTTGTTGCCGAACATTGGCTTCCAGTTCCTGCAAGGCGCTTTCGAGCCGATTCAATTGCGTGTCGTCGATGGTATTCAGGGTGCACAGCAACGAGCGCAGGGCCTCGTACTGCAGGTCGGTGGTCAGCAGGCCTGCGGCGGCGGTGATGCCCGGCGCTGGCGGGATGAGCACCGACTTGGCATTGACCTCATCGGCCAGCGCCGGACCATGCACCGGCCCTGCCCCGCCGAACGGCATCAGCACGAAATCGCGGGGGTCGATACCACGGGCCACCGAGTTGGAACGAATGGCCAGGGCCATGTTGTTGTTGACCACCCGCAGGATGCCCAGGGCCGCCCGGTGCACGCTAAGGCCCAACGGCTTGGCGATCTTCGCCTCGATGGCCTGGAACGACAGCGCCGGGTCGATCTTCAGGTCGCCGCCCAGCATCTGGTCCGGGTCCAGACGGCCCAACACGATGTTGGCGTCGGTCACGGTGGGCTCCTCGCCACCGCGGCCGTAACAGGCCGGGCCGGGGTTGGAACCGGCCGAGCGTGGGCCGACCTGGAAGCCACCGGCCGGGTCGATGAAGGCCACCGATCCGCCACCGGCACCGATGGTGATCAGGTCGATCATCGGCACCAGCACCGGGTGCCCGGACACGTAGGAGTCGCGCGGGTTCATCACCTTGATCTGGCCATCGACCAAGGTCGAGATGTCCGCCGAGGTACCACCAATGTCGACGGTGATGATGTTGCGCTCACCGTCGAGCCCAGCGAAGTAATGCCCGCCCATCACGCCACCGGCGGGGCCGGACATGAGGATGTTCACCGGCCGCTCGCAGCAGCTTTCAACGGTGGCCACACCGCCGTTGGACTGCATGATGCGCAGGTCGGCCTGGATGCCGTTTTCACGCAGCTGGCTGGCCAGGTGGGTCAGGTAGTGGGCGGTGCGCGGTCCGACGTAGGCGTTCATGGCCGTGGTGGAAAAGCGCTCGTACTCGCGCATCACGTCCACCACATCGGTGGAGCAGCAGACGAACGCCTCGGGCATCACCTTCTGCACGATGGCCTTGGCGCGCAGCTCATGGGAGCGGTCGAGGAAGGCGTACATGAAGCCGATGATTACGGCCTGCACGCCACGGGCCTTGAGCAACTGCGCGGCCTCGCGGACTTCCTGCTCGTCCAGCGGCGTCTCGACCTGGCCATGGGGCGGTAGGATGCGCTCGTTGATGGCGATGCGGTTACGCCGACGCACCAGCGGTGTGCTCTGCCATGGCACATCGAACTGCAGCGAGAAGTTGTAGGGCCGTTTGTGCCGGCCAATGTGCAGAATGTCGCGGAAGCCCCTGGTGGTGAGCATGCCCACCTCGGCGCCATTGTGTTCGATGGAAATGTTGGTCGCCACCGTAGTGCCATGGACGATCAGGTCCACTTCTTCGGCGCCGATTCCGGCCTTGGCACACAGCTCGAGAATCCCGCGCATCACAGCGATGGACTGGTCTTCGAGGGTGGTGGGGACCTTGTGGGAAAAGATCCGCCGGCCGATGGAGTCGCGCTCCGTGGTTTCCAGGATCAGGTCTGTGTTGGTACCGCCGACATCTACGCCTATACGGGCCATTCTGCGTCACTCCTGGTGATCGCGAATGCACTCGGCAACTGCGCCGCCGAGCCGATTCGCACGTGGGTCTTATGGTTGTTGTTGAGGTGCGGGGGCCCCAAGCGGGGCCTGTTTTTTTATGCCAAGGGGTTGGCGGGTTGATCGGCGGCGTGGCTCAAGGGGCGCCCCGCCGTCTCCGGCAACGACAGCCCGCCCGCCAGGGCGAACAGGGCGATACCGGCCAGGTAATAGGCCGGCGACAGCGGGTCACCGCTGCGCTCGATCAGCCAGGTGGCGATCAGCGGCGCGGTACCGCCGAACAGCGTGTAGGCCATGTTGTAGGTGATGGCCGAGGCGGTGTAGCGACTGCGGGTGGGGAACACTTCCGACAACAGCACGGCCGTGACCACACCGCACAGCACCGCGCCGATGGCCAACAGGAACGCCCCCGCCAATGCTGGGTAGAACAACCCGGAGCGCGCCAGCAGAAACGCCGGGTAAATGGTCAGCACCAGCCAGGCGGCAGCCGTGACCATGGTCGGGCGCCGGCCAACGCGGTCGGAAAAGCGTCCGGCAAAGGGGCAGCAGGCTGCGGCGAACAGCAAGGTCAGCAAAGAGATCAACAGCGCTGTGGGCTGCGGCTGGCCGCCTTGCAGTTGCAGGTAGGTCACGAAGTAGGTGGTGCACATGTAGAACGACAGCGCGGTCAGCGAGATGAACGCCGCCAGGCAGCACATCGCCCCGCCCTGCTCGCGCAATGTCTGGCCCAGCGGTGCATGCACGGCACGCTCGGCGCTAGCCAGCGCCTTGAACGCCGGCGTCTCGTCCAGGCGCCAGCGCAGGTACAGGCCCACCAGCCCGAGGGGCGCGGCGATCAGAAAGGGCAGGCGCCAACCGAAGGTTGCCATCTGCTCGGCTGTCAGCCAGCGGTTCAGGGCATAGGTGACGATGGCGGCGGCCGCGAACGAGGCGAAGGTCGACACCAGCGCGGCACTGCCATAGCGGGCGCGCTGCCCGGCCGGGGCGTGCTCGATGAGGTAAATGCAGGCACCGGCGTATTCGCCACCGGCGGAAAAACCCTGCACACAGCGGATCAGCGTCAACAGCAACGGGGCGGCCAGGCCGATGCTGGCATAGGTCGGCAGCAGCCCGATCAGGGTGGTGGCTGCGGCCATCAGCAGGATCGTGATCGACAACACCCGGCGCCGCCCGAAATGGTCCCCCAGCATGCCGAACACCAGCCCGCCGAGCGGGCGGAAAGCAAAGGCAACGGCGAACACGGCAAAGGTCTTGAGCAGCGCCGTGGTGCTGTCACCCGAGGGGAAGAACAACTGGGCGATGGTGGTCGCCAGAAAACCATACAGGGCAAAGTCGAACCACTCGACGAAGTTGCCGATGGACGCGGCCCAGACCACGCGTTTCAATTGCTCCGGCGCGACCGGCTGCTGCGACGTACCCGACATATCCACCTCACTGTCTGTTGGAGAACAAGCGATTGGCAGTTCGAAACCTTCACGCAGCGAGTGGGCTGCAGGCGCAGCCCTCAAGCTCAGTCCGGGCGGGCCTCTGCTGGGCCGTCACCGTCAATGTGCGCCCTGCGCCTCCAGCCCCCGACGGCTGAACACCAGCGAGGCATTGGCCCCGCCGAAACCGAAGCTGTTGGACATCACGCAATTCACCTGCTGCCCTTCGCGCACGCTGCGTACCAAGGGCAGCCCCTCGACCTGCGGGTCGAGCTGTTCGATGTTGTGCGAAGCCGCCATGAAACCGTGGCGCATCATCAGCAACGCATAGATCGCCTCGTGCACCCCGGCCGCCCCCAGCGCGTGCCCGCTCAGCGACTTGGTCGAGCTAAACGGCGGCAGTTCACCGTCGAAGGCAGCCAGTGCCGCCTGCAGTTCCACCAGGTCGCCGGCCTGGGTGCTGGTGCCATGGGTATTGAGGTAATCCACCGGTTCGGCGCAACTGGCCAGGGCCATCTGCATGGCGCGCAGTGCGCCGTCGCCGCTGGGGGAAACCATGTCCTGGCCATCGGAGGCAGTGCCATAGCCGATCACTTCGGCGAGGATGGTCGCCCCGCGCGCCTGGGCATGCTCCAGCGCCTCCAGCACCAGCACCCCTGCCCCGCCGCTGATAACGAAGCCATCACGGGCCACGTCATAAGGGCGGCTGGCAGTGGCCGGCCGGTCGTTGTAGCCGGTGGAAAACGCGCCCATGGCGTCGAACATGCAGCTCTGGCTGAAGTGCTCGGCTTCGGCACCGCCAGCAAACACCACATCCTGTTTGCCGAACTGGATCTGCTCGAAGGCGTGGCCGATGCAATGGGCGCTGGTGGCGCAGGCCGAGGCGATGGAATAGTTGAGGCCCTTGATGCCGAAGAAACTGGCCAGGCACGCTGAGACCGTACTGGTCATGGTACGGGGTACACGGTACGGCCCCACCTTGCGTACGCCCTGGCTGTGCAGCAGCTGGTTGGCCTCGACGATGTCTTCGCTGGAGCCGCCACCCGAGCCCATCACGCAGCCGGTGCGGGTGTCGGCCACCTGCTCGGGCGTCAGCCGTGCATCGGCGATGGCATCGGCCATGGCCAGGTAGCCATAGGCTGCGGCATCGCCCATGAAGCGCCGGTGGCGCCGGTCGATGCGCTGAAAGTCTACCTCCAGCCGGCCGCTGACATGGCTGCGCAGCCCCGCTTGCGCATAGGCCAGGTTGAAGGCGATTCCCGAGCGCCCCTGGCGCAATGCCTGGAGGACCTGCGCAGGGCTGTTGCCCAGACATGAGACGATGCCCATGCCGGTCACGACCACGCGGCGTAGCCCGATTGTCTGCTTCGATAACATGCACTGACTCCACAGGTTCAGAACTGTCCGGGCAACCTGGCTGGGTTGCCATGGACTCGAGTCTAAGGGGCGGCTTTGATTCTGATAATTCGTATTTCGTTAGCCATTGATACCGAATTTGGCATCAGTAATTATCCTGCGCCCATGGCAAAGCACCCCGCCCGGCCAAAGCCGGCGGGGCATGATGAATGCCGTTGCTAGAGGGTGGCGTCAGGCAAAGCGTTCGACCTGCGCCGACGTGCGGCGCATCAACACCTTGCCGTTGCGCACCGAAACCAGTGCGTGGCCCTGGCTGCGGACCATCTCGTAATCATCCGGCGCCGACAGCAGCAGCAAGTTGGCCGGCCGCCCGACCTCGATGCCATAACGCTCCCCAAGGTTGAGGGTGCGGGCACTGTTGTCGGTGATCAGATCCAGGCTGCGTTGCAGGTCTTCGTAGCCGAGCATGTGGCAGATGTGCAGCCCGGCTTCGAGAATGCGCAGGATGTTGCCGTTGCCCAGCGGGTACCACGGGTCGACGATGGAGTCCTGGCCGAAGCACACGTTCATCCCGGCGCGGTCGATCTCGGCCACGCGGGTCAGCCCGCGGCGCTTGGGGTAAGTGTCGAAGCGCCCTTGCAGGTGAATGCTCTCGGTCGGGCACGAGATGAAGTTGATGCCCGACATTTTCAGCAGGCGGAACAGCTTGTAGCAGTAAGCGTTGTCATAAGAGCCCATGGCCGTGGTGTGGCTCGCCGTGACCCGAGCGCCCATGCCACGTACCCGGGCCTCTTCGGCCAGCACCTCGAGGAAGCGCGACTGTGGGTCGTCGGTTTCGTCACAGTGCACGTCCACCAGGCAACCGGTGCGCTCAGCCAGCTCCATCAGGAACTTCACCGACGACACACCCTGATCGCGAGTGTTCTCGAAATGCGGAATGCCACCGACCACATCGGCGCCCATGGCCACCGCTTCGGTCATCAGGGCCCGGCCATTGGCGAACGACTCGATGCCCTCCTGGGGGAAGGCGACGATTTGCAGGTCAACCAGGTGGCGTACTTCCTCGCGCACCTCGACCATGGCCTTGAGCGCGGTGAGCTTGGGGTCGGTCACATCCACATGGGTTCGCACGTGCTGAATGCCATGGTCCACCAGCATGTCGATGGTCTTCTTCGAGCGCTGCTTGATGTCGTCGTGGGTGGTGATTTCCTTGCGCTCGGCCCAGCGTTCGATGCCTTCGAACAAGGTGCCGCTCATGTTCCACTTCGGCTCGCCGGCGGTGAGGGTGGCGTCCAGGTGAATGTGCGGCTCGACGAAGGGCGCCACCACCAGGTTCTGTTGGGCGTCCAGGTCGTCGGGGTTGGCCAGCACCGCCACATCGGCCTGGGGCTCGATGGCGGCGATACGGTCGCCGTTCAGTTCGATACGAAACAGGCCCGACTTGCCACGCAGACGGGCGTTGATGATGTTCATGCTGTTACTCCTTGCATTGGGCTTCGCTCATGCGCCATACCAGCATGGCGACCGAAGCGTTCATACGAAATAGCGGGTCGTCGAGTGACTGCCCACTCAGTTGTTCGATACGTTGAATACGTTGGTTGATGGTGTTGCGGTGCAGGCCCAGACGCTGGGCGGCCTTCAGGCCATTGCCGTTTTCCTTGAGCAGGGCGTCGAGGGTATGCACCAGCACATGGGGGTGCTTGCGGCCGGGCGCGATCAGTGGGCCAAGGGTTTCGGCGACGAAGTCGTCGATCAGCGAGCGATCGACGATGCCTTGCAGCAGGCGCAGCACGCCCAACTCGCTGAAGTCGCAGAAACCGGTGGCCGGGCGCAGGTTCTGCGCCACTTCCAAGGCCTGGCGCGCTTCATTGAGCGCCTGGCGGTAGTGGGCGCAATCCTCGGCCAGGCGCGACAGGCCCATGAACAGGCCCAGTTCACCGACCACGCCCGCCAACTGCCGGTGCAGCGCGGCCAGGGTGGCGTGCAGGCCGTGGGCATCGGCCAGTAACAACACGAACAGGTCACCCGGCAATTGCGCGGTCACAGTCCCCGGCCTGCCACGACACCAGGCCTCAAGCTGATCTTCCAGCGCCTGGCGAATGCCCTGCCACACGCGCTCGCCCTGGGCCAGCCCATGGCGCTCGAACAATCCATCGACGCCAGACAGCCGCAGTGTCACCAGGCGCCGTGGCTCGTCCAGCGCCAGCTCAAGGTGCGCGGCCCGCTGCCGAGCGATGGCCAGGCTCGGGTAGTCGCCGGTCAGCAACTGGCCGAGGATGTCATTGCGCGAGCGCCGCACCTGGGTCATCTGCACCAGGGCCGTACCGATCAGGTGAGTGACGACCACCATTTTCAGCGCATACGGCTGCTCGATCAGCGGCAGCCCCAGTTGCTCGGCGCGCTCGATCACTACAGGCGGAATGCCGTGGATGAACGTGCCGCCGGTGAGGATCACCATGCCGGCAATGCCCACGGCGTCGCCATCTTCCACCAGGCTCAGCAGGTTGGCCTCGCCGCGTGGGTGGTTGATGCCGGTGACGAACACCAGCTCGCCGCCCATCACCCACTCGGCAATGCCTTCGTTCTCGGCCACATACGGCCAGCGCACCCGCCGCTGCAGGTTGCGCGCGCCGGCCCGGACGGTCATGTCCTGCAGGCCGGGCAGGTGCAGGATTTCGTCCAGCGCCAGGCTCACGGTTCGACACCCGCCTGGCCCAGCGCCCGGCGCCGGCCGCTCAGTTCAAGCATGACGATGTAGCACAGGGCCGAGGCGCCAATGCCCACCAGCGGCGCGACCCACGGCGAGGCGTAGGCCAGCACCGCACCCAGCGCATAGGACCCGAGGCCCAAGAAGTTGTAGCGCGGCAGCTGCACCGAGGCCAGCGCCGGGTACTTGCCGCGGTGGCGGTACCAGAAGTCGGCCATGATCACCCCACCCACTGGCGGAATGATCGAGCCCAGCAGCACCAGGAACGGGATCAGCATTTCATACATCCCGCCAATCGCCAGCACGATGCCCACCGCTGCCGCGACCAGCGTGGCGATGCGTCGACGCTCGCTGCGCAGCAAGTGGCAGGCCGCTGCCGAGACGTTGTAGATGGTCGGTCCCTGGATGGTCCAGAGGTTCAGGCAGAGCATCACCACCGCCGCGAACGACAGGCCTTGCAGCATCATCACTTCGACGATGTCGGCCTGCTGGTAGACCATCGCGCACCAGGCCCCGGCCACCACCATCAGGCCGTTGCCGAGCAGGAAGGCGACGATGCTGGCCACCACCGCCACCCGCCCGCTGCTCGACAACCGGGTCCAGTTGGTGGCCTGGGTGGCACCGCTGGCGAAGGTGCCGAAGACCATGGTCACCGCTGCCGAGAAGGTCATGGTTTCATGCGGCACCACCGCCGCCAGGCCGGCAAAGCCCCCGGCATCGGCGGTGGCGATATACATCGAAACCAGCAGCAGCGCGAACATCAGCGGCACCGACACCCGCGACAGCAGGTCCAGGCCCTTGAAGCCGATGATCGCGGTAATGCTGAAACCCAGGCCGAACAGCACCATCAGCGGCACGGTGAAACCACCCGCCAGGCCCAGCAACTTGACCAGCACGATCGCCACGGTCGCGGTGCCCCAGGCGTACCAGCCAAGTTCGGCGAAGCCCAGGATGAAGTCGGAAAGCCGGCTGCCCGCCTCGCCGAAACAGAAGCGCCCCATCAGCACGCTGTTCAAGCCGCTGCGCGAGGCGATGAAGGCCAAGGCCGCCGCGTACAACGCCAGCAGCGTGTTGCCGATGGCGGCGACCCACAGCATGTCGACGAAGTTGAAGGCCATGCCCAGCTTGCCACCGGCGAACATGGTGCCGGTGAAGAAGGTAAAGCTGAACAACACCATGGCAATGGGCAGCAGCCCTTTGCGCGAGGATGGCGGGGCTTCGCAAAGCGGGAATTCGGTAGGTGAGCTCATGGCACGGTGCTCCGGGTTGTCGTTGCGACTAGGGGAGCAATATGCGGGCCGCTTTTGCCAAGCGCGAAAAACAGGAAATTTGCGGGCAATCGGCACAACTTTACCTGTTCACCTTGCACACTATTTTGCCGAATTGATGAATTAAACCTGTGCGTTAAGACCTGTTTTGATGCGGGCGCGCACCAACGCGGAACAGCACTGGATAGTTTCCACGCAGCCTGCCGTCGGCGGTGCGCGCCGGCCGTCATTCGCTGGCGCTGACATCCACCTCTTCCAGCTGTCATCCGGATCGAAGCGTTTCATGGCCTTGGCAATCTTGTCGCCCTGTGGCCCCAGATCCTTCTCGAACACCTGGTCGTCGTGGCTGATCATGAAGCTCATGACACCGCTATCGTTGTATTTCGCCGGCCAGGCGACCAGGGCGAAGCCGCGGCTCATCTGGTTGCCGATCAGGTAGCTGTAGGCGCCGCCCGGGGCCGACGAGCCTTGGCCATCAAGGATGCGGAAGTGGTAGCCGTACCAGGCATCGCCCACCACATCCTTGCCGAACAGCGGCCCCAGCGGGCTGATCTCGCCGCCCTCTTCGTCCTCCCAGAACAGGCCGTCATGCTTGCCGGGCGTGCTGAAGATCTGCTGGGCATATTCCAGCGCGCCGTTGCTGTTGCGGTCCTTCGAGGCGTAGTCCATCTGCGCGTCGTGATAGGCTAGGACCGACTGCAATGCAGCCAGCTCGTTACGGCCGATGCGCCGGGCGTGGATTTCGGCGCTGCCGGCCTTGCGGTCGAAGCGCCAGCCGTTGGTAGCCTTGGTCAGCCGAACCAGTTCTGCATCAGATGCACGCTCAGCTAGCTTCCCGACCGTAGCATCCAGTAGCGGCCGAATGCGGCCGACAGTACTTGCCTCAGCGCGAATCGTCTCCAATGACCGTTTCAAAGCGAGTGCAGCCACTGTCCCAGCATCTGTGTCGGACACCTTGCGCATGTCGCGACCATTTAGGCCAGGGTTCAGGTTGGTTTCGCTGAACGGGTGATCGGCCGGCAGGCTGGGCTCATCGACATGTTTGTTCGGCACCTCGCAGGGGAATGGATCGATTAGGAATCCCGGAAACCTTCCTTGCCTGCCCCTTGCGCAAGCAACGAGCTCCTACCGGTTTGAGCCGCAGATGTTGATCATTCTTGACCAGGTAACGCATGGCGCAAAGCACGTTAGCCCGCCCATTCAGGTCCCGCCTGTGGATCAGGCCAAGCCCCAGCCTGTCTTGGTATTTATCTTTTTCGAGGTTGCAGTTGTGGAAGTAGCCCTGACCACGGGTAATACGCTCCCATAGCTCACCGATCCGCTGAGCCCTGTAGATATCGGCACTCACTTCAGCACCGTTAAAGAAGAACGCTGCATGGATGTGATAGCCCCGGTCCTCGCCTTGCTCGACGCTGCAAATGTAGCCAATTTCATGGTCGAAAATTAGGTTGCGTTCACGCTCAGCTATCAGCCGATTCAGATCGTCGAATACGCGCTCCACACGCAACCTCGCCTGGACCTCTGCACGGTAATACAGATCAACCCTGATCACGCAGATCCGGGCGTAGCGATCAAACATGGCATCAACGTAGCGATCGACTTCGACCTCTTGCTGAATCGCCTGGTAGCGCTGATCGTGCTCCCTACGCTTGAATCTCTTTTGGGCAAGGAGTGTACGGATGCACTTGGTCAGCTCGTTCAGCGTCTCACTGGTGCTCAGATAGCGCGTTTCACCCTCGTTCAAGCAGGTGATGCCAAAGGGGCTGCGCTCAATCCCAATGGCCTGGCAGGCTTCCTGAAGAAGGCTCAAGTGCCAGCTGTACTGATACGCCACATCTCCGTCGAGCAGCGCGACCATCTGCACGATCCCATCGAAGTATTTTGAAAGCATGGTTTCTCTGACCTGTTCATCTCCATGCTTTGAATATGAGATTCGGCAGGCCTGGCTATCTGTACGCTGGATGGCGTTGATGAGGCGCTCAATTCGAATTGCGATATCGGACTGGGATTGGAGGGTGTTGGCGTTTTGTTTGGTCATGGCTCTGTACCTGGTGAGTGGTTTCGCATACCAGGTACGGGATGTGTATTTATTAACCGATGACCTAACCCGGAGGCAGGGTGATAGTGCCGGTGTGGTTACTAAAAACTCAGCCTATCGAGTATTGACACGGTGATAGACTAGAACTATATAACTAGATCCCGCTCCAAGACTCAGCGATCACCCCAGGTTGGCCTGGCAATGGGGAGCAACATTACCGAGCCTGCCGAGAGATTCACCCAATCGCATCCTGGGAGAGTTAGCTGAGAGCGCTGGACTTTCCAAGCGGCATAAACGCCATGACCAGCCTTAGCCGGTCATGGCGTAGGTGATAGTTCTAGCTAGCCATACTCAGGTGGCCGGTGGGGCGCACCGCAGCCCCCTCTGCCAGGTCCCGCTCCTCGATCCTTGCCAGGATCCAGTCATGCACCTCGCTATCGACCCAGCCGACACAGCGGTCGCCCAACGAGACCGGCTTCGGGAAGGTACCTTCCGAGATGTGTTTGTAGATGGTCGATCGGGCAAGACCAGTCGAATCGATGACTTCTTTCAGGCGAATGATCCTCATGAACGGGGCTCCTCATATTCGTTCAGAGGATCTGCAGGAGCAGTAAGAAATAACCTGAAGCCCCGTCACCTACTCGGTTAGCAAGCCAAACTCATAGCGGTTCCACACATCCAGGTCAGCCTCGCTGTCGAACTCACGAAGAAACCCGCCCCGGACATCCTTGTACACAATGCAGCAGTTCTGATTCTCGGGAGCCGGATAGACGATCAGAGAAACGACCTCCAAGGCATCATCGCGCCCTTCTGGCTTTGGCACAGGTATCAGCCTAATCACCTGGGGTTGGTACCCCGACCATGCCTTGCCATTGAACTTCTGCTTCAAATGCTCGGCCCACTCAAACGCCACCTCAAAAAAGTGATCGAGCACTCCAGGCCAGTAGTAGCCAGCCTCGTCCTGCCCCGGCTTTGTTGTGCGTTAAAACTGGCTCCGTTGCTGTTCTGCCGACCCGGAGACCTGCGCCACATGGAGTGGTCGGAGGTCAATCTGGATGCTGGCGAATGGCTGATTCCCGGCCACAAGATGAAAGGGCTCACTGCCACCAAACAGGATCGCCCGGATCACTTGGTTCCCCTAAGCCAGCAAGCAATCGCGGTTCTACGCGAGCTGAAACCACTCACCGGCAGACATCGGTACGCCTTCCCCTCGGCACGAGGAGGCGACCGACCGATGTCCAACAATGCCGTACTCAGCGCGTTACGCCGCATGGACATCAGCGGCGACGAAATGACTGGGCACGGCTTTCGTGCGACCGCGAGAACCATAGGTGCTGAGGTGTTGGGGTTTCGCCCCGATCTCTTGGAGCATCAGCTTGCACACACGGTAAAAAATCCACTGGGGCGCGCATACGACCGAACATCATTTCTGCCTGAGCGCCGCGATATGATGCAGCGCTGGTCAGATTACCTAGATGCAATCAAGGCTTGAGCTCACTGCTTGGGCTTGCAATACAGACTCCCGGTTGGTAAAAATCATGCATCTCTAGGGCGTTCATAGGACGCAATGGGATCGTCACGCTGCCCCGGTTACGGCGTTAAGAATCCGAAGTCCATCTGTTGTTAGCAAATGGACTTTCTGGCTACCTCATCGGGGTATCGCCAGCATCTCGCAAGGCCTTTTTCGCCTGCTCGTCAGCATCAAGGCTGCTTAAAAAACGTACGGGCCTCTATCCCGTACCAGCTGGGTCTTTCCTCTCCCCCACGCCAAAGACACAGCTTCAGCTGTCATGAGCACAGCTGCCGCCGGCAATGAACCTCGGAGGCCCGTAACACGAGGCCCGACAAACGCCTCTGCTTTGCAGTAGGAAAGTCCGAGCGCCACTCCCAACACATATGCGTATTGCAGCACTTGAGGGCTGCTGCAACGCCACCGCCTGAGCACCAATCAAATGTCAGCACAAACTATTGCACCCAGCCCGGAGGAGCCGCGCTTCCTTCGTCTGCCCGAGGTTGAGCTCGTTGTCGGGAAAAAAAGATCCACGATCTATCGCGACATAGCCGCAGGAAAATTCCCTGCTCCATATGATCTAGGCAGCAGCAGATCGGTTGGCTGGCTCAGCACGGAGATATCTGCCTGGATCCTGAGTCGACCGCGCGTACAGCTCCGCGGGGGACATAACAATGACTAATGTATCAGCCCCACTGCGCGCGCAGACCCAGTGGTTCCATGTTTTCAGGGCAATGATTGATCAAGGCGATGTTGCCCGAATTGGGCCCTACGCGTTTACGGTTTATGCAGTCATTAAGGCACACGCCAATTACTACTCCGGCATGGCGCATCCGGGCATCGAGCGGATCTCTGAGCAGTCTGGCGTCAGCCTGGCACAGGTCAAACGGGCATTGGGGGTTCTCGAAACGGCCGGCCTCATCACGAAAACAAAATCCGGCCGATCCAATCACTACACCCTACGCGAAAAGGTTCAGGTCACTGAGGCGGGCCTACCTCATACCGTCGCAACTTGGGATTACGTGCCAAGCCGCGCCCAGCACACCGTTTCCGAGCTTAGAAAAGCCATGACCGCCGGAGATCTTGTGAGTACCCGAATCCACCTGCAAGGCATCACTACTGCGATACGCAATATTTGCCACCCAAGTCCATGAGATCAGCGATGACCTTGGCTGGGTAGTCAGTTGCCGCGTCAATGCGAAAATGACCGGAGCGCCGAAGCGCTTAGATCAACGGCATGCTCGCTTCTCGATGTGGCGAATTAGCTTGCCCGGTACGCCATAACCCGTGCGCCGACTCGCAGGCACCATCTGATCTTGGGTTTTCCTAAAACTACCGGAGAGTGTCTAGCGACCTCATCTATCCGGAGCACCACCATGGAATTTCGCCACCTCGGTAACGGGCAGTACTTCCCACCCATTGCACCAAACGGTCGGGTTTACGCCGTACCTCTTGGGCAGGAAACCCAGGTAGAAATTTTCTGCCTGACACCAGTAGGCATCATGGGCGCGGGCGTCCAATCGCACTGGTCAGAAATCGTTGGTTTTTACTACGACGACGAATCATGGAAGATCATCCCGCGCAATTACTCGGGACGAGGAATGCGCTTCCGCAGAGGCCTCTCCTGCATCATGGTGATCGCCGGCAGCGAGGCTCTCACGACCCACATCCAGGGCTACCCCATCCCCATCTGCGTAATGAACCGCATTGCATTCGAACAGCAGCGATGCAGTGAAGGGTAGCGCATCACCGCCGCCATCCGCTGCGCGACACAGGTACCAGCTAGACCGGCACCTACCAATGTTTATTTTATGAAAGTGAAGCCTCTCACTGCTAATACAGATCGCAGTTGGCCAGCAGCCTTAGACGTACGCATCACTGCTAATAGCAAATATAGCCTGTGAACCCCGCATGCACTGGCCTGCTGGCTGGCAGCGAGTAGATTTAGCGCACTACACTGCTTATAGCCCGTAACCTACTCAAGCGCTGCAACATGTCGCACAGGAATTCACTGCTGATACAAGAAAGCCCCGTCAGACCATGCTGCACGGGGCTTTCGGACGCTAAAATCGGTTCAGATCCGTTCGGCACTGCTTATAGGCACTCAGCCTCTACTCTCCCGAATAGAGACCGCCATGATCAAGCGCTTGGTATCTAGACAGTTTCTTTTCATAAGCGACCAACGTCCGACGCAGCTGACGATTCTCGCTGGCAATGCTACGAATCTCAGCAAGACGCTCCTCAACCTGCAAAACCAGGCGGCGGTAAGGGTATTTAACAAACTCGAACGAGGAAGCCGGGTATTTGTGTTTGCCATTGCCCTTGGCAATAGTAAGGGGCGCGAATTTGTTTTTTTGCCCATGCAGTGGCACCAGTTTGCACCAGTAGATCGAGTACGCATTCGGGCTCGTTTGCTTGATTGACACGGCAGCTACAACAGATCTGGCCCCAGTCTTTTTGTACAGCTTCATGGACGCATCCACATAGCTTGTTACCAGGCGTCTCGCGTCCACCAACAACTGCTCATATTGCTGATCCAGCAAGGCGACTATCGCTTGCGGTTCTTTGCTCATGGCCAAGGCTCCAACTGCTTCTAGAGCCCAAATGGTGGCATCTCATCCGGTATCAAAAATTCGCTTTCAGGCGATTTTACCGTCAGAAATTTACGGAAGCGGAGTTGGCAATGCACCGCTGCCGCTCTGCCGCGCGTTAGATGGGCGGCAGATGACGACATTGCAGACGTACAGCAACATTACGTGCAAAGGATGCACAACAGACGACGACGGATGCCCTGGCTCGAGATTGAACAGAATCAACGAATGCCAAAGTGACGATAAGCAGGCAATGGCCAAGAGCTGATCCTTCTGATCGACGGCTTCCGCCCCAAGCCGGATCTTTACCGCTCGCGCTTCGAACATTGCGGTGTTGGTTCGCAAACATTCCCAACCACAAGCAGAATGGCAGTTGCGCAAAACAAAAACGGTTATGACCCGCCTTTCCCGACTGGCGAATGCAAAGTCGTAGGCAGCGCACGGGTAGCACGGAGTTCTTCCGCGATAATGGTCGCCTGCTGCAGAGCGGCACTGTCAAGAAACGAAGCGTTCAGATCGAACGTGATGGCATCGTCGTCGAAGCTTTCCTTTATCGCATAGGGCCCGAAGAGGATGTCGTTGCTTCCCTCAACATGGGGCTGGAAACGTGACAGGGGATTACGACTGTCGTTCCCATTGTGTATCGCTATCGCGGAACCATTGTCGCTATACATGGTACGCAGAACGGAGGGATCGCGCTTGCCGCTAATCCATTGCCGGGGCGTGACAGGATCGCCGTCCATTACTAGGGACACGCGCAAGAGGTAAATTACCTCGTCCGCGTCCTCGAGCCTACTGAACGCAGCATCATAGTCCGGCTGCCTACCCAACACGCAGTCGATGTCCACCTGTATGTCGAAGAAGGCCACTTTGCCGGCATTCGCTCGCACGTCATAAAGGAGATCCAGAAGTTTTGGGCTACCTTGGTCAGCCGCGGTAGGGCAGAACGTGTACCAGCCGGAAATGACGGGCATCTCAACACCTATCACTGCTGGCGTAATAGCTGGCTCTGCCTGGCTCGGAATTGCTTTCTGGGAACTGTTTGCTGCCGGGGATGCCACAGAGCCTGACACTTCTGATCCAGGAGGAGGTGCGCTGTCAACTGCAGGCCCCTCATGCAACAAAGCCCATAATCTAATTCGCCCAGTCTAGGGGGCTATAGATCGCCAGTCATCAGTAGCTCTCTCAGTATGCTGAGATTTTTCCTGATTTCAGCTTCTACCTTTCCAGAATAATCAAGTGCCTCAAGCGTATTCTTTGTTTGGTTCATTGCCTCTGCTATTATATCAATGGCAGTTTTTCTTGATGCTGCCATATTTTCTAGAGTCTGTTCCCCTGCATCTAGCATTGTTACGATATCTTGTTTGCTTAACTTATCATAATTCACGTTACGGAGTTGCTCTAGTATTAACTCTTGATCCGACATATATGATCCCCTTTATTATTATCGATTTGTTGTTTATGATAATATTAATTATTTCATTGTTCCAGAAAAAACAGCTGGGATAGTGTATCATAAAAAATATATTTCGAGCAAATGGGGAAAGTCGGTCGAGGCATGCGCATAACCAATCCATGGCATTGGACGCACAGTATATCGTTACCGGTGGATAAATGAATTAACCGCTCAATCCACTAGGTTGCGACGACGCAATCAGTTCGTGGACGGTGCGGTTTATCTATTACCCCCTCTAGATAAATGAGCAGGGACAAACTTCGCCACCCAAGATGGCACTTTTTCTACCGGCATGGGTTTCGCAATACCATAGCCTTGCGCTACATCACAACCTAGGTTCATCAGCAACACTTCGTGCTCAACCGTTTCCACCCCTTCAGCAATAACCTCGCGGTTAAACGATTTCGCTAGGCCGATGATCGCCTTAGTCAGCCCCAAGCTGTCTTTATCGATGAGTATGTCGCGTATAAAAGATTTGTCTATCTTGATTGACTGCGTGGGCAGTTGTTTAAGGTAGCTCAGCGATGAATACCCGGTTCCAAAGTCGTCCAACGAAAATGTCACACCCAGATCCTGGCAAGCAATGAGGCACTGAGTGACATGTGATAAGTGTTCTATCACCACTGATTCGGTAATCTCAATATCCAACATCTGCGGCAAAACATTAGGGTGGCTGTCCAGCAAAAACTTTAGGGACTTTACAAAGTTTTCTTTTTTGAAATGTATTGCTGCAATGTTTACACTCACAGACCACGAATGACCCAAGTCCGCCCATTGTTCTATTTGACTGAGCGCCTGATCTATGACCCACTCGCCGATCTCCACGATCAGATCGCTCTGCTCAATCAACGGTATAAAATACTGCGGTAATATAAGTCCATCTTGCGGATGCTGCCAACGCAATAGTGCTTCAAAACCAATCACTGCCCCACTGCTCAAACTTATTTTTGGTTGATAATGCAAGCATAACTCACCATCATGTAACGCTTGGCGAACCCGTATTACGGTATCAAAAGCTGATTTATCCATCTTATCTTTTGATACATCAAACAAATGGAAACAGTTACGGCCACTTTGTTTGGCCTTATACATAGCCTGATCGGCATGACGTAGCAGTGTATCGGCATTCTCATTATCGTTTGGATAGAGCGTCACACCGATACTGGCGGAAATATTAATGCCTATGCCATCGATGATGTAGACGGCGGAAAGGGCAGCTAAAAGCCTCTGCAGGGCGCTTTCCAACACCTTGGGATCCAGCACACCCAAAATCAGCACGAACTCATCGCCTCCCAAACGGGCTACGGTATCTTCGATACGCATACTATGTTTCAGGCGATCAGCCACCGCCACTAACAGACGATCACCTATCTCGTGGCCATAGCGGTCGTTAATCTGCTTAAACCCATCGAGATCAAGCACGCCCACGGCAACCGTGCTGGGCTGGCTCTTTGCTTTGACAATAGCCTGATCAAGCGCTTTGGACAGCAAAAAACGATTTGGAAGACCCGTCAGCTCGTCGTGCTCAGCCTGCCATTGCAAGGTTTCCAGAAACTTCCGCTTTTCGGTCACATCGAAACGAATGGAAACGTATTTCTGCACCCGCTGGCTGGCATCATCGTACATGGGTACAATGGTGCTCTCTACCCAATACAGGCTGCCATCCTTTTTACGGTTGCAAATTTCACCTTTCCATACCTGCCCACGTGAAACTTTTTTCCACATATCAATAAAGAACTCAGGGGGATGCTGCCCTGAGTTTAGTATGCGGTGGTTTTGCCCAATCAACTCCTGTGCGCTATAGCCAGAAATATCACAGAACTGTTCATTGACATAGGTGATTATTCCGGATTTATCGGTTTCCGAGAAAATAGCTGCCGCATCCACCGCTGCACGGTATCTTGCACTCATATATAAACCTAATTCACCAAAATAGTCATAAGGTCACTACCTGTTGAACCGTTCAACCAACGAGTTTAAACCACGGGATGTACTTTCAAGTTCGCGGCCACGAATCACGGCGGAGTTAGCATTCTTCGCTGTTCTCTCAACCGTTCCCGCTACGTTATTAATCTGCCGAGCAATATCTTCAGCGACACTAGCCTGCTCTTCTGAAGCGGCTGCCATTTGCTGGCTCATACCACTGATCCGTTCAACAGCATCGCGAATGCCTTGGAGAGCACACTGCGCCTCTATAACTTGCTGTACACCGTGGTCGGCCTCGCGAATACCGAGTTTGGCAATGCTCACAGCCTCATCTGCGCCTTTTTTAAGGGTTTCAATGACGCTTTGAATTTGTTGAGTCGATACGCGGGTTTTAGCGGCCAAGGCCCGGACTTCATCAGCTACTACCGCAAAACCACGACCCTGCTCACCAGCCCTAGCCGCTTCAATTGCAGCGTTGAGAGCGAGTAGGTTGGTTTGATCAGCAATGGCTTGAATCACCCCCGCAGCAGCCATAATTTGCTGGGTTTCATTGGCAAGGTAATCCACAGCAGTGCTGATATTCGTGACGGTACTGGCCAGCAACTGAATGGCCTCACGGGAAGTACCGGCGACTTTATCACCTTGTTCAGCCAGTTCATTTGCTGCTTGCGCTTCCATGGCGGTTTTTTGAACATGCCCTGCCACTTCGTTGATTGAGGCCGCCATCTCCGTCATGGCGGCTGCCGTCATGTCCGTTTCCGCTCGCTGCTCCAGCAAGGCATTTTCAGTTTGGTTCGAGAGTAAGGAGGAATGCGCAGCGGCTTCAGCCACTTGGCTGGCCAGATCGCTTAGCCGAGTCAGTGCGGTTTTAAGGCGTGCATCCTCACTAATCAATATCATTTCCAACTGCGCTGAAGGGCCATACGTATCGCTGTAAGTGATGGCGCTAATCGGATCTGAAAAAGCGTCAGGGGCGCATTTCATGATATGACTCAACTGATGTTCCAGCCGCGTATAGGACCACCATCCTGTAACGAGAAAGAGCACGGCAGTTACCGCTTGTGCTGCCAGGCTTGGCAGCACGCTAGCCGCACCTATTGCCAACGCAGCCGCAGTTGCAGGTAAGACCATCCTCCTCATGAATGCCGCATAATGACGATTTTGGGGAATGGAATTTTTACCTGCACGCAACCGGTCATACAGCTTTTGTGCGCGATCAATTTGCTCCCGAGTCGGCTTGACTCTAACGGACTCGTAGCCTGTTAAGCGGCCATCTTCGAAAATAGGTGTCACATACGCACTGACCCAATAGAAGTCACCATTCTTGCAGCGATTCTTGATGATACCCATCCAGCTTTTGCCAGCCTTCAGATAGCCCCACATCAGCCCGAAAACAGCTGGAGGCATGTCGGGATGACGAACCAAATTGTGCGGACTGCCCAACAACTCTTCACGAGAATAGCCACTTATTCTCATAAACTCATCATTCACATAGGAAATATTCCCATTCGTATCCGTAGCAGAGATCAATCGCTGCTGGACTGGAAATATTTGTTCAACGGTTGTGACAGGCAGGTTCGAGCGCAAGATGAGTCTCCATGAGCAATAATGGCATTATGCCATAAGGCGTGAGTAACGGGTCATGCGAAATAAAGGGAAATCACAGAGCACTGAGATGTTTGTACGCTAAGCCATGGTTCTCAGCTGCAACCATTATCTGACACTGGTGACTTCGGTTGAAGTCCCCCTGCCAGTGCGAATTAGGTTTTGTACGAAAAGTCGTTGTGGCTAAAATTGCCGCCATGACCGGTTGGAGGCCCGTATGGCAAGGCGTTACGAACTTTCTGATGCGTCATGGGAGCTGATCAAGGATTTGGTTTCTCCAGAACAGAAAATGGGCCGTCCTCGCAACGATGATCGTCAGGTTCTCCACGGAATTCTGTGGATCCTGTGCTCGGGCGCTCCCTGGCGCGACCTGCCTGAACGCTTTGGGCCTTGGTCAACGGTGTATCAGCGTTTTCGTGACTGGCGCGACGACGGCACATTCGAGCGAGTACTGGAGCGTCTGCATATTCGGCTGAACCGGGAAGGACTGATCGACTTGGACACCTGGATGATCGACTCCACCGCAGTACGAGCAACCCGAGCCTCTTCAGGCGCCGGGAAAAAGGGGGGCCTGAAGAACCGTTAGACCATGCCTTCGGGCGCAGTCGAGGCGGTCTGACCACCAAGATTCACATGGTGTGCGATGCCAATGGCGTGCCATTGCATTTCAGGCTTTCACCAGGACAAGCCAGTGATGTCTCCCACGCTCAGCCGCTGCTGGATGCTGTAAGAATTGCTGGCAAGCCAGGACGACCGCGTAAACGTAGCCGGTGGTTGCTGGCTGACAAGGGATACGATGCCGAGCACCTGCGCCAGTACTGCGACCGTTACCGAATGCAGCCGGTAATCCCATTGCGCGCTATGCCGCGCAAACCTCGACCTGGCTTGCCCCGACTGTTTGACCGGCCCAAATACCGGCAACGGAACATCATTGAGCGGATGTTTGGCTGGCTGAAAGAAAATCGCAGGATCGGCACTCGCTATGACAAGCTGGCCAAGAGCTTTGCAGCCATGGTCACCTTGGCCTGCAGCCTACGTTGCATGCGGCAATACTTTTCGTACAAAGCTTAGTCAGAAATCTACAAACCAGTTGTAAAATCGATACCCCGCGATAACTGACACTGCGCATGTGGTTAGGCTCAATAGAGGCCATTGTCCTTCAACGCCCAGCCACCACTGCACTTTGAACAGAAACGCTCCCATCAACACACAGGCCAGAACACCTAGAGCCAGGCCAATTAACGCAAATAGCCGAGTCCCTAACCCCGGATTGCCGCCATGCCAATTCTCACTCAGGCAAAAGGGACAGTGATTCGACGAAGGCGAATAGCCCCAGAAGCCACGGCTATATGTCGCTCTCGGAACCATCGCTTTGCCACAGTTTTGACAGGTAACCATCGAGTGTTTCATACCGCACCTCAGCTCAGACGTCCTAGATGAGCCCATGGTGCGCGACCGCGGAAAAAACCCAATTGCGTGGCCCGAGCTACCCAGCGCCCCGGCCTGGGCTAGGATCAAACCCTGGTCGCCAGATAACCGATACCATGCTGTGCACGACCGACACCATCTAATGCCCGCCGGTGACTGGCTAGCTCCGCCTTGTCGCAGAACGATAATTCAGGACGCCAGTTCAACTCCTCAAATAGCCGTTCATCGAAAATATGTGCGCGGGGGCACTTATGGGGGCACTTACGCAGAATACAAACAAAAATGCATTTTAAAACAGTAACTTAGATACAAATATTTAATCCCCCCGGCTCCACCAAATGATCAATCAAAGACGTCCATGGACGTCTTTTTTTGTGCCTGCGATCCAGTAAATACGCGGCCTCCAGCGCTTTTGCGGTCTTTTGAGAGTTTTTGAGTTCCAACCGTTCGGGTATTCCAGGCGGTATTCCAGTCCGTCCGATGCTAATCTTTGGAATACCGAATCAGTGCCTGAGGACAATCTCATGCCTGCTCAAAACCTCCGCCTCTCCGATCGACAGCTCAAGGGAGTCAAACCCGCGTCCAAGGATTATGTCCTTACTGACGGCGACGGTTTGCAGCTCCGCGTACGCAGCAACGGCTCGTTGCTGTGGAATTTCAACTACCGCGAACCAGTGACCAAGAAGCGCATTAACATCGGCTTCGGGACCTACCCCGAACTGTCACTTGCGAATGCACGAAAGATGGCAGTCGATGCGCGTGAGCTGCTCGCTCAGGGCATTGATCCGAAGGTGCAGCGCAATACGGTGAATGAAGCCAAGCGCGCAGAAACGGAACACACCTTCGAGAACGTGGCCACCGCTTGGTTCGAGCTCAAGAAAGACTCGGTCACCCCGGCCTACGCCGAGGACATTTGGCGGTCGCTCACGTTGCACGTGTTCCCCGATTTGAAGACGACGCCACTGACGAAAATCACCGCGCCGATGGTGATCGCCTTGCTTCGTCCAATCGAAGCGAAAGGCAGCCTGGAGACGGTCAAGCGTCTCAGCCAGCGGCTAAACGAGATCATGACCTACGGCGTAAACTCCGGCCTGATCTTCGCCAATCCGCTCACCGGCATCAGGGCAGTATTCAAAAAGCCCAAGAAAGAGAACATGGCTGCGCTTCCGCCCGAAGAGCTCCCCGAGCTCATGCTGGAGATCGCGAACGCCAGCATCAAACGCACCACCCGCTGCCTGATCGAATGGCAGTTGCACACGATGACTCGCCCCGCCGAGGCGGCGACTACTCGCTGGGCAGACATCGACTTCGAAAGGCGTGTCTGGACTATCCCACCGGAGCGTATGAAGAAGCGCCGTCCACACAGCATCCCGTTGAGTGATCATGCTGTCGCACTATTGGAGTCACTGAAGACTCACAGCGGCCATCGCGAATACGTCTTCCCGGCCGATAGAAATCCACGCACCCACGCCAATAGCCAGACCGCCAACATGGCATTGAAACGCATGGGCTTTCAGGATCGATTGGTCAGCCACGGCATGCGCTCGATGGCCAGCACCATCTTGAATGAACATGGGTGGGACCCGGAACTCATTGAGGTCGCACTGGCGCATGTCGACAAGGATGAGGTGCGGAGCGCATACAACCGAGCCGACTACATCGAGCGCCGTCGTCCGATGATGGCTTGGTGGAGTGAGTACATCCAAAAAGCCGCCACCGGCAGCCTGCTCGCCTCAGCGTACGGCCAAGTCAGAGACAAGAACGTGGTGCCGATTCGCTAGCGCTGTAAAGGCCAAGAACTGTAGCAACAGCAACTGAACGTGCAAGATTCGGGGCAAGCAGCCTCGCTTATTCGCTTCTAAGCGCGGGTCCATCCAAACAGGGCTGCAAAGCCGCCCTGTTTGGATGGACCTTACGTTGAGGAGCTAAAAGCGACTACGTTGTCCAGGATTTACCACGTAATTCCACCGGTGGATAACCGTTCTTCAAGTCCAAAGTGGCGCTGAATTTCGCCCCTTGACCGGGTTTATCCACAGGCGTAGAACTGGCCGTGCAAGCGCTGTCGATGACAGCAACCCAGGTGACCCGAACCTTGAAGGTCACGCCGCTCCCGCGGTGGTTCTCCTCCCAAATGGCGATTCGCGTCCGGCAGCTCGCCCGGTCACCTCCCCGGTGATGGATGCCTACTTCAGATCATGGCCCTCGTGCGCCAGACGACACTTCCTACTTCGCTGCCCTGCAGCAACCTATCCGCTTGGCCAAATCTTGCGCCAACCTGCGCCCGTCTCTTTCTACTGGAAAGAGACGGGCGCTTCTAACACTGCTGCAGCCCTTATCGCACTTGGCTTTGCGGCAATTCCCCTCTTGACAATTGGCGTGACAAACGCCGATGTCACCAGCAACAGCGCTGTAGATGATGGTGCCGCAGACCAGGGAATGGACTGCACCTGACTGACAGTCAGGCATGCCCCGGTCATCGCATTGCTGCGTTCACCCGGCTCAGGATCTTCAGGCGCTGGTCTCGTCAGCCAGCGCTGCCTCCACCCGCCCACCGGTAACGGTGTTCAGGAGGCCAGATCATGAGATGCCCTTGCTCCCGGAAGTAAGGAGCCGCCAGTCCCGCGTAGAGGACATTCCCCACAGGTCGCAGGGGCCTTGATCCCTGATAACACTCAACATTCTTGGCGGGATGACGTGGGGCGAGGATCGGAGATCGGCAGATGAGGTGACCGACATGGCATTGGTGGGTAGACGCGATGGCCGCAATTTCGGCTATGGCAGGCAACTGAGCTATGCAGGGCCGCAGGCGTTGAAAGACATGTTCGGCGGCGGCCACTACGGCACGGTGAAGGCACACTGTGATCGGTGGCAGGCATTCGTTAAGTGGTGCCGCTCCGAACAGGGGCCCGGTATCAATGATGCGCGGCAGATTGACCGGAAGGTATTGGCGGACTATGCGGCGTATCTGCGCGACGTGGTTAGGCGCGGTGACCTTGCTGTCAGCACCGCACAAAACCGTCTATCCAGCGTTAACAGGACTATGGCAGCGCTTCGCGGTGATCAGTACGTGACATTGCCCAGTCCGAGCAAGGCGTTGGGTATGCAGCGCACCGGTATTCGCCACTCAGTGCCGCAGGGCCAAGACCGCAATCAGGTTAAAGAGATCGTCAATGCGCTTTGCCGAAATCATCAGCAGCGGGCCGCCGCGATTGTGTTGTTAGCGCGAGCCACCGGCATGCGCTTGCGTGAGGCCATCTTGGCTGACCTGCCACGGCTAAGTCGTGAGGCCCAAAATTTAGGCAGGATCAACATCCAGGACGGTACCAAGGGGGGACGCGCCGGTGCCTCCGCACCCCGCTGGATTGCGGTGGATGACCATGTTCGCGAAGCGCTTAGGTCCGCATTACAAGTGTCGCCCGCAGGTAGTCGCAACCTGATTGCACCACACGAAAGCTACCTGAGTTTTCTGCAAGAGATTATCCGTCCTGCGCGGGATGTCCTGCATGCACACAACCTCAAAGGTTTTCATGAGCTACGAGCGGCATACGCATGTGATCGCTACGAGCAAATCACTCAACACCGCGCACCTATCACCGGCGGTCAATGCTGCGAGCTAGAACAGTACCTTGATCGCGAGGCTCGGAGGCTAATCAGCTACGAGCTTGGGCACAGTCGGATCGACGTGGTCGCGGCTTACATTGGAGGACGGACATGAGCAAGCCATTCGATATGGGATTATTTTTGGCTGGCGTGCTGACCGGGTCGCACGCGACGCGGCAACGCCATCTGCGGCAGGCGACGTTTATCCAAGCTGAAATCGGGGAACGCTGGCAGCGACAGACTCCATGGACTTGGCAGAGAAAGCACGTGGTGTGGTTTCTTGAGCATCGTCTAGGTCGGAGCAGTGAGGATACCAGGTATTACTATTTGCTAACTGTGCGGCTGCTCGCTCGTCGTTTAGAAAAGTCATGGGTTTTCAACCGCTATCAGGACGTAAGCAGGCCTGACGGCCGAGCCTGAGAGGCTCCGCCGCTGATACTGGCAGCATGCCTCTAGCCCTTCTGATAAAGTCTGCAGCACGTCATAAGGATATAGCCAGCCATGGACAAGAGATCACTTTCCGAGCGGGACATCTGCAGTAAATACATCGCCCCAGCTATCCAGCAATCTGGGTGGGACATGCACAAACAGGTGCGTGAGGAGGTCAGCTTCACCAAAGGCCGCATTATGGTCCGTGGCAAACTTCACAGCCGGGGCGAAGCACGCCGTGCAGACTTCATCCTCTACCACCAAGCCAACCTGCCTATCGCTGTGATCGAGGCGAAGGACAATAAGCACTCCATTGGCTCCGGCATGCAGCAAGCGCTTGGCTATGCAGAGGCGTTGGATGTGCCATTCGTGTTCTCCAGTAATGGCGATGGCTTCCTCTTTCATGATCGCAGTGGAACAGGCAGCAAGGTCGAAACTGAACTCTCCTTGGATCAGTTCCCTAGTCCTGCCGAACTTTGGCACCGCTACTGCCAATGGAAGGGGTTGGACAATGCTGCCCAACACAAGATAGAAGCGCCCTACTACGACGACGGCTCCGGCCGCATGCCGCGCTATTACCAAATGAGCGCCATCAACCGCACTGTTGAGGCGGTAGCGCGCGGCCAGGACCGTGTCCTCCTGGTAATGGCAACTGGCACCGGAAAAACCTACACCGCCTTTCAAATCATCTGGCGACTGTGGAAATCAAAACAGAAAAAAAGAATCCTGTTCCTTGCCGACCGCAACATCCTGGTCGACCAGACAAAGAACAATGACTTTAAGCCCTTCGGCCAGGCGATGACCAAAATCGCCAGACGCCAGATAGACACTTCCTACGAGATCTACCTGTCGCTCTATCAGGCGGTGACTGGCGCTGAAGAAGAGATGAACGTCTACAAGCAGTTCTCCCGCGACTTCTTCGACTTGATCGTGATCGACGAATGCCACCGTGGCAGCGCCGCCGAGGACTCCGCCTGGCGCGAGATTCTTGACTACTTCTCCAACGCCACCCATGTCGGCCTCACCGCGACGCCGAAGGAAACCAAAGAGGTGTCCAGCATCACCTACTTCGGTGAGCCGGTGTACAGCTACACCCTCAAACAGGGCATCGAGGACGGTTTCCTCGCGCCCTATAAAGTGGTGCGGATCGACTTTGACAAAGACCTGCAAGGCTGGCGCCCCCCCAAGGGCATGCTCGACAAGAATGGCGAGCTGATCGAAGACCGCATCTACAACCTCAAGGATATGGATCGCACCCTGGTCATCGAGGCGCGTACCCAACTAGTGGCGCAGAAGGTCACAGAGTTCCTCAAGGCCTCCGACCCGTTTCAGAAAACCATCGTCTTCTGCGACGATATCAATCACGCCGAACGCATGCGCCAAGCCTTGGTCAACCTCAACCCCGAACGCGTGGCTGAGAACCGTAAGTACGTCATGCGCATCACTGGTGATGAGCAGGAAGGCAAGGCCGAATTAGACAATTTCATCAACCCGGAAGAGCCCTACCCGGTCATCGCCACCACCAGCAAGCTGATGACCACCGGTGTCGATGCGCAGACTTGCAAGCTGATCGTGCTCGACCAGCACATCAAGTCGATGACCGAGTTCAAGCAGATCATCGGCCGTGGCACCCGCATCAATGAAGACTTCGGTAAATACTGGTTCACCATCATGGACTTCAAGAAGGCCACCGAGCTGTTTGCCGACCCGGGCTTCGACGGTGACCCGGTGGTGGTCTACGCCCCAGAAGGCAATGAGCCGCCAGTCCCGCCCGACGATTTACTTGAAGGCGATGGCATCAGCGCAGGCAGCGATGGAGAAGGTGATGACTTGGACTTTACCGGCGGGGAAGATGGCAAGAAGCGCATCAAGTATGTCATCGACAGCATCCCGATCTATGTCATCGCCGAACGTGTGCAGTACTACGGCCCGGATGGCCGGCTGATCACCGAATCACTGCACGACTACACCCGCACCTGCGTGCAAAAACAGTTCGCCTCGCTGGACGACTTTCTGCGCCGTTGGAGTGATACCGAGCAGAAAAAGGCCATCATCGACGAAATTGCCGCCCAGGGCGTGATGTGGGAAGCCCTGGCCGAAGAAGTGGAAAAGAAACAGGGCAAGCCACTCGATCCGTTTGATTTGATCTGCCACGTCGCCTTCGACCAACCGCCGCTGTCGCGTAGAGAACGCGCCGAACAGGTGAAAAAGCGTAACTACTTCGCCAAGTATTCCGGTGCAGCCCGCCAGGTGCTGGAAGCGCTGCTGGATAAATACGCCGATACCGGCATTGAGCACATCGAGGACATCAAAATCCTCCAGCTCGATCCCTTTAACCAACTCGGTGCACCCATCGAACTGGTTAAAGCCTTTGGCGGCAAAGCTGGCTACAACAAAGCTATCCATGAACTGGAAGACGCGCTGTACGCCAGTTAATCCGCTCTAGCCGTAGGGTGGGCAACGGCGGAGCCTTGTCCACCTAAGCAGCCAACTCCATTACAATCCCCGCTTTGCCACACCGACCGAGAATTCGTTATGTCCATCAGCTCCACCATCAAGTCCATCCAGGACATCATGCGCAAAGACGTCGGCGTCGATGGCGACGCCCAGCGCATTGGCCAGCTGGTCTGGCTGCTGTTCCTCAAGATCTTCGATGACCGCGAGCTGGAATGGGAGCTGATGGACGACAACTACACTTCGCCCATCCCCGACAGCTGCCGTTGGCGCACTTGGGCTGCCGACCCAGAAGGCATGACCGGCGATGCGCTGAAGGACTTTATCGACAACAACCTGTTCCCCCAGCTGCAGAACCTTAACGAGTATAGCAACACGCCCTCCGCCTTCGTGGTGAAAGGCGTGTTTGAAGACGCCTACAACTATATGAAGTCCGGGCAGTTACTGCGTCAGGTGATCAACAAGATTCAGGACGGTGTGGACTTCAACAAAGCCAAGGAGCGCCACGAGTTCGGCAACCTCTACGAGCAGATGCTGCGCGACCTGCAGAACGCAGGCAACGCTGGAGAGTTCTATACACCGCGTCCGGTCACCGAATTTATGGTGCGCATGGTCGATCCCAAGCTGGACGAAAAGGTCATGGACCCGGCCTGCGGCACCGGCGGCTTTCTCACCTGCGCGATCGAGCACAAGCGCAGCCGCTATGTAAAAACCGCTGAAGACGAACGCACCTTGCAGGCCAGCATCTTCGGCGTGGAGAAAAAGCCGCTGCCGCACCTGTTGGCAACCACCAATATGATCCTGCACGGCATCGAGGTGCCCAGCCAGATCCGCCACGACAACACCCTGAGCAAACCACTGATCAGCTGGGGCCCGAGCGAGCGTGTACACTGCATCGTTGCCAACCCGCCGTTTGGCGGTATGGAAGAAGACGGCATCGAAACCAACTTCCCCGCTGCCTTCCGCACCCGGGAAACCGCCGATCTGTTTCTGGTGCTGATCATGCAGCTGCTAAAAGACGGTGGCCGCGCCGCCGTGGTGCTGCCCGATGGCTTTCTGTTTGGCGAAGGCATTAAAAGCCGTATTAAGGAAAAGCTGCTAACCGAGTGCAATCTGCACACTATCGTTCGCCTGCCCAACGGCGTGTTCAACCCCTACACCGGCATCAAGACCAACCTACTGTTCTTCACCAAGGGCACACCCACCAAACAGGTTTGGTTCTTCGAACACCAGTACCCGGCCGGCTATAAGAGCTACTCCAAGACCAAGCCGATGCGCATTGAGGAGTTCACTGCTGAGGAAGCCTGGTGGGGCAGCGAGGCCAATGGATTTGCCGCACGGGTGGAGAACGAGTTTGCTTGGAAGGTCAGCATCCAGGATCTGCAGGCCCGCAACTGGAACCTGGACTGCAAAAACCCACATATTGGCGAGCAGATCAGCCGCGACCCGAATGAATTGCTGCGTAACTATGCCAGTCTGCAAGGAGAAATCAGCGACCTGCGCGATCAGCTCAAGGCGGTGCTGACCGAAGCCCTGGAGCGTGAGGTATGACGGCGCTGCTCACCGACAACCTGCCACTAATGGCCGGTGCACCCAATGGCATCAAAAAGCTGCGTGAGCTGATTTTGGAACTGGCGGTGCGCGGGAAGCTGGTGCCCCAAGATCCCAATGATGAGCCGGCCAGCGAGTTGCTCAAGCGTATTGCGGAAGAAAAAAAACGGTTGGCGGCGGAGGGGAAGATCAAAAAAAACAAGCAGGAGGAGTATGAGGTTACAGAGGTTCACTACTCAATTCCGGAAAACTGGGATGTTACTAGTCTAGGGCAAGTAGTTGAGATTGTTCGCGGTATTACTTTCCCAGCTAGCGAGAAATCAAGAACTCCCGAGCCAGGCCGGGTAGCCTGCTTACGCACAGCAAACGTTCAAGACGAAATTGAGTGGGACGATCTTTTATACATCCGCGAAAGTTTTGTGTCGCGCGAAGATCAGTACATACAGCCACACGACATAGTCATGTCGATGGCAAACAGCCGAGAGCTTGTTGGCAAAGTTGCCATTATTGATGTAGAGCTTACGCAGAAGACTAGTTTTGGTGGCTTTTTAGGCGTGTTACGACCTGTTTTTATTGAGCCTAGGTTTGTTATGGCGCTTTTGCGCACTCCTCATGCACGTAGTGCTTTAATCGACAGTTCAAGCCAGACAACAAATATTGCAAACGTCTCACTGGCTAAGCTGAAACCGTTACCTTTTGCAATTCCGCCACTCCCCGAACAACACCGCATCGTCGCCAAAGTCGATGAGCTTATGGCCCTGTGCGACCGCCTGGAAGCCGAGCAGGCCGAAGCCAAAAACGCCCACACCCAACTGGTGCAAGCGCTGCTCGACAGCCTGACCCAAGCCAGCGACGCGACCGACTTCGCCACCAACTGGCAACGCCTAGCCGAACATTTCCACATACTGTTCACCACCGAATCCAGCATCGACGCCCTCAAGCAAACGCTGCTGCAACTGGCCGTGATGGGGAAACTGGTGCCGCAAGATCCCAATGATGAGCCAGCCAGTGAACTGCTTAGGCGGATTGCTGAGGAAAGGGAAAGTTGTGTGGCTGGTCGGCGATCAGCAAAACACACTACACTACCTAGCACTGATGACACTGAAAAGACGTTCGAGCTTCCAAGTGGCTGGGAATGGGTACGGCTTCAGCAGATCATTTCGGTTTCCTCTGGTGATGGACTTGTATCCGCAAACATGAAAGTAGAGGGTGGAATCCCTGTCTATGGTGGGAATGGTGTAACTGGATACCACGATAAAAAGAACATTGATAAAGCAACTTTGGTTATTGGTCGCGTAGGCTATTACTGCGGATCAATACATTTAACGCCAGCCAGCGCGTGGATTACTGACAACGCCTTGATTGTGAGTTTCTCAGAAGAGAATCTTTATAAGAATTTTCTCTTTTGGCTTCTCAAAGGCACGAATCTCAAAGAGCAGGAAAACGCGACAGCACAACCTGTAATCTCAGGTAGAAAAATCTATCCGATTGTCTTAGCGATTCCACCACTCGCCGAGCAACACCGCATCGTCGCCAAAGTCGATCAACTCATGGCCCTCTGCGACCAACTGAAAACCAGCCTAACCCAGGCCCGCCAACTCAATGAACAACTGGCCAGCACCATGATCGAGCAGGCCGTGGCCTAGCGGCTTGCAGGCTGCATCACGTTAAGGACAACCCTATGCCCATCAAAACGCAAATCTGGACGGTCGGTGGGCAACCCAGCCAGTTGCATGAGTGCATC
>NZ_JBHFCS010000030.1:0-49581 GCF_044143025.1 Pseudomonas sp. TR47 | reverse complement strand
CCTTGAGGCCCAAGTAAGGGATTGCTTTGGCCGTGTCGTCTACACCCACAAGACCCATGAAAAAATGGCGGATGCCTGCTCAGCAAGGCTCAATGGGTGGAAAATGGCCCAGCTCATTGCCTCGGCTGCGACGGCTACGGTCGCCGTTGCAGCAGGCTTCTGTGACCCGGAGTG
This sequence comes from Pseudomonas sp. TR47, assembly GCF_044143025.1. Taxonomy (NCBI): domain Bacteria; kingdom Pseudomonadati; phylum Pseudomonadota; class Gammaproteobacteria; order Pseudomonadales; family Pseudomonadaceae; genus Pseudomonas; species Pseudomonas sp. TR47. Next base: position 49,407 of record NZ_JBHFCS010000030.1, on the reverse strand, counting down.
GATCAAAATTGCTACCGGGGTATGTTCCGTCATAACCCTGCTTATCACCAGCTACATGAAGGGTTTTGATCCAGGAGGGGTTGCTCAAAAGCACCGCGATGCTGCTGCGAGTATTTGGACTATCCGTGAGTCCTACCTATCGCTGCTCACGGATATCAACGCCGGCCAGATTACCTACGACCAGGCTGCGATACGTCGCGAAGCTCTGCAGGCCCAGCTGGCTGCAGTCTACAAGAGCGCCCCACAGACCAATGGGAAAGCCTACAAAAAGGCTCAGGATGCCCTGAAGCTCAACGAGGAATACACCCTCTCGAACGATGAAGTTGACTGCTTCCTTCCTGAGGCATTCCGAAAGGAGGGCCAGCGATGAATCGAGCAACAGCTGGCGAACACTTCATTGGCGATCTCGCGACTGCATTGGATATTCCGCCTGAGCGATACGAGGCTGCGGATCGGAGCTACCGGTCGGTGTGCACCTGGCTGGAGAGAGCCGATTCGCAGTTCAACGGTGTTGATATCCAGGCGTATGCCCAAGGCTCATTTCGACTGGGCACCGTCATCCGTCCGTTAAGCGGGGAGGAGGAATACGACCTAGATGTCGTGTTCGAGTTTGACCTGAGTAAGGGGCGCAATACCCAGGAAGACGTGTACGAGGCTCTGGGGGCCGAGCTGATGGCCTATGCAAGACGCTACGGTATGGAGCCGCCGCAGGGTTGGGATCGCTGCTGGACGCTGAATTATTCGGACTCTGCACAGTTTCACATGGATCTGCTGCCTTCAGTTCCTGATGGACAGCGACAGCGGGTTCTTCGTGAACAACGAATGTTGAGCTTGGCACACGTCCAGACCTCAATCTCCATCACTGATCGCACCCACGTAAACTACAGGCTTCGATCAGATGACTGGCCTTCGAGCAATCCCAAGGGGTATGCGGATTGGTTCTACGCCAGGATGAAGCCTGCCTTCGATCAGAGGCGTCGAGCGATGATGCTGGCTGAAGCGAAAGCAGATGTTGAAGACATCCCATCGTTCCGGGTGAAGACACCTCTGCAGGCGGCCATCCAACTGCTGAAGCGACATCGAGACATGCGGTTTTCTGAGGTGGAAGACGGAAGACCCTCATCGATAATCATCAGTACCTTGGCTGCTCATGCTTACAACCAAGAGGGGTCTGTAACGGGGGCGCTCCTATCTATCCTTGCCTCCATGGATCAATTCATTCATGAGCGGAACGGGGTGACATGGATTGAGAACCCTTCTAACCCCCGTGAGAATTTCGCGGACGGATGGGAGCATGAGCCTGTCCTGAAAGAGGGATTCTATGAGTGGTTGGAAGTGGCTAGGTCAGACTTTGCCCTCGCCGCTCAGCAGGACGACATGGAGTCGGTCATAGACATACTTGCGCCACGCATGGGCCGTCCTCTTGTCGAGAGCGCAGTTCTGCCGACTAGCTTCCAGGCCCTCGCAAGATCGAGGGAGAAGCGCAGGAGCCCGAACCAGCGCCTAGCTGATGCACCGCACCGGAAACCAATGACCTGGCCTAAAGTCCCCGGAGGGAACGTGCACCTTTTAGCTCGCTCGTCACAGAACGGTTTCCGCACCGGTTATGTCAGCAGCGGAGTGCCTGTAAGGAGAGGCTGCTCTCTCAACTTCATGGCAACCACCGACGTAGCGCCACCTTTCAAGGTTTATTGGCAGATCGTGAACACAGGAAAGGAGGCTGCCAAGGACAAGGGCCTTCGAGGCGGATTCGAAATGTCGACCTCTGAGCTGGGCAGTCTCTGGAAGGATGAAACGGCCTTGTACATCGGCACCCACACCATTGAGTGCTTCATCGTGAAAGACAACTATTGTGCTGCTCGAAGTGGCCAGTTCGTCGTGGACATCAAGGCTTGAGGTGAGTTGAAACTCAGCCTCTACGCCTAACCCTCTCCTGCGACGCACCTAAGCTAAAGCCTGTTCTATTGCCTGCCTTCTCCTCGTGTTAGTAACGGGGAGGGGCGGCTGCACTCCCTTTTGGTCGCATGCCTGCAAGATCTGTCTGTCCATCTGTGTGTATGGCGAGATGTGGATTTGTGTCCACATATGGTGAGTAGCGCTGATGAATGACGCCTCTGGCCTGGTGACCTTCAAGTTCGCGCTGGCAGCGGCGATCACCGGCGTATTTTCTTTGGCCGATGCCAGCTTCAGCTTTGTCCTGGTTGCCATCGGCGGGCTGGCGGTCGGTGTTGCCCTGAGCTGGCTGATTGGCAGGCTGCGCGCCTGGATGATCGCACGTGGCTGGGATGACCCGGCCACCCACGTGGTCTTCATGCTGCTGCTGCCGTTTGCCGCCTATGTGCTGGCCGAGCGCCTTGGGGTGTCGGGCATCCTCTCGGCGGTGGCCGCCGGCATGATGCAGAGCTGGCTCGACCTGCTGCCGCGCCAGACCAGCACCCGCCTGCTCAACCGTAGCGTCTGGTCGCTACTGGAATTCGCCTTCAATGGCCTGATCTTCCTGCTGTTGGGCCTGCAATTGCCGGACATCATCAAGGCGGTGGTCAGCCACGAACCTACCCTCTGGCCGACACTGGCATGGCGTTGCCTGGATGTGCTGGCGATCTTTGCGGCGCTGATCCTGCTGCGTTTCATCTGGGTACAAAGCATCTGGCGGGCGGTCGGGGTAGTGCGTCGCTGGCGCGGCAAGCCGGCACTGGTGCTGATGCCCACGGCGCGCTCATGCTGGTTGCTGACCCTTGGCGGGGTGCGGGGTGCGGTGACGCTGGCGGGTGTGATGTCGATACCGCTGCTGATCGGGGCAGGCCAGGCTTTCCCGGAGCGCGACCTGCTGATTTTCATCGCTGCCGGCGTCATCTTGCTGTCGCTGGTCAGCGCCTGCGTGGCGTTGCCCTTTCTCTTGAGAGGCGTCACCCGAAGCCCGGACGAACGGCTGCATCAGGAGGTGCAGGAAGCCTGGCGGCGCACGGCCGAGGCTGCGATTCATGCCCTGGAGGCCGAGGACGTGGTTGATGCCAGCGCACCTCAGGATGCGGCGCAGGCGACCCTGGCCACCGAGCTCAAGGCAAGGTTGATGGCCGAATACCGCGATGAGCTGGACAGTTACAACGACACGGCCGAGGCGAGGGCCTTGGCGGAGCAGATGGACTTGCTGGAACGACGTCTGCGCCTGCGGGCGCTTCGGGCGCAGCGGTTGGAATTGTATAACCTGCATCGCCAGCATCTGGTTGGTGATGAGGTGGTGCGGCAAGTGTTGGGGGAGCTGGACTTGAGCGAGGCGAACCTGGGGGCAGTCAAATGAGCCGCTGTAGCTCAAGCGCCGGCGAGCCGGTGTTTGAGCTACAGTGCGGCACTCGGTCAATCAACGGGTTTGCACAAACGCACGAATCCGCTCAGCCGCCTCGATGCACTCGGCCAATGGTGCGACCAGTGCCATGCGTACCCGCCCGGCCCCCGGGTTCACGCCATCCACTTCACGCGACAGGTACGAACCAGGTACCACCGTCACATGCTGGGCTTGGAACAGGTCACGCGTGAAGTCGGCATCGCACCCCGGTACCTTGGCCCACAGGTAGAAACTGCCATCGGGCCGCTGTACGTCCAGCACGGGCTGCAGGATATCCAGCACGGCATCGTATTTGGCGCGGTATAGGTCGCGGTTTTCGCGCACATGCGCTTCATCCTGCCAGGCGGCGATGCTGGCCAGCTGGGTCTGCACCGGCATGGCGCAGCCATGGTAGGTGCGGTACAGCAGGAACGGCTTGATGATGGCCGCGTCGCCGGCAACGAAGCCCGAACGCAGGCCCGGCAGGTTGGAGCGCTTGGACAGGCTGTGGAATACCACGCAACGCTTGAAATCACTGCGGCCCAGTTCGGCACAGGCACTGAGCAGGCCCGGTGGTGGCGCGTCTTCGTCGAAGTACAGCTCGCTGTAGCATTCATCGGCGGCGATCACGAAATCATGCTCGTCGGCCAGTGCGATCAGCTTCTTCAGGGTGTCCATCGGTACCAGTGCGCCGGTGGGGTTGCCCGGTGAGCACAGGAACAGGATCTGGCAGCGTTTCCATACCTCGGTGGGTACGGCATCGAAGTCCGGGTTGAAACCGTTGTTTTCCAGGCACGGCAGGTAATGCGGGGTGGCGCCGGCGAGCAGGGCCGCGCCTTCGTAGATCTGGTAGAACGGGTTGGGGCTGACCACCAGGCCATCATCGGCGCGGTTGACCACGGCCTGGGTAAAGGCGAACAGTGCTTCACGGGTGCCGTTGACCGGCAGCACATGGCGGTCCGCGTCCAGCCAGCCGCTCGGCACGCCGAACCGGCGTTCGCACCATTGGCCGATGGCCTGGCGCAGCTCTGGCAGGCCGATGGTGCTGGGGTAGACCGCCAGCTTGTCGAGGTTGTCGGCCATGGCCTGGGCGACGAACGCCGGGGATGCGTGCTTCGGCTCACCGATCGACAGGGCGATGGCGCGCTTGTCCGCCGCGGGCTTCACGCTGCCCAGCAGGGCGCGGAGTTTCTCGAACGGGTAGGGCTGAAGCTGGGTCAAGGCATGGTTCATCGGCGCAAGGTCTCGTCAATCGTCTAATCGTTAAAAGGTCACGCGAGTCGGGCTGGCATCGCTGGCCTGGCCGGCCTGCAGCTGCTGCACGATCGCTTCCTGCAGGCGGCTGCACAGCTGCGGGTCGGACAGCGGCTGGTTGTCGGCATCGGTAATGAAGAATACGTCTTCCACGCGTTCGCCGAGGGTGGCGATCTTGGCGTTCTGCAGTGACAGGTCGAACTCCAGGAAGATCCGCCCGATCCGCGCCAGCAGCCCCGGGCGGTCCGGCGCGGTGATCTCAAGGATGGTCACCGCCCGCTGTGCATCGTTGAGGATGGTCACCTGCGGCGGGAAGTTGAAATGCTTGAGCTGGCGGGGTACCCGTCGCTGGATGATGGTCGGGTAGTCCTCGGGGTTGCGCAGCGCCTCGGTCAGGCCGTCGCGGATCTGCTTGACCCGTTGCGGGTTATCGCCGATGGAGCCGCCGTCATTGTCGAGCACGATGTAGGTGTCGAGCGTGAACTGGCTGCTCGAGGTGATGATGCGCGCGTCATGGATGTTCAGGTTGAGCTGCGACATGGCCGCCACGGTCACGGCGAAGAAATCGTGCTGGTCGGGGGCGTAGATGAAGATTTGCGTGCCGCCCTCGAACTCCCGCTGTGTGGTTTCCTTGATCAGTACCAGCGGCCCGCCGTCGGCGGGCTGCTGCAGGATCGCATCACTGTGCCAGGCCACATCGGCGGCGTTGTGCTTGAGGAAGTAGTCGTCACCCAGTTGCGACCAGAGTTGCTCGACGTCGTCCGGGTCGGTGCCCTCGCGCACGAGGATATCCAGCGCCGCACTCTGTGTCTGGCGGATCTGCTCCTCGCGGTCCAGCGGGTTTTCCAGGCCGCGTCGCAAGGCGCGTTTGGTCTCGCTGTACAGCTGGCGCAGCAGGCTGGCGCGCCAGGAGTTCCACAGGCTGGGATTGGTGGCGTTGATGTCGGCCACGGTCAGCACGTAGAGGTAGTCCAGGCGCGTCTCGTCGCCGACATGCAGGGCGAAGTCGTTGATCACCTGTGGGTCGGACAGGTCCTTGCGCTGGGCGGTGGTGGACATCACCAGGTGGTTTTGCACCAGCCAGACGATCAGGCGGCTATCCCAGGCGGGCAATTGATGGCGCTCGCAGAACTTATTCGCGTCCACAGCGCCCAGTTCGGAGTGGTCGCCCTGACGGCCTTTGCCGATGTCGTGGTACAGCCCGGCCAGGTAGATGAGCTCAGGCTTGGGCAGGCGGCCCATGAGCTTGCTGGCCAGCGGGAATTTTTCGGACACCGGCGTGTACTGCAGCTTGCGCAGGTGCTTGATGAGGTTGAGGGTGTGCGCATCGACCGTATAGATGTGGAACAGGTCGTGCTGCATCTGCCCGACGATCAGGCCGAACTCTGGCAGGTAGCGGCCGAGGATGCCGTAGCGGTTCATTCGCCGCAGGTTGCGATGGATGCCGATTTCGCACTTGAACAGCTCGATGAACAGGCTGGTGTTGCGGATATCGTTGCGGAAGGTGTCGTCGATCAGGTGCCGGTGCTCGCGCAGCAGGCGCACGGTGTCAGCGCGCACGCCCTTGATTTCCGGGTGCTGCGCCATCAGCACGAAGATCTCCAGCATGGCGAACGGCGTGCGCTTGAAAACGTTCGCGTTGACCGCTTCGATATAGCCGTCGTGCAGGCGGAAGCGCGCATTCAGCGGCTGGGTGGTGCCACTGTCATCGTCGGCGAGGATGACTTCCTCGAAGTGCTGGATGATCAGGTCGCACAACTGGCTGATGCTCATCACCACCCGGTAGTACTGCTGCATGAACTGTTCGATGGCGCGTTTGGGGTTTTCGTCGCTGTAGCCCAGCAGTGCGGCGATGCTGCGCTGGTGGTCGAACAGCAGGCGATCTTCGGCGCGGCCGGCGAGCATGTGCAGGGCGTAGCGCACCTTCCACAAAAAGTCCTGGGAGGAGGCCAGCAGTTCGTTTTCGCTTTCCAGCAGGAAGCCTTCGCCAGCGAGGGCGTGCAGGTTCAGGGTGCCGTACTGGCGACGGGCTACCCAAAGGACTGTCTGGATGTCGCGAAGGCCACCGGGCGAGCCTTTTACATTGGGCTCGAGGTTGTACTCGGTGTCGTTGTACTTGTGGTGGCGGGCCTTGAGCTCTGCGCGCTTGGCCAGGAAGAACTCCTTGCTCGGCCACATGTGCGCGGTGCTGGTGACCTCGAGCATGCGCTGGCGCAGGGCTTCGGGGCCGGCGATGGTGCGGCTTTCCATCATGTTGGTGATGACCGTCAGGTCGGCGCGGGCCTGTTCGGCACACTCGTCCACGGTACGCACGCTCTGGCCCACTTCAAGGCCCATGTCCCACAGCAGTGTCAGGAAGCGCTCGATGGCGTCGCGGTACTGCTCGTGTTCGGCGTCGCGCAGCAGGATCAGCAGGTCGATGTCCGAGTGCGGGTGCAGTTCACCGCGCCCATAGCCCCCGACCGCTACCAGGGCGATACCGTCAGCGTCGCCCCAGTCAAACTGCTTCCAGGCCTGTTGCAGGATGTTGTCGACGAGCCAGGCGCGGTCCTCGATCAGCCGGCGGATGTCGCGGCCGTCACGGAAACGCCTGTCGAGCACCTCGCCGGCCTGGCGGATGGCCTTCTTGAAAGCGGCGATGGGGCTCGCCTTGAGGGCCAGTTCCGCCTGGAACTGGCCGCGGTCGAACAGCTCGGGATCCACCTGGGGCATGCATCGCGTTCCTGTCGTAGAGGCTTTGGCGTGAACTCAGGCCGAAGTGCGCGGGATGGTGTCGTCCTTGCGCAGGGTGAAGATCTCGTAGCCGGTGGCGGTCACCACCAGGGTGTGCTCCCACTGCGCCGAGAGCTTGCGGTCCTTGGTGATGGCGGTCCAGCCGTCGCCCAGCACCTTGGTGTCGGCCTTGCCCTGGTTGATCATCGGTTCGATGGTGAAGGTCATGCCCTCTTTGAGCTCCATGCCGGTGCCGGCACGGCCGTAGTGGAGGATCTGTGGCTCTTCGTGGAACACCTTGCCGATGCCGTGGCCGCAGAACTCACGCACGACCGAAAAGCCGTTCTTCTCAGCGTGCTTCTGGATCACTTCACCGATATCACCCAGGCGGCAGCCAGGCTTGACCAGCTCGATGGCCTTGTACATGCACTCCTGGGTGACTTTGGACAGGCGCTCGGCCCATACCGGCACGGTACCGACGTGGAACATGCGGCTGGTGTCGCCGTGGTAGCCGTCCTTGATCACGGTGACATCGATGTTCAGCGTGTCCCCGTCCTTGAGCGGCTTGTCGTTGGGGATGCCGTGGCACACCACGTGGTTGATCGAGGTGCAGATCGACTTGGGGTAGCCCTTGTAGTTGAGCGGTGCCGGAATGGCCTGCTGCACGTTGACGATGTAGTCGTGGCACAGGCGGTCGAGCTCTTCGGTGGTGACACCGGGCTTGACGTGTTCTTCGATCATTTCCAGCACTTCGGCGGCCAGGCGGCCGGCGATGCGCATCTTCTCGATGTCTTCTGCGGTCTTGATGGTAACGGTCATTACTGGCTCTCTACGGCGCCGCAGGCGGCGCGAACAAACGGAAAAGGCCCTTATTCTATCAGAGGGCGGCTGCGAACCCAGCATCAAGCTTGAGGCTGGATTCGCAGTTCACTTCTGCGGGTTCCGTTCGTTGGCGGTCTGTGGTATAACATGCGCCGCTTTCGGGGACGACCCCGTCAGCTCAAACCCACACACGTGTCGACACGATGACCTGGGTGCCCCGCATTCTCGAAGTTCTTGTTCAGGTGCGTGGGTTGGTCATTGGGATACGTGGAGGCCCAACCCGACTTATCAAGGAACTATCATGTCCCAAGTCAACATGCGCGATATGCTGAAGGCCGGTGTGCACTTCGGCCACCAGACCCGTTACTGGAACCCGAAAATGGGCAAGTACATTTTTGGCGCGCGTAACAAGATCCACATCATCAACCTGGAAAAAACCCTGCCAATGTTCAACGACGCTTTGTCGTTCGTAGAGCGCCTGGCCCAGGGCAAGAACAAGATCATGTTCGTCGGCACCAAGCGTTCCGCCGGCAAGATCGTCGCCGAGCAAGCTGCTCGTTGCGGTTCGCCATACGTTGACCACCGCTGGTTGGGCGGCATGCTGACCAACTACAAAACCATCCGCGCTTCGATCAAGCGTCTGCGCGACCTGGAAACCCAGGCCGAAGACGGCACTTTTGCCAAGCTGACCAAGAAAGAAGCCCTGATGCGTTCGCGCGATCTGGAAAAGCTGGACCGCAGCCTGGGTGGTATCAAGGACATGGGCGGCCTGCCTGATGCCCTGTTCGTGATCGATGTTGACCACGAGCGCATTGCCATCACCGAAGCCAACAAGCTGGGCATCCCGGTTATCGGCGTTGTCGATACCAACAGCAGCCCAGAAGGTGTTGACTACATCATCCCAGGTAACGATGACGCCATTCGCGCTATCGAGCTGTACATGACTTCGATGGCTGACGCCGTCATCCGCGGCCGCAACAACGTTGCTGGCGGCACCGAAGTCTACGCTGAAGAAGCGGCTGCACCTGCTGCCGAGTAATAGACGCTAGCGTCTGCTTGGCACGCAAAAAGGGGGCTTGGCCCCCTTTTTGCCACCTTGAAATCCTGCTGTCAGCAAGCGCCCCGCATTATGGGCCGGCTGAGGTTGAAACAGCGGATTTGCAGAATTGAACGCCCGTGATGAGCGGGTGGAATGGTTGAAAAACTTTCCAAGAGGATTTTGAAATGGCAGCAATTACTGCAGCGCTGGTCAAAGAACTGCGCGAGCGTACCGGCGAAGGCATGATGGATTGCAAAAAGGCCCTGGAAAAGGCCGGCGGCGACATCGAAAAAGCCATTGACGACATGCGTGCCTCGGGCGCCATCAAGGCCGCCAAAAAGGCTGGCAACGTCGCTGCCGAAGGCGCGATCGCCGTCAAGACCGACGGTAAATCCGCCGTCCTGCTGGAAGTCAACTCGCAGACCGACTTCCTGGCTCTGCAAGACGACTTCAAGAACTTCGTCGCTGAAAGCCTCGAAGAAGCTTTCGCCCAGAAGCTGACCGATGCCGCTCCGCTGATCGCCTCGCGCGAAGCTGCTCGTGAAGCCCTGGTCGCCAAGTGCGGCGAGAACGTCAACATCCGTCGCCTGGTGCGCGTTGAGGGTGACGTTGTCGGTGCTTACCTGCACGGTAACAAGATCGGTGCTGTTGTCGTCCTCAAGGGTGGCGACGTCGAGCTGGCCAAGAACATTGCCATGCACGTTGCAGCTTCGAACCCAGAGTTCCTGGATGCGTCGGAAATCTCCGCCGAGGCCATCGAGCGCGAGAAGAACGTCTTCCTGCAGCTGAACGCTGACAAGATCGCCGGCAAGCCGGAAAACATCGTTGAAAACATGATCAACGGCCGTATCACCAAGTTCAAGGCCGAAGCCTCGCTGAAAGAGCAAGCCTTCGTCATGAACCCGGAAGTCAAAGTCGGCGAGCTGGCCAAGAAGGCCGGTGCTGAAATCGTTTCCTTCACCTACTTCAAAGTAGGCGAAGGCATCGAGAAGCCGGTCGACGACTTCGCTGCTGAAGTTGCCGCTCAGGTAGCTGCCGCCAAGCAGTAAGACAGACTCGTCTGTCGCCCCAAAGAGGCTGCCCGCTCACGCGCGCAGCCTCTTTGTCAAAGCGGGAGCGGTTTTCAAGGCCGTGCTCGCTGACGCAGTCGCTGCGTCACGTTAGAGTTACACGCAGGCTCAAGCAGCCCGCCAGAATTTTACAAACGCCGCAGGAGAGATTCGCAATGGCTCAGCAGGGCAGTGGTTATCAGGCTCGCTATAAACGCATTCTACTCAAACTTAGCGGCGAGGCCCTGATGGGCTCGGAAGAGTTCGGGATCGACCCCAAGGTCCTGGATCGCATGGCCCTGGAAGTCGGCCAGTTGGTCGGCATCGGTGTCCAGGTCGGCCTGGTGATCGGCGGTGGCAACCTGTTCCGTGGCGCGGCGCTCAGTGCAGCCGGCATGGACCGTGTTACCGGCGACCACATGGGCATGCTGGCGACCGTAATGAATGGCCTGGCCATGCGCGATGCGCTGGAGCGGGCGAACATTACCGCCATCGTCATGTCGGCCATTTCCATGGTGGGCGTGACCGATCACTATGACCGCCGCAAAGCCATGCGTCACCTGAACGCCAAAGAAGTCGTAATCTTCGCTGCCGGTACTGGCAACCCGTTCTTCACCACCGACTCCGCCGCATGCCTGCGTGCCATCGAAATCGATGCCGACGTGGTATTGAAGGCAACCAAGGTCGATGGTGTATACACTGCAGATCCATTCAAGGACCCGCATGCCGAGAAGTTCGATCATCTGACCTACGATGAAGTGCTGGATCGCAAGCTGGGTGTAATGGATCTCACGGCAATCTGCCTTTGCCGCGACCACAAGATGCCGCTGCGCGTCTTCAACATGAACAAACCCGGCGCCTTGCTGAACATCGTGCATGGCGGCGCGGAAGGAACTCTGATCGAGGAAGTTCAAAAATGATCAACGACATCAAGAAAGACGCTCAGGATCGCATGGGCAAGTCCATCGAGGCTTTGGGCCGCAACCTGGCGTCAATCCGCACCGGTCGCGCCCACCCAAGCATCCTGGACAGCGTCAAGGTCCCGGCGTGGGGCAGCGAAATGCCGCTGAACCAGGTCGCTGCAGTCTCTGTTGAAGATGCGCGCACCCTGAAGATCGTCGCCCACGACAAGAACCTCAGCGCTGCCATCGAGAAGGCCATTCTGACTTCCGATCTGGGCCTGAATCCGTCCAGCGCCGGCACCACCATCCGTGTACCGATGCCGGCCCTGACCGAGGAAACCCGCAAGGGTTACACCAAGCAGGCCAGCGCCGTTGCCGAAGACGCCAAGGTTGCCGTGCGCAACGTGCGTCGTGATGCCCTGGCTGACCTGAAGAAGCTGACCAAGGACAAGGAAATCAGCGAAGACGAAGAGCGTCGTGCTGCTGACGAGATCCAGAAGCTGACCGACAAGTTCGTCGCCGAAATCGACGCTGCGTTCAAAGCCAAGGAAAAGGACCTGTTGGCCGTCTAAGGCCGAGGTTTTTTAATGGAAAAGACCAAGCTGGCGGCACCGTCTTCGGTGCCGCGACACGTCGCGATCATCATGGATGGCAATAATCGCTGGGCGAAGAAGCGCCTGTTGCCCGGCGTAGCCGGGCACAAGGCCGGCGTCGATGCCGTACGTGCGGTTATCGAGGTATGCGCCAAGTCCGGGGTCGAGGTGCTGACCCTGTTCGCCTTCTCCAGTGAGAACTGGCAGCGCCCTGCCGAGGAAGTGGGGGCGTTGATGGAGCTGTTCTTCTCGGCGCTGCGCCGTGAGGCCAAACGCCTGAACGAGAACAATATCAGCCTGCGCATCATTGGCGACCGTTCGCGTTTCCATCCAGAGCTGCAGGCCGCCATGCGTGAGGCCGAGGCGCAGACCGCCGGTAATAATCGCTTCATCCTGCAGATCGCCGCCAACTACGGTGGCCAGTGGGATATTGCCCAGGCCGCCCAGCGCCTGGCGCGTGAGGTTCAGGCCGGCCATCTGCGTCCGGACGACATCACTCCAGGGCTTTTGCAAGCCTGCCTGGCGACGGGCGAATTGCCGTTGCCGGACCTGTGCATCCGCACCGGTGGTGAGCACCGCATCAGCAACTTCCTGCTGTGGCAGTTGGCCTATGCCGAACTGTATTTCTCCGACCTGTACTGGCCGGACTTCAAACACGAGGCCATGCGCAATGCTCTGGCCGATTTCGCTTCGCGCCAGCGCCGCTTCGGTAAGACCAGCGAGCAGGTCGAGGCTGGAGCTCGTGCTTAATGCTTAAACAACGCATCATTACCGCGCTGATCCTGCTGCCGGTCGCGCTGGGTGGTTTCTTCCTGCTCAACGGCGGGGATTTCGCTCTGTTCATCGGCTTGGTGGTGACCCTGGCGGCCTGGGAATGGGCGCGCCTGGCCGGGCTGATGGCCCAGCCGCTGCGCATTGCCTATGCCGCTGTCGTCGCCGGTGTGCTGATGCTGCTCTACCTGATGCCTGACCTGGCGCCCTGGGTGCTTGGTGCGTCGGTCATCTGGTGGGGTATGGCCACCTGGTTGGTGCTGACTTATCCGCGCAGCAGTGAGCTGTGGGCCAGTGCTGCCTGCCGTCTGCTGATCGGTCTGCTGATCCTGCTGCCTGCCTGGCAAGGGCTGGTGCTGCTCAAGCACTGGCCGCTGGGTAACTGGCTTATCCTGTCTGTCATGGTGCTGGTGTGGGCGGCCGATATCGGCGCGTACTTCTCGGGCCGTGCTTTCGGCAAGCGCAAGCTGGCTGCCCAAGTCAGCCCGGGTAAAAGCTGGGAAGGCGTCTATGGCGGCCTGGCGGTCAGCCTGGTGATTACGCTTGCGGTCGGCATCACTCGCGATTGGGGCGTCGGCCAGATTCTGCTGGGGCTCGTGGGGGCTGCGCTGGTGGTCATGTCATCGGTGATTGGTGACCTGACCGAGAGCATGTTCAAGCGCCGCTCCGGTATCAAGGACAGCAGCAACCTGCTGCCTGGCCATGGCGGGGTGCTTGACCGCATCGACAGCCTGACTGCGGCCATCCCGGTTTTCGCGGTATTGCTGTGGGCTGCTGAATGGGGTGTGATGTGACAGCGCTACAGCGCATTACGGTCCTGGGCGCCACCGGCTCCATCGGCCTCAGTACCCTGGATGTGATTGCCCGCCATCCCGAGCGCTACCAGGTATTTGCATTGAGCGGCTATTCGCGCATCGATCAACTGCTGGCGCTGTGCGTGCTGCATCGCCCGGCCTATGCCGTGGTGCCCAACGGCGAAGCAGCCGTGCGCTTGCGTGAAGGCCTGGCGGCTGCGGGCTGCGCCACCGAGGTGCTCGAAGGGGAGGCGGGCCTGTGTGAGGTTGCGGCCGCCCCTGAAGTGGATGCGGTGATGGCTGCCATCGTCGGCGCTGCTGGCCTGCGCCCGACACTGGCCGCCGTCGAGGCGGGCAAGAAGGTGCTGCTGGCCAACAAGGAGGCGCTGGTGATGTCCGGCGCGCTGTTCATGGAAGCTGTGCGCCGCAGTGGTGCAGTGCTGCTGCCGATCGACAGCGAGCACAATGCTATCTTCCAGTGCCTGCCGGGTGACTATGACCGTGGTCTGAGCCAGGTGGGTGTGCGTCGCATTCTGCTGACAGCCTCGGGCGGGCCGTTTCGCGAGACGCCTCAGGCTGACTTGGCCGATGTCACGCCAGAGCAGGCTTGTGCCCACCCGAACTGGTCCATGGGGCGCAAGATTTCGGTGGACTCGGCGAGCATGATGAACAAGGGCCTGGAACTGATCGAGGCTTGCTGGTTGTTCGATGCGGCGCCGGACAAGGTCGAAGTGGTGGTGCACCCGCAGAGCGTTATCCATTCCCTGGTGGACTACGTTGACGGTTCGGTGCTGGCCCAGTTGGGTAACCCGGATATGCGCACGCCCATTGCCAACGCCCTTGCCTGGCCGGAGCGGATCGATTCTGGTGTGGCCCCGCTGGATCTGTTCGCCATTGCTCGCCTGGATTTCCAGGCCCCCGACGAACTGCGCTTTCCGTGCCTGCGCCTGGCACGGCAGGCTGCCGAGGCGGGCAGCAGCGCGCCAGCGGTACTCAATGCGGCCAACGAAGTTGCGGTCGATGCATTTCTTGAGCGGCGTATCCGCTTCCCGGAGATCGCGGGTATGATCGAACAGGTACTGGCTCAGGAACCCGTGGTGCCTGTGCCTTCGCTGGATGCGGTATTTGCTGCCGATCAGCGCGCCCGAGAGTTGTCCCGCGAGTGGTTGAGGCGCCACGGCCGCTGATGCTGCCCGGCCCAGAGGATGTGCGAAAAGTCGTTCCGCTGAACGTCATTCGGAGAAAGACATGACTGCGCTGTACATGATTATCGGCACCCTGGTGGCCCTGGGTGTACTGGTCACTTTCCACGAATTCGGCCACTTCTGGGTGGCCCGGCGTTGCGGGGTCAAGGTGCTGCGCTTTTCCGTGGGCTTCGGCCCCGGGCTATTGCGCTGGCATGACCGCCACGGTACCGAGTTCGTGGTGGCGGCCATTCCTTTGGGTGGGTACGTCAAGATGCTCGACGAGCGTGAAGGCGAAGTGCCGCCAGCGCTGGCCGAGCAGTCCTTCAATCGCAAATCGGTTCGCCAGCGCATCGCCATCGTCGCCGCCGGTCCGATTGCCAACTTCCTGCTGGCCATCGTTTTCTTCTGGTTGCTGGCGATGCTCGGTACCCAGCAGATCCGTCCGGTCATCGGTGCGGTAGAGCCAGGCAGCCTGGCAGCATCGGCGGGCCTGGTTGCCGGCCAGGAAATTGTGTCCATCGATGGCAAGGCGACCAGTGGCTGGTCGGCCGTCAATCTGCAGTTGGTGCGTCGCCTGGGCGAAAGCGGAACATTGCAGGTTGGCGTGCGCGATGAGGGCTCCAGTGCCGAGCGTCAGTTGCAGGTCAAGCTCGACAGCTGGCTCAAGGGCGCGGACGAGCCTGATCCGATTCAGTCGCTCGGGCTGCGGCCATGGCGCCCTGTGGTTGCGCCCGTGCTGGCCGAGATCGATCCAAAAGGGCCAGCGGCGGCTGCCGGTCTGAAAACCGGTGACCGGCTGCTGAGTCTCGATGGGGTCGCCTTGACTGACTGGCAGCAGGTTGTCGATAGCGTGCGCGCCCGCCCTGAAGCCAAGGTGGTGGTGCGTGTCGAGCGCGACGGTGCAGCGCTGGATGTGCCGGTGACACTGGCACGAAAAGGTGAGGGCGAGGCTGCCGGTGGTTACCTGGGTGCCGGGGTGAAAAGTGGCGAATGGCCTGCCGACATGCTTCGTGAGGTCAGCTACGGTCCGCTGGACGCGGTAGGCGAGGGCCTGTCCCGGACGTGGAACATGAGCGTCCTGACCCTCGAATCCCTGAAGAAAATGCTGTTCGGTGAGCTCTCGGTAAAAAACTTGAGCGGACCGATAACCATTGCTAAAGTGGCGGGCGCTTCAGCCCAGTCCGGCGTGGGGGATTTCCTGAATTTCCTCGCCTACCTGAGCATTAGCCTGGGGGTTCTTAACCTGCTGCCCATTCCAGTGCTGGATGGGGGGCATTTGCTGTTTTACCTGGTCGAGTGGGCGCGCGGTCGTCCATTGTCGGATCGGGTTCAAGGTTGGGGGGTCCAGATCGGTATCAGTTTGGTCATAGGGGTGATGTTGCTCGCCCTGATCAACGATCTGGGTCGACTATAAAAGCTTCGCATTGCAAACCTGCCGCCATTTGCGGCAGGTTGTTTATTGCCAGTTGGAATAAAAGGACTTCATGAAACGTCTGCTGCTAACTGCGGTCCTCTCCGCATTGATGATCGCTGAAGTTCACGCCGAGTCCTTCACCATCTCCGATATTCGTGTCAACGGCCTGCAGCGGGTATCCGCCGGCAGCGTTTTCGGTGCCTTGCCCCTGAACGTGGGCGATCAGGCCGATGACCGGCGCCTGGTGGAGTCCACCCGTTCGCTGTTCAAGACCGGCTTCTTCCAGGATATCCAGCTGAACCGCGACGGCGATGTCCTGATCATCAACGTGGTCGAGCGCCCGTCGGTGTCGAGCATCGAGATCGAAGGCAACAAGGCGATCAGCACCGAAGACCTGATGAAGGGCCTGAAACAGTCGGGCCTGGCCGAAGGCGAGATCTTCCAGCGTGCCACCCTCGAAGGCGTGCGTAACGAACTGCAGCGCCAGTACGTGGCCCAGGGCCGCTACTCGGCCGAGGTCGACGCCGAGGTGGTGCCGCAGCCGCGCAACCGGGTTGCCCTGAAGATCAAGATCAACGAAGGCACCGTCGCTGCCATCCAGCACATCAACGTCGTCGGCAACACCGTGTTCGACGATGAAGAACTGGCGCAGCTGTTCGAGCTCAAGACCACCAACTGGCTGTCGTTCTTCAAGAACGACGACAAGTATGCCCGCGAAAAACTTTCCGGTGACCTGGAGCGCCTGCGTTCCTACTACCTGGACCGCGGCTACATCAACATGGACATCGCTTCCACCCAGGTGTCGATCACCCCGGACAAGAAGCACGTCTACATCACCGTCAACGTCAACGAAGGCGAGAAGTACACCGTTCGTGACGTGAAGCTGTCGGGCGACCTGAAGGTGCCGGAAGACCAGGTCAAGTCGCTGCTGCTGGTGCAGCCGGGCCAGGTGTTCTCGCGCAAGGTGATGACCACCACGTCCGAGCTGATCACCCGCCGCCTTGGTAACGAAGGCTATACCTTCGCCAACGTCAACGGCGTGCCACAGCCCAATGACGAAGACCATACCGTCGACATCATGTTCGTGGTCGACCCGGGCAAGCGTGCCTACGTCAACCGCATCAACTACCGCGGCAACACCAAGACCGAAGACGAAGTGCTGCGCCGCGAAATGCGCCAGATGGAAGGCGGCTGGGCTTCGACCTACCTGATCGACCAGTCCAAGACCCGCCTGGAGCGCCTGGGCTTCTTCAAGGAAGTCAACGTCGAGACCCCGGCAGTGCCGGGTACCGACGACCAGGTCGACGTCAACTACAGCGTCGAAGAGCAGGCATCCGGCTCGATCACCGCCAGCGTGGGCTTCGCCCAGAGCGCCGGCCTGATCCTGGGCGGTTCGATCAGCCAGACCAACTTCCTCGGTACCGGTAACAAGGTGTCCATCGGCCTGACCCGTTCGGAATACCAGACCCGCTACAACTTCGGTTTCGTTGACCCCTACTTCACTGCCGACGGCGTCAGCCTGGGTTACAACGCGTTCTACCGCAGCACCGACTACGACGACCTTGACGTTGACGTGGCCAGCTATGCGGTCGACAGCCTGGGTGCAGGCGTCAGCCTTGGCTACCCGATCAGTGAAACCTCGCGTCTGACTTACGGCCTCAGCGTGCAGCAGGACAAGATCAAGACCGGTCGCTATACCGTTGACGAGATCTTCGACTTCCTTAAGGAGGAGGGCGACAGCTTCCTGAACTTCAAGGCGTCCGTCGGCTGGTCCGAGTCGACCCTGAACAAAGGTGTGCTGGCAACCCGTGGTCACTCCCAGAGCCTGACCCTGGAATCGACCATTCCAGGCAGCGACCTGTCGTTCTACAAGCTTGATTATCGCGGCCAGCTGTTCAAGCCGATCAACAACGAGTACACCCTGCGCCTGCACACCGAATTGGGCTATGGTGATGGTTTCGGTGGCACTTCGGGCCTGCCGTTTTACGAGAACTACTATGCGGGTGGCTTCAACTCAGTTCGCGGCTTCAAGGACAGCAGCCTGGGTCCACGTAGTACACCGAGTACCGGGAACAACGGTACCGAGCGTGATCCGGACCAAGACCCACTGCCGTTCGGTGGCAACGTCCTGGTACAAGGTGGCGTAGAGCTGTTGTTCCCGCTGCCGTTCGTGAAGGACCAGCGTTCGCTGCGCACCTCCGTGTTCTGGGATGTGGGTAACGTGTTCGACACCAATTGCGGTTCCAAGCCTGACTGCGCCAAGGTCGGTTTCTCGGACATGGCCAGCTCTGTGGGCCTGGGTGTGACCTGGATCACCGCGCTGGGCCCGTTGAGCTTCAGCCTGGCAATGCCGGTCAAGAAGCCGGACGATGCCGATACCCAGGTGTTCCAATTCTCTCTGGGCCAGACCTTCTAAGGTCGGCCCTTGCTTAACGACAACGGTTTATCCAGGAGTGCATCGTGCGTAAGTTGACTCAACTGGCCTTACTGGCCGCGGCGCTGGTCGCCACCCCGGCTTTCGCCGAAATGAAGGTTGCCGTGCTGAACTATCAGATGGCGTTGCTCGAATCTGATGCCGCCAAGAAATACGCGGTGGATGCCGAGAAGAAGTTCGGCCCGCAGCTGACCAAGCTCAAGACCCTGGAAAGCAGCGCCAAAGGCATTCAGGACCGCTTGATCAAAGGCGGCGACAAGATGGCCCAGCCGGAGCGTGAGCGCCTGGAGCTTGAGTTCAAGCAAAAGGCCCGTGACTTCCAGTTCCAGTCCAAGGAACTGAATGAAGCCAAGGCGGTTGCTGACCGCGACATGCTCAAGCAGCTCAAGCCCAAGCTCGACGGCGCTGTCGAGGAAGTGATCAAGAAAGGCGGTTACGACCTGGTCCTCGAGCGTGGCGCGGTCATTGATGTCAAGCCTCAGTACGACATCACCCGCCAAGTCATCGAGCGCATGAACCAAGCCCGTTGATATGACCGTGACCATGACGCTCGGCCAGTTGGCCGAGGCCCTCGGGGCCACTCTCAAAGGCTCCGAGGCGCTGCAGATCACCGGGCTGGCCACCTTGCAGGAGGCCGGCCCCGGTCAGTTGAGCTTTCTCGCCAACAAGCAGTACCGCAAATACCTGGATAACTGCCAGGCAGCAGCGGTGTTGCTGCAGGCTGCAGATGCTGAAGGCTTTGCCGGCAATGCGTTGATCGTGGCGGACCCGTACCTGGCCTACGCGCGCATTTCCCACCTGTTCGATCCCAAACCCAAGGCTGTAGCGGGAATTCATCCCAGCGCCGTGGTTGCCGAGGATGCGCAGGTGGATGCCAGTGCCAGCATCGGGCCGTTCGTGGTCATCGAGAGCGGCGCACGCATTGGCGCCAACGTCAGCATCGGTGCGCATTGCGTGATCGGTGCCCGTTGTGTGGTTGGCGAGGGTGGCTGGCTGGCACCGCGGGTCACGCTGTATCACGACGTGACCATAGGCAAGCGCGTGGTCATCCAGTCTGGCGCGGTGATCGGTGGTGAGGGCTTCGGCTTTGCCAACGAGAAGGGCGTATGGCGCAAGATCGCCCAGATCGGCGGTGTCACCATAGGTGATGACGTCGAAATCGGCGTGAACACCGCTGTCGACCGGGGCGCTTTGTCCGACACGCGGATCGCCGACGGCGTCAAGCTCGACAACCAGATCCAGATCGCTCACAACGTGCAGATCGGCGAGCACACGGCCATGGCTGCCTGCGTCGGGATTTCCGGCAGCACGCGCATTGGCAAGCACTGCACCATTGCCGGTGGCGTGGGCATGGTGGGGCACATTGATGTCTGCGACAACGTATTCGTTTCCGGGATGACCATGGTCACCCGTTCGATCACCGAACCGGGTGCGTATTCTTCCGGCACTGCCATGCAGCCACTGGCTGACTGGCGCAAGAGCGCTGCGCGTATCCGCCAGCTGGATGACATGTCCAAACGTCTCCAGCAGCTGGAAAAACGTGTCGATACCGTGACCTCAGGTGGCCAGCCGACATCAGAAGGCTGATACCATTTCCTGAGCAAGAGTGAACAGTCGCTAGCTGGCTCCTCTTTGGATTGCAAAAGGAGCGTGTGGTCAGCACCTGCGCTCCCTATTCTTATTACAGGCTTCCCCCCGAAATGATGGACATCAACGAGATTCGCGAATACCTGCCTCACCGTTACCCGTTCCTGTTGGTGGATCGTGTAACGGATCTGGACTTCGAGGCCCAGAGCATTCGTGCCTACAAGAATGTCAGCATCAACGAGCCGTTCTTCAACGGGCATTTCCCGGAACACCCGGTGATGCCAGGCGTGCTGATCATCGAGGCCATGGCACAGGCTGCAGGCATTCTCGGTTTCAAGATGCTCGACGCCAAGCCGGCCGACGGCACGCTCTATTACTTCGTCGGTTCCGACAAGTTGCGTTTCCGTCAGCCCGTCCTGCCGGGCGACCAGTTGGTGCTGGAGGCCAAGTTCATCGGCCGTAAGAAGACCATCTGGAAGTTCGAGTGCCGGGCACTGGTCGATGGCAAGCCAGTGTGCTCGGCTGAGATCACCTGTGCGGAACGTGAGCTATGAATTCGATTGATCCGCGGGCGATCATCGATCCGTCGGCCAAACTGGCCGATGGTGTCGAGGTCGGCCCGTGGTCGATCGTTGGCCCTGATGTCGAAATCGGGGAGGGTACCGTCATTGGTCCTCACGTGGTGCTCAAGGGGCCGACCCGGATCGGCAAGCACAATCGCATCTACCAGTTTTCCTCGATCGGCGAAGACACCCCGGACCTGAAGTACAAAGGGGAGCCAACGCGCCTGGTGATCGGTGATCACAACGTGATTCGCGAGGGTGTGACCATTCACCGTGGCACGGTCCAGGACCGCGCTGAAACCACGCTGGGTGACCACAACCTGATCATGGCCTATGCCCACATCGGCCATGACAGTGTGATCGGCAACCATTGCATCCTGGTCAACAACACTGCGCTGGCCGGGCATGTGCATGTGGGTGACTGGGCGATCCTGTCCGGTTTCACCCTGGTGCACCAGTACTGCCACATCGGCGCGCATGCCTTCTCCGGCATGGGCACGGCGATCGGCAAGGACGTTCCGGCTTTCGTCACGGTATTCGGCAGCCCCGCCGAAGCCCGCAGCATGAACTTCGAAGGCATGCGCCGTCGCGGGTTCAGCGACGAGGTCATCCATGCCCTGCGTCGTTCCTACAAGATCGTCTACCGCCAGGGCCTGACCGTCGAAGAAGCGGTCAAGGAACTGGATGAGCTGGCAGGCAAACACCCAGAGGTCGACTTGTTCCGTCAGTCGATCGTGAATTCTGCCCGCGGCATTACCCGCTGACATGGCGCAACTTTGCGTAGCCCTGGTTGCGGGTGAGGCCAGCGGCGATATTCTCGGTTCCGGTCTGATGCGCGCCTTGAAGGCGCGCCATCCCCAGGTGCGTTTCATCGGCGTCGGCGGCCCGCTGATGGAAGCCGAGGGCATGCAGTCGTATTTCCCCATGGAACGTCTGGCGGTCATGGGCCTGGTAGAAGTGCTGGGGCGCCTGCGCGAGCTGCTCAAGCGGCGCAAGGTACTGATCCAGACCCTGATTGCCGAAAAGCCCGATGTGTTCATTGGCATCGATGCACCTGACTTCACCCTCAATATCGAACTGAAGCTACGCCAGGCCGGTATCAAGACCGTGCACTACGTCAGCCCTTCGGTCTGGGCATGGCGGCAGAAGCGTGTGCTGAAGATTCGTGAAGGTTGCGATCTGATGCTGACGCTGCTGCCATTCGAAGCGCGCTTCTATGAAGAGCAGGGCGTGCCGGTTAGGTTCGTCGGCCATCCGTTGGCCGATACCATACCGTTGGCTGCGGATCGGCAGGCTGTGCGCACGGCGCTGGGGCTGGGTGCAGGGCCGGTGGTTGCCCTGATGCCTGGCAGCCGTGGCGGGGAAGTCGGGCGCCTGGGGGCGTTGTTCCTGGATGCGGCGCAGCGCTTGGGCGAGCTGATACCCGGCGTGCACTTTGTAGTGCCATGCGCCAATGGGGCACGGCGTGCACAGCTCGAACAGATGCTTGAAGGTCGCGACTTGCCGCTGACGCTGCTCGATGGCCAGTCGCATCAGGCCCTGGCAGCCTGTGATGCGGTGCTGATCGCGTCGGGTACCGCCACCCTGGAGGCCATGCTGTACAAGCGCCCCATGGTCGTTGCCTATCGCCTCGCGCCACTGACCTACTGGATTCTCAAGCGTCTGGTGAAAAGCCCCTACGTGTCGTTGCCCAACTTGCTCGCCCAGCGCGAGTTGGTGCCAGAGTTGCTGCAGGATGCCGCCACCAGCGAGGCCCTCGCACAAACCCTGGCCCCCCTGGTGGCCGATGGCAGCCAGCAGACCGAGCGCTTCGACGAGATTCACCGCACCCTGCGCCGCGACGCCTCCAATCAGGCAGCCGACGCGGTGCTGGCCTTGCTCAAGGACCGCTGACATGCAGATAGGACTGGATTTCAACCTGGTCGAGGACCTGGTTGCCGGGGTCGACGAAGTCGGGCGCGGCCCGCTGTGCGGGGCGGTCGTCACAGCGGCGGTGATTCTTGACCCGGCGCGGCCGATCCTCGGCCTCAACGACTCGAAGAAACTCACCGAAGCCAAGCGCGAAGCGCTGTTCGACGAGATCTGTGCCAAAGCCCTGAGCTTTTGCATCGCGCGCGCCGAGGTCGAGGAAATCGATCGGCTGAACATTCTTCAGGCCACCATGCTGGCCATGCAGCGTGCAGTGGAGGGCTTGAGTGTCACACCCAGGCTCGCACTGATCGACGGTAACCGCTGCCCCAAACTGTCGGTGCCGGCTGCGCCGGTTATCAAGGGTGATAGCCAGGTGCCGGCCATCGCTGCAGCGTCGATCCTGGCCAAAGTGACCCGCGATCGCGAGATGAGCGCATTCGAGCTGATCTATCCGGGCTATGGGATTGGCGGGCACAAGGGGTATCCGACGCCGGTACACCTGCAAGCCTTGGCCCGGCTAGGGCCCACGCCCATTCATCGGCGCTCCTTTGCGCCGGTACGGGCCGCTTGGGAAGCCCGCGAAGGCATTACCGATTCTCTGATCTAGCCTGTTGGGGGCGCCTTGCGTCCCCAAAACCCCCTCGCTTTTACGCTACAATCCCGCCCTTGTCGTTCAGCACTGCTACAGGATCTTCCATGTCGGTTCCCTTCGTTCACCTGCGCGTCCACTCCGAATTTTCGCTGGTCGACGGTCTGGTGCGGATCAAACCGCTGGCCAAGGCGCTGGCCGGGATGAACATGCCCGCGGTGGCGATCACCGACCAGAGCAACATGTGCGCGTTGGTGAAGTTCTACAAGGCCGCCATGGGCGCGGGCATCAAGCCGATCTGCGGTGCTGACCTGTGGCTGGCCGGTGCCGACCCTGAAGCGCCGCTGTCGCGCATCTGCTTCCTGGCGATGAACCCCAAGGGTTACCGCAACCTTACCGAGCTGATCTCCCGAGGCTGGACTGACGGCCAGCGCAATGGCCTGGTCATTCTGCAGCGTGAGTGGATCGCCCCGGCCAGCGAAGGTCTGATTGCCCTGTCCGCCGGCAAAGAGGGCGATATCGGCATGGCCCTGATGGCCGGCCGTACCACTGAGGCCGAGGCGCTGCTGCACGACTGGATGGGCATGTTCCCCGAACGTTTTTACGTCGAGGTGCAGCGTACCAATCGTGCCGGTGATGAAGAATACGTGCACGCTGCCGTGGCGCTGGCCGACAAGGTCGGCGCGCCGCTGGTGGCCACCAATGATGTGCGTTTTATCAAGCAGTCGGACTTCGACGCCCACGAAAGCCGCGTGTGCATCGGTGAAGGCTGGACCCTGGACGACCCGCGTCGCCCGCGCATGTACAGCGACCAGCAGTACCTCAAAAGCGCGGATGAAATGGCCGAGCTGTTCAGCGACCTGCCCGACGCGATTGCCAACACCGTCGAAATCGCCAAACGCTGCAACATCCAGGTCCAGCTGGGCAAGTACTTCCTGCCCGACTTCCCGACGCCCAATGGCATGGGCATCGACGACTACTTGCGCCATGTTTCGCACGAAGGCCTGGAGGAGCGCCTGGCGGTGCTCTGGCCCAAGGAGACCACGCCCAATTACGAAGAGAAGCGCCAGCTCTACCTGGACCGCCTGAAGTTCGAACTGGACATCATCATCCAGATGGGTTTCCCGGGTTACTTCCTGATCGTGATGGACTTCATCAAGTGGGCCAAGAACAACGGCGTGCCGGTAGGCCCGGGCCGTGGTTCGGGTGCCGGCTCGCTGGTGGCCTACGTACTGAAGATCACCGACCTCGATCCTCTGGCCTACGACCTGCTGTTCGAACGTTTCCTCAACCCCGAACGTGTTTCCATGCCCGACTTCGACGTCGACTTCTGCATGGATGGCCGCGACCGGGTGATCGACTACGTGGCCGACGCCTACGGGCGCAATGCGGTCAGCCAGATCATCACCTTCGGTACCATGGCCGCCAAGGCAGTGGTACGCGACGTGGCGCGGGTGCAGGGCAAGTCCTATGGCCTGGCCGACCGTTTGTCGAAGATGATCCCGTTCGAAGTGGGCATGACCCTGGAGAAGGCGTATGAGCAGGAAGAGATCCTGCGCGACTTCCTCAAGGGCGACGAAGACGCCCGCGAAATCTGGGAGATGGCGCTCAAGCTCGAAGGTGTCACCCGGGGTACCGGCAAGCACGCCGGTGGTGTGGTAATCGCCCCGACCAAGCTCACCGATTTCTCGCCGATCGCCTGTGACGAAGAGGGCGGCGGCCTGGTGACCCAGTTCGACAAAGACGATGTCGAGGCCGCCGGCCTGGTCAAGTTCGACTTCCTTGGCCTGCGTACCCTGACCATCATCAAGTGGGCGATGGAGACGATCAACCGCGAGCAGGCCAAGAACAACCTGCCCGACGTCAACATCGACTTCATCCCGCTGGACGATCGCAAGACCTACGAGTTGCTGCAGAAGGCCGAAACCACGGCGGTATTCCAGCTCGAATCGCGCGGCATGAAGGAGCTGATCAAAAAGCTCAAGCCCGACTGCCTGGAAGACCTTATCGCACTGGTGGCATTGTTCCGCCCAGGCCCCCTGCAATCGGGCATGGTGGACGACTTCATCAACCGCAAGCACGGCCGCGCCGAACTCGCCTACCCGCACTCGGACTACCAGTACGAAGGCCTCAAGCCTGTTCTTGCGCCGACCTACGGCATCATCCTGTATCAGGAACAGGTGATGCAGATTGCCCAGGTCATGGCGGGGTACACCCTCGGCGGCGCCGACATGCTGCGCCGCGCCATGGGTAAGAAAAAGCCTGAGGAAATGGCCAAGCAGCGCGGTGGCTTCATCGAAGGTTGCGTCGCCAACAACATCGATGCAGACCTCGCCGGCAACATCTTCGACCTGGTGGAAAAGTTTGCCGGTTACGGCTTCAACAAGTCCCACTCGGCGGCCTACGGTCTGGTGTCTTACCAGACCGCCTGGCTCAAGACTCATTATCCGGCGCCGTTCATGGCCGCGGTCCTGTCGGCGGACATGCACAACACCGACAAGGTGGTGGTGCTGATCGAAGAAGTGCGCAGCATGAAGCTGCGCCTCGATGCGCCTGACGTGAATGCCTCGGAGTTCAAGTTCACGGTCAATGACGACGGCCGCATCATCTATGGCCTGGGCGCCATCAAAGGCGTGGGTGAAGGCCCGGTGGAGGCCATTGTCGAGGCACGCGCCGAGGGTGGCCCATTCAAGGACCTGTTCGACTTCTGTGAGCGGGTCGACCTCAAGCGGGTGAACAAACGCACACTCGATGCGCTGATCCGCAGTGGCGCACTGGACCGCCTGGGCCCGCACTTTCATGATGAGATCAAGGCCTACCACGCCAGTATCGACATCAATCGCGCGACCTTGCTGTCGGCCCTCGAAGAAGCGATCAAGGCTGCTGAGCAGACGGCACGCACCGCCGATAGCGGTCACGTCGATCTGTTCGGCGGGCTGTTCGTCGAGGAGGACTCCGATGTTTACGCCAACCACCGCAAGGTGCGTGAACTGACGCTCAAGGAGCGCCTGAAGGGCGAGAAGGATACCCTTGGCGTATACCTCACCGGCCACCCGATCGATGAATATGAAGGGGAGATCCGCCGTTTCGCCCGCCAGCGCATCATCGATCTGAAACCCTCCCGCGAGACGCAGACTATCGCCGGCATGATCATTGCCATGCGCGTGATGAAGAACAAGAAGGGCGACAAGATGGGCTTTGTCACCCTCGATGACCGCTCCGGGCGTATCGAAGCGTCGCTGTTCGCCGATGCCTTCATGGGCGCCCAGGCGTTGTTGCAGAACGATGCCATGGTCGTGGTTGAGGGTGAGGTCAGCAATGACGACTTTTCCGGTGGCCTGCGCCTGCGTGTCAAGCAGGTGATGACCATGGAAGATGCCCGTACCAAGCTGGCCGAGAGCCTGCGCCTGAAGATCACCCACGATGCCCTCAAGGGCGACCGCCTGAACTGGCTGGGCGAGCTGATCACCCGCCATCGCGGTGGTTGCCCGATCACCCTCGAATACACCGGCAGCGACGCCAAGGCGATGCTGCAGTTTGGCGACCAATGGTCGATCGACCCGGCCGATGGCTTGATTCAGGCGCTGCGTGACCAGTTCGGGCGTGAGAACGTCTTCCTGCAATATCGTTGAACCGACGAAATTTAATCTCGACCTGAATGCGCCTGATCCCTTAAGGTAGGGCGCCAAACGGATCAACCGGCCGGCCGCCTGGCCGTAGACCCAAGACGGATAACTATGAACCCGAATTTTCTCGATTTCGAACAGCCGATTGCCGACCTGCAAGCCAAGATCGAAGGGCTGCGTTTGGTGGGTAACGACAACTCGCTGAACATCAGCGATGAAATTGCCCGTCTGCAAGACAAGAGCAACACTCTGACCGAAAGCATCTTCGGCAACCTGACCAGCTGGCAGATCGCCCGCCTGGCCCGTCACCCGCGTCGTCCTTACACCCTGGACTACCTGGAGCACATCTTCACCGAGTTCGAAGAGCTGCACGGCGACCGTCACTTCTCAGATGATGCTGCCATCGTCGGTGGTACCGCGCGCCTGGATGGCAAGCCGGTCATGGTCATCGGCCACCAGAAGGGCCGTGAAGTGCGCGAAAAGGTTCGCCGCAACTTCGGCATGCCGCGCCCTGAAGGCTACCGCAAGGCTTGCCGCCTGATGGAAATGGCCGAGCGCTTCAAGATGCCTATCCTGACCTTCATCGACACCCCGGGTGCATACCCAGGCATCGACGCAGAAGAACGCAACCAGAGCGAGGCGATCGCCTGGAACCTGCGTGTCATGGCACGCCTGAAGACCCCGATCATCGCCACCGTCATCGGTGAAGGTGGTTCCGGCGGTGCACTGGCCATCGGTGTGTGTGACCAGCTGAACATGCTGCAATACTCCACTTACTCGGTGATCTCGCCGGAAGGTTGCGCCTCGATCCTGTGGAAGACCGCAGACAAGGCTGCGGACGCTGCCGAGGCCATGGGCATCACCGCCGAGCGCCTGAAAAGCCTGAACATCGTCGACAAGGTCATCCAGGAACCGCTGGGCGGCGCCCATCGTGACCCGGCGCAGATGTCCGAAAGCATTCGCGCTGACCTGGTTCAGCAGCTGGACATGCTCGGCAAGCTCGACAACGACACGCTGCTGGCCCGTCGTTATGAGCGCTTGATGAGCTACGGTCTCTGATGCACCGCTGGGGGCGCAAAGCGCCCCCAACGCTTTCAAGCCGCGTGAGGCTCCAATGATCAACCTCACCCCTTGGCTCAATGCCCCTGCCTGGTACATCGCCTTCTCCGGTGGCCTCGACTCCACCGTCCTCCTGCACTGGCTGGCCGACTACGCCCGCATCCACGCAACGCCGCCGCTCCATGCCATCCACATCCACCACGGCCTGCAACCTGCCGCCGATGCCTGGCCAGGCCATTGCACCGCGGTGTGTGAGCGGCTGGGCATCGAACTCACCGTCATCCACGTTCAGGTCCCTGCCGGGGCGAGCCTGGAGCAGGCTGCGCGCGATGCTCGGTATGCGGCATTCGAGACCGTTCTTGGCGCGGGCGACGTCCTTTTCACGGGGCAGCACTGTGATGATCAGGCCGAAACCTTGCTGTTCCGGCTTCTGCGCGGTGCCGGCCTGCGTGGCCTGGCCGCAATGCCGCAGCAGCGCCCGCTGGGGCGCGGCCGCGTGGTCAGGCCGCTGCTGAACGTTTCTCGCGCGCAGTTGCATGAGTATGCACAAACCCATGGGTTGATCTGGGCCGAAGATCCGTCCAACGCAGATACGGCCTTTGCCCGCAACTTCCTGCGCGCAGAGGTGTTCCCGCTATTGCAGCAGCGTTGGCCGAAGGCCAGCCAGGCCCTGGCTCGCGGTGCCGAGCATCTGGGTGAGGCGCTCGGGCTGCTTGATGAGCTGGCCCAGGCTGACCTGGCCGTGGCCCGGGAGGGGGCGCCTGCCATGTGGTCAGGGATCGACTCGCTTGACCTCGCGAGCCTGGTGGCGCTTTCGCCAGCCCGTCAGCGCAATGCCCTGCAATATTGGTTGAGCCTGCGCACCCGTCTGCCCGACACCCGGCATTGGGCCGGTTGGGCAGCCCTGCGTGATGCGGCAGTCGATTCCCAGCCAGCGTGGCAGCTGACCGACGGCAAGCTGGAGCGCAGCCACGGGCGGATCTGGTGGTTGTGTGGCGACTGGCTGCAGCCTGTCGGCGGGACGCTGCGCTGGGAGATGCCCGGTAGCCCGTTGCCATTGCCCGGGAACGGCAGCGTCAGCCTGCAGGGCGCCCCGCTAGGTGATTTGCGCATCGCCTACCGCCAGGGCGGGGAAGTGCTGGACATACCAGGGCGGGGCAAGCGCGACCTCAAGCGCCTGCTCAATGAGCTGCACGTCCCGCACTTCGTGCGACCGCGCCTGCCACTGCTGTATCGTGGCGAGCGCTTGCTGGCAGTGGCCAATCTGCCCCGATTGGCGCAGGCCGATTGCCAGCTCCACTGGCAGCCTCCGACGAACGCGCAAGGTTTGAGCTGAAGGGTACATTCCGGTAGACTACCCTCCCTTCTTGATACAACTTCTGTGCGTTCCTCGGAAACACGGCAGTTGCCGATTACCACGCAGTTTTTTGCTGGGCTGATTCTGGAAATGACGAGCGAGCTCCATGCCGGGGATAACCCTGGTCTGTACAGACGCGGCAGTTTTTCGAGATGCACTGTGATTGACGCAGGTGATCGGGGGCTTCGGCCTTCCTTCGCTTTCTCCGGCGGCGCTGGCCGCCTTAACGCAGACTTCTAGGGTTTTTCATGACGCGCTACATATTCGTCACGGGCGGTGTTGTTTCTTCATTGGGGAAAGGCATTGCCTCGGCTTCCCTGGCGGCCATCCTGGAAGCGCGGGGGCTAAAGGTCACCATGCTCAAGCTGGATCCGTACATCAACGTCGATCCTGGCACCATGAGTCCGTTCCAGCACGGTGAAGTATTCGTCACCCACGACGGCGCCGAGACCGACCTCGACCTGGGCCATTACGAGCGGTTCATCCGCACGACCATGACCCAGAACAACAACTTCACCACCGGCCGTATCTACGAGCACGTGCTGCGCAAAGAGCGTCGTGGTGATTACCTGGGCGCGACCATCCAGGTCATCCCGCACATCACCGACGAGATCAAGCGTCGCATCATCAAGGGCGCCGGCGATGCCGATGTGGCCCTGGTGGAAATCGGTGGGACCGTGGGCGACATCGAGTCGCAGCCGTTCCTCGAGGCGATCCGCCAGTTGCGCTTCGAAGTCGGCGCCAAGCGCGCGATGCTGATGCACCTGACGCTGGTGCCGTACATCGCCACCGCTGGTGAGACCAAGACCAAGCCGACTCAGCACTCGGTCAAGGAACTGCGCTCCATCGGCCTGCAGCCTGACGTGCTGGTCTGCCGCTCCGACCACCCGATCGACAACTCGTCGCGCCGCAAGATCGCCCAGTTCACCAACGTTGAAGAGCGTGCGGTGATTGCCCTTGAAGACGCCGACACCATCTACAAGATCCCGGGCATTCTGCATGCCCAGGGTCTGGACGATTTCGTCGTCGAGCGCTTCGGCCTGCAGTGCAGCAGCGCCGACCTGTCCGAGTGGGACAAGGTAGTCGACGCTAAGCTCAACCCTGAGCACGAAGTGACCATCGCCATGGTCGGCAAATACATGGAGCTGCTGGACGCGTACAAGTCGCTGATCGAAGCGATGAGCCACGCCGGCATCACCAACCGCACCAAGGTCAACCTGCGTTACATCGATTCCGAAGATATCGAAAACCAGGGCACCAGCCTGCTCGAAGGCGCAGACGCCATTCTGGTACCGGGCGGTTTCGGCCTGCGTGGCGTGGAAGGCAAGATCACCGCGGTGCAGTATGCCCGTGAGAACAAGGTGCCATACCTGGGTATCTGCCTGGGCATGCAAGTTGCCGTGATCGAATTCGCCCGCAATGTGATGGGCTGGAAAGACGCCAACTCCACCGAGTTCGATCGCAACAGCGGCCACCCGGTCGTTGGCCTGATCACCGAGTGGGCCGATGCCACTGGCGCTGTCGAGACCCGTACCGAAGCCTCCGACCTGGGTGGCACCATGCGCCTGGGTGCGCAGGATTGCCAACTGGCTGCCGGCTCCAAGGTGCATGACTGCTATGGCAAGGACGTGATCACCGAGCGCCATCGTCACCGCTACGAAGTGAACAACAACCTGCTGCCGCAACTGGTCGATGCCGGCCTGGTGGTATCCGGTCGTTCCGAAGACGGTGCGCTGGTTGAAGTGGTCGAGTCCAAGGACCACCCGTGGTTCGTCGCCTGCCAGTTCCACCCTGAGTTCACCTCGACCCCGCGTGATGGCCACCCGCTGTTCAGCGGCTTCGTCAAGGCCGCTCTGGCGCAGAAGAACAAGGCCTGAGCCCAGGCTTTGTGAGTTTTCCGACGGTATAAACCGCGCAAAGCTCATTTCTCGGGTAAAGTACCGTCCGTTCTGCCCCTGACCCGCCGGTCAGGGGCTGCTTCTGCCAGGCCTGCCTGCTGCATCTACGCCTGGTGCAAGGCAAGAATTTCCTAAAGCTGCGTTGTTTTCGTCAATTCTGGAGTGCTTACAACAATGGCAAAAATCGTCGACATCAAAGGTCGTGAAGTTCTCGATTCGCGTGGCAACCCCACCGTGGAAGCCGATGTACTGCTCGACAACGGCATCATCGGCAGCGCTTGCGCGCCGTCCGGTGCTTCCACCGGCTCGCGCGAAGCGCTGGAGCTGCGTGATGGCGACAAGAGCCGTTACATGGGCAAGGGCGTGCTGAAAGCTGTTGGCAACATCAACGGCCCGATCCGTGACCTGCTGCTGGGCAAGGACCCTTCCGACCAGAAGGCTCTGGACCGCGCCATGATCGAACTGGACGGTACCGAGAACAAGGCCAAGCTGGGCGCCAACGCCATCCTGGCTGTTTCCCTGGCTGCTGCCAAGGCTGCTGCCCAGGACCAGGACCTGCCGCTGTACGCGCACATCGCCAACCTCAACGGCACCCCAGGCCAGTATTCGATGCCGGTTCCGATGATGAACATCATCAACGGTGGCGAGCACGCCGACAACAACGTCGACATCCAGGAGTTCATGGTGCAGCCGGTTGGCGCCAAGACCTTCTCCGATGGCCTGCGCATGGGCACCGAGATCTTCCATCACCTCAAGGCTGTGCTCAAGGCCCGTGGCCTGAACACCGCAGTGGGTGACGAAGGTGGCTTCGCGCCGAACCTGGCTTCCAACGAAGACGCCCTGGGCGCCATCGCTGAAGCCGTGGAAAAAGCCGGCTACAAACTGGGCACCGACGTGACCCTGGCCCTCGACTGCGCAGCCTCCGAATTCTACGAAGACGGCAAGTACAACCTGTCCGGCGAAGGCAAGTCGTTCGACGCCGAAGGCTTTGCCGACTACCTGAAAGGCCTCACCGAGCGCTTCCCGATCATCTCGATCGAAGACGGTCTGGATGAGTCCGACTGGGCTGGCTGGAAGATCCTTACCGACAAGATCGGCGAGAAGGTGCAACTGGTCGGTGACGACCTGTTCGTGACCAACACCAAGATCCTCAAGGAAGGCATCGAGAAGGGCATCGGTAACTCGATCCTGATCAAGTTCAACCAGATCGGCTCGCTGACCGAAACCCTGGAAGCCATCCAGATGGCCAAGGCCGCAGGCTACACCGCTGTGATCTCGCATCGCTCCGGTGAAACCGAAGACTCGACCATTGCCGACCTGGCTGTGGGTACCGCCGCTGGCCAGATCAAGACCGGCTCGCTGTGCCGTTCCGACCGCGTCTCCAAGTACAACCAGTTGCTGCGCATCGAAGAACAACTGGGCGCCAAAGCGGTTTACCGCGGTCGTGCCGAGTTTCGCGGCTAAGCAAGAGATGGTAAAAAGACAGCAGCCGAAGCTGTCGGAACTTTCTTACTGAAATTTCTGACACATGATGCGGGTTTCTGTCGACGAAGCCTGGCCTCGGCCAGGCTTCGTGCTATTTGAGGTCTGCCTGTTCGCGGCGGTCTTTTTAACCTGGATACCTTGATGCGCAGTCCCTATTGGTTGTTCCTTGTCCTGCTCCTGCTGCTTGGTGGCCTGCAGTACCGCCTGTGGGTGGGTAACGGCAGCCTGGCGCAAGTGGCTGAGCTCAAGCAGCAGATCGACGAGCAGCATGCCGAGAACGAGCGGCTGCTGGAGCGTAACCGCGTGCTCTATGCCGAGGTCCTGGAATTGAAAAAAGGTATGGAGACCGTTGAAGAACGGGCTCGCCACGAATTGGGGATGGTCAAAGAGGGTGAAACCCTCTTCCAGCTGCCGCAAAAATGATCGAAACCCTACCGGCCTTCTGGGCCGTGATTCCTGCTGCGGGTGTTGGTGCCCGCATGGCTGCCGACCGCCCGAAGCAGTATTTGCAATTGGGTGGGCAGACCCTTCTCGAGCATAGCCTCGACTGTTTTCTTGGCCATCCGGCGCTCAAGGGCGTGGTGGTCAGCATTGCTGCGGATGATCCTTACTGGCCTGGCTTGCGCTGCGCCAGCGATTCCCGCATCCAGCGAGCGTCAGGTGGGCGTGAGCGCGCCGACTCGGTGCTCAATGCCTTGTTGCTGTTGCATGCCCAAGGTGCGGCGGACACTGACTGGGTGTTGGTGCACGATGCGGCGCGGCCAAACTTGGCACGCACGGATCTTGACCGTTTGTTGTCGCAGTTGGCTGATGACCCGGTAGGAGGGCTGCTGGCAGTTCCTGCACGCGATACCCTGAAGCGGGCCGATGCCAGCGGGCGAGTCAGCGCTACCGTGGATCGCAGCACCATCTGGCAGGCCTTTACGCCTCAAATGTTCCGCCTGGGGGCTTTGCATCGGGCCTTGGCCGAGTGCCTGGTGTCCGATGTGGTGGTCACCGATGAAGCTTCGGCCATCGAATGGTCCGGCCAGGCGCCGCGGCTGATCGAAGGGCGCAGCGACAACATCAAGGTGACCCGCCCGGAAGACCTGGAGTGGCTGCGCCAGCGTTGGTCAGGGCGCCGCTGAGATTGCCGGGTCCGCCTCACGGCCCAATCGCCGGCAAGCCGGCCACAGGTTACCCCGCTGCTCTCAAGTTCAGCGCAAACCCAGTGGGGGGGCCGGCTTGCCGGCGATTGGGCCGCAAAGCGGACCCGGTAAACTGTCAGACCATTCGGTACTCAGGCATCCCCGCCAACCCTTCCTTCAGATAATCCACCAGCCGCCGAACCTTGGGCGACAGGTGCCGCTGCTGCGGATACAGCGCCCACACCGCCGTATTGGGCGGCTGATGCGCCTCCAGCAGCGACACCAGCGCGCCGCTGTTGAGGTGTTCCAGTACGTAGTAATCCGGCAGCTGGCACAGCCCCATTCCCAGCAAAGCGGCATCCAGCACCGCCTGGCCACTGTTGCACCGCCAGTTGCCCTGCACCCGCTGGCTGATCTCGCGCCCGTCCTGTTGCAACGCCCACAGGTCCGTGCTGCCCACCAGGCAGTTGTGCCGGGCCAGTTCCGACAGGCTGTGTGGACGGCCGTAGCGCTCAAGGTAGGCGGGTGAAGCGCACAGGTACATGCGCCGTGGCGCCAGGCGCGTCGCCACCAACCTCGAATCGGCAAGCCGCCCCAGGCGAATCGCCAGGTCCATGCCTTCGTGCAGCAGGTCCAGCCTGCGGTTGCTCAACTCCACCTCGACCCGCAACTGTGGATACAGCGTCATGAAGCGCGTCACCAGCGGCACGATGAAGCGCTCGCCATAAGCCACAGCACAGGTCATGCGCAATAGCCCCTTGGGTTCGCTGGCCAAGTCGCCCATGGCACGCAGTGCTTCTTCACGGCCATCCTGCAGGCGTTGGCAATGTTGCAGGAATGTCTGCCCGGCCTCACTCAGGGTCACGCGACGGGTGCTGCGATACAGCAGGCGGGTTTGCAAACGCTCCTCAAGGCGGGCGATCTGCCGGCTTATGTGCGACGACGATACGCCCATGCGCTCGGCAGCGGCCGTGAATTGGCCCGATTCGGCCACGGCTACGAATTCATCGATACCCTCCCAGCGGCTGCTCATTGATTGTCCCTGTACGGCAATAATGTTTTGTCTTCGTCGCGATTATTCATCAAAACAAGCTGAATTACACTGCATGTCTGAACTGACCCTTTGTCTGGAGACCTTTGATGATCAAGTCCCGTGCCGCTGTAGCCTTCGAGGCCAAGAAACCTCTGGAAATCGTCGAAGTGGATGTGGCCATGCCCAAGGCCGGCGAAGTCCTGCTGCGTGTTGTGGCCAGCGGTGTTTGCCACACTGACGCCTATACCCTCTCGGGTGCCGACCCGGAAGGTATCTTCCCGTCGATTCTGGGTCATGAGGGTGGCGCGATCGTCGAGGCGGTAGGTGAGGGCGTCACCTCCGTGGCGGTCGGCGATCACGTGATCCCGCTGTATACCCCTGAGTGTGGTCAGTGCAAATTCTGCCGCTCGGGCAAGACCAACCTGTGCCAGGCCATACGTGCCACCCAGGGCAAGGGGTTGATGCCGGACGGCACCACTCGTTTCTCGTACAAGGGCCAGCAGCTGTTCCACTACATGGGCACCTCGACCTTCTCCGAGTACACCGTGCTGCCGGAAATCTCCGTCGCCAAGATCCAGAAGCAAGCGCCGCTGGAAAAGGTCTGCCTGCTCGGTTGCGGCGTGACCACCGGTATCGGTGCGGTGCTCAACACTGCCAAGGTCAAGCCGGGTGACACAGTGGCCATCTTCGGCCTGGGCGGTATCGGCCTGTCGGCGGTCATAGGCGCAGTCAAAGCCAAGGCATCGCGCATCATCGCCATCGACATCAACCCGGCCAAGTTCGAGATCGCCCGTCAACTGGGCGCCACCGACTGCATCAACCCGAAGGATTACGATCGCCCGATCCAGGAAGTGATCGTCGACCTTACCGATGGCGGCGTGGACTTTTCGTTCGAATGTATCGGCAACGTGCAACTGATGCGCGCGGCCCTGGAGTGCTGCCACAAGGGTTGGGGTGAGTCGGTGATCATCGGTGTCGCCGGTGCCGGCCAGGAAATCGCCACTCGCCCGTTCCAGCTGGTGACCGGTCGCGTCTGGCGCGGTTCTGCCTTCGGTGGCGTGCGCGGCCGTACCGAACTGCCAAGCTACGTGGAAATGTCCGAGAAGGGCGAGATTCCGCTGGACACCTTCATCACGCATACCATGGGCCTTGAAGATATCAACAAGGCGTTCGACCTGATGCATGAAGGCAAGAGCATCCGCAGCGTGATCCACTTCTGAGGTGAGCCATGAGCCTGGATAACATCTCCTGCCAGAAAAGCTTCGGCGGCTGGCACAAGCGTTACCGGCATCACTCCAAGGTGCTGGGTTGCGACATGGTGTTCGCCGTTTACCTGCCGCCGCAGGCCGAACAGGACGAAAAGCTGCCAGTGCTGTACTGGCTCAGCGGCCTGACCTGCACCGACGAGAACTTCATGCAGAAGGCGGGCGCCCAGCGCCTGGCCGCCGAGCTTGGCCTGATCATCGTCGCGCCCGATACCAGCCCGCGTGGCGAACAGGTGCCGGGCGACCCTGACGGCGCCTGGGACTTCGGCCTGGGCGCCGGCTTCTACCTCAATGCCACCCAGCAGCCTTGGGCGAAGCACTACCGCATGCACGACTATGTGGTCCAGGAGCTGCCAGAGCTGATCGAAGCGCACTTCCCGGCCTCGGATCAGCGCAGCATCAGTGGCCACTCCATGGGTGGGCACGGCGCGCTGGTCTGCGCCCTGCGCAACCCGGGGCGCTACCGCTCTGTGTCGGCGTTCTCGCCGATCAGCAATCCGATGGATTGCCCTTGGGGTGAAAAGGCCTTCAGCCGTTATCTGGGTGAAGACCGGGCGCGCTGGCGCGAGTGGGATGCCAGTGTGCTGCTTGCCGAGACGCCAGCGGGCGAATGCCCGCCGTTGCTGGTGGATCAGGGCGACCGTGACGACTTCCTTGCCAAGCAGCTCAAGCCTGAAGCGCTGGAGCAGGCGGCCCGCAAAGGGGGGCATGCGCTGAGCCTGCGCCTGCAACCTGGCTATGACCATAGCTATTACTTCATCGCCAGCTTCATCGATGAGCACCTGCGCCATCACGCAGTGGCACTTGGCCGGGGGTAGGGCTGCAGCTACACGCTGCAAGCTTCAAGCCGCAAGAAAGTGCGGGCAGCACAACGCCTGCTTTTTGCTTGTGGCTTGCAGCTTGCAGCTTGCAGCTCCAAATGAAGGTAGAATCACGCCCTGACTCAATCAGGGCGTTTTTCTATGCGTATTGGCCACGGCTACGATGTGCACCGTTTTTGCGACGGTGATTTCATTACCCTGGGTGGGGTGCGTATCCCCCACAAATACGGCCTCCTGGCCCATTCCGACGGTGACGTGCTGCTGCATGCCCTGAGCGATGCCTTGCTTGGCGCGGCGGGGCTCGGGGACATCGGCAAGCACTTCCCCGATACCGACCCGCAATTCAAGGGTGCCGACAGCCGTGTGCTGCTGCGCCATGTGGTCGGCATCGTCCAGGCCAAAGGCTGGAAAGTCGGTAATGTCGACGCCACCATCGTTGCTCAGGCGCCGAAAATGGCTCCGCATATCGAAACCATGCGCCAACGGATCGCCGAGGACCTGCAGGTCGAACTCGACCAGGTCAACGTCAAGGCCACTACCACCGAGAAACTCGGTTTCACCGGCCGCGAGGAGGGTATCGCCGTGCACGCGGTCGCCCTGCTGCTGCCAGCATGACCGAACTGGAACTGCTGGGCCCGCGCGCATCGGGCCAACCCCTGGGCACTGCGATACTCAAGGCTGTGGCCGAAGACTTCCAGGTCGATGAGGTGCTGGACATTCCGCTTTCGGGCCAGGGCGAGCACCTGTGGTTGTGGGTTGAGAAGCGCGACCTCAACACTGAGGAAGCTGCCCGCCGCCTGGCGCGAGCCGCTGGTGTGCCGGTGCGCTCGATCAGCTACGCCGGCCTCAAGGACCGCCAGGCCCTGACGCGCCAGTGGTTCAGCCTGCACCTGCCTGGCAAGGCAGACCCCGACCTGTCGCGTGCCGAAGATGCCACCCTGCGTGTGCTCAAGCAGGTGCGTCACCAGCGCAAACTGCAGCGCGGCGCCCATTCGGCCAATGGCTTCACCCTGCGCCTAACGGCGCTGGCGGCTGATCATGCTGCCCTCGATGCCCGCCTGCAGACGCTCAAACAGCAGGGTGTGCCGAACTACTTCGGCGGCCAGCGTTTCGGGCATGGCGGCGGCAATGTCCAGGATGCCCAGCACTGGGCTGCCCGCAAGGCCCTGCCCGAGCAGCGCAACGTACGTTCGCGGCTGCTCTCGGCTGCCCGCAGCTACCTGTTCAACCAGGTACTGGCTGCCCGCGTTGCCGACGGCAGCTGGCAGCGGGCCCAAATCGGTGACCTGTTGGCATTCACCGATAGCCGCAGTTTTTTTTCGGCGGGTGAACAGGAATGCTCAGACCCTCGCCTGGCCATTCTGGACTTGCATCCTACCGGCCCGATGTGGGGCGAAGGCCCGTCTCCTGCGGCCGGCGCGGCCGCGACGCTGGAGACGACGATAGGCGAGCAGCATGCATTGCTGTGCCAATGGTTGGCCAATGCAGGCATGAGTCACGAACGGCGCATCCTGCGGCTCCCTATTGGCGGCCTGACGTGGCATTATCCCGAGCCTGATATCCTGCAACTGGAATTCGTCCTTCCGGCCGGATGCTTCGCCACCGTGGTGGTGCGCGAACTCGTCGATCTGGTGCCGGCAGGGCAGACGGACAGCCCATGCGTATTCTGATTTCGAATGACGACGGTGTTACGGCACCTGGCCTCGCCGCGCTCCACGGTGCGCTGGTGGATTATGCCGAGTGCGTGGTGATCGCCCCGGATCAAGACAAGAGCGGCGCCGGCAGTTCGCTGACGCTGGACCGGCCGTTGCACCCGCAAACCCTGGCCAACGGTTTCATCAGCCTCAATGGCACGCCCACCGATTGCGTGCACCTGGGGCTCAATGGCCTGTTACCGGAAACACCGGACATGGTTGTCTCGGGGATCAACCTCGGTGCCAACCTGGGGGATGACGTGATCTATTCCGGCACGGTCGCTGCCGCGCTGGAGGGGCGCTTCCTCGGCGGTACGTCGTTGGCATTCTCGCTACTGTCGCGTCTGCCCGACAACCTGCCGACTGCAGCGTTCATCGCCCGCCGGCTGGTCGAGGCGCAGTCACGCCTGGAACTGCCGCCGCGTACGGTCCTCAACGTCAATATTCCCAACCTGCCGCTGGAGCACATCCGTGGCATACAGGTCACCCGTCTAGGTCACCGGGCGCGGGCGGCGGCACCGACCAAGGTGGTCAACCCGCGCGGCAAGGAAGGCTACTGGATCGCCGTGGCCGGTGATGCCGAGGACGGTGGGCCGGGTACCGACTTCCACGCGGTGATGCAAGGTTACGTGTCGATCACCCCGCTGCAACTGGACCGCACCTTCAACGATGCCTTCGAGCAGCTCCACGGTTGGCTGGAGGGCGTGCTCTGATGCGCGAACAGGACGATCTGCAGCGCCGAGGTATCGGCATGACCTCCCAGCGTACCCGCGAGCGCCTGATCCAGCGCTTGTGCGAAGAGGGTGTATCGAACCCCAAGGTGCTCGATGCCATCCGCCGTACGCCGCGCCATCTGTTCGTCGATGAGGCCCTGGCCCACCGCGCCTACGAAGACACCGCGCTGCCGATCGGGCACAACCAGACCATCTCCCAGCCATTCATGGTCGCACACATGAGTGAGCTGCTACTGGAGGCCGGGCCGCTGGACAAGGTGCTGGAGATCGGTACCGGCTCCGGTTACCAGACGGCCATCCTTGCCCAACTGGTGGAGCGGGTGTTCTCGGTGGAGCGCATCAAGGTCCTGCAGGACCGAGCCAAGGAGCGCCTGGTTGAATTGAACCTGCGCAACGTGGTGTTCCGCTGGGGGGATGGGTGCGACGGCTGGCAGGCGCTGGCCCCCTACAACGGCATCATCGTTACCGCCGTGGCGCCGGAAGTGCCGCAGGCACTGCTCGACCAGCTGGCTCCTGGTGGGCGAATGGTCATCCCGGTAGGCCCTGCTGGTGAAGTCCAGCAGTTGATGCTTATCGTGCGTGAGGAGCAGGGCTTCTCTCGCCGTGTACTGGGCGCTGTGCGCTTTGTACCGCTGCTCAATGGCCCGGTGGCTTGAGCTGCAGGGAATATTTGTGGTGGCGACGAATTCTTGCCGCATCGCCCTGTCTATCTGGCGGGGCATCCCGGCTCTTTACTGAGCCTGTGCACCGAGCCTGCCAATGCAGTGGCGCTCGGTTATAATTGCAACATTATTGCATTTCTTTCTGTATTTTCGATTTTCGGCACCATGAGGGGAGCGCGGGTGGGGCACACAGTCATTCGGCAGCGCAAGGATTGGTTGGGTTTCAAGCTTCTGGTGATTGCACTGGCCATGGGCGCCCTGCTGACGGGTTGCTCCAGCACCGGCTCGGGCGGCGCACGCGTGGTCGACCGCAGCAATGCGGCGCCCAAGCGGCCGACCGTGACCTCCGGGCAGTATGTGGTCAAACCAGGCGATACGCTGTTCTCCATTGCGTTTCGCTACGGCTGGGACTACAAGGAGCTCGCCGCACGCAATGGCATCGCTGCCCCGTACACCATCCGGCCTGGCCAGGCGATCCGCTTCAGCAGCGGCGCTACCGGCAGTACCACGGTGGTGTCCAGCCCCTCTTCTTCGAGCAGGACGACGGTCATTCGTCGCCCCGTTGGAAAACCTATCACGGCGCCCGCCAGCGGCGGGAAAACGACGCCAACAACGCGAACCACGCCTACGCCGGTCGTTACCACGGTGCCCGCCGCAGAGCGCGCGGTGGGCGGTTGGACATGGCCTGCAAATGGCGTGCTGATTGGAAAATTCGCTTCAAACGGTAGTTTGAATAAAGGCATTGATATCGCCGGTGATTTGGGACAGCCTGTTTTTGCTGCGTCTGATGGTGCGGTGGTCTACGCCGGGAGTGGCTTGCGGGGCTACGGCGAACTGATCATCATCAAGCACAGCGATACCTACGTCAGTGCCTACGGTCACAACCGCAGGCTGTTGGTTCGGGAGGGGCAGAAGGTCAAGGCAGGGCAGTCGATTGCTGAAATGGGGTCCACGGGCACTGATCGGGTGAAGCTGCATTTCGAGATTCGCCGCCAGGGCAAACCCGTCGATCCTCTCCAGTTCCTGCCACGGCGTTGATTGTTGTCCCCGGCCTGTTCCTCTGAAGTAGAGGGGAGAGGCTCCAGCGATGCCAGGGATGCAGGCGCCGCTCGAGTCTGAGTTCGAACTCAGCAAAGGACTATAACAATGGCTCTCAATAAAGAAGC
This sequence comes from Pseudomonas sp. TR47, assembly GCF_044143025.1. Lineage (NCBI taxonomy): Bacteria > Pseudomonadati > Pseudomonadota > Gammaproteobacteria > Pseudomonadales > Pseudomonadaceae > Pseudomonas > Pseudomonas sp. TR47. The sequence goes on along the minus strand of NZ_JBHFCS010000030.1, from coordinate 8,537 downwards.
GCCGGAGTTTGACATCGACGATGACGTTCTCCTGATGGAGACGGGCATCGTTTTGGAAACGGATGTGGTGTCAGACGAACCTGCTGTACCGTCGGTTCGGACCAGGGCCAAGTCAGGCTCTACGCTCAAGCAGCATAAATACATCGATTACAGCCGGGCGCTCGATGCCACCCAGTTGTACCTCAACGAGATCGGTTTCTCGCCTCTGCTTTCACCGGAAGAGGAAGTTCACTTCGCGCGGCTGTCGCAGAAGGGTGACCCAGCCGGGCGCAAGCGCATGATCGAAAGCAACCTGCGCCTGGTTGTGAAAATCGCCCGTCGTTACGTGAACCGCGGCCTGTCCTTGCTCGATCTCATCGAGGAGGGGAACCTGGGTTTGATTCGTGCAGTCGAGAAGTTCGACCCGGAGCGCGGTTTCCGTTTCTCGACCTATGCGACGTGGTGGATCCGCCAGACCATCGAGCGGGCGATCATGAACCAGACCCGCACCATTCGTCTGCCGATCCACGTGGTCAAGGAGCTCAACGTCTACCTGCGTGCCGCGCGGGAGTTGACCCAAAAGCTCGACCACGAACCTTCCCCTGAAGAGATCGCCACCCTGCTGGAAAAACCCGTTGCCGAGGTCAAGCGCATGCTTGGTCTTAACGAGCGGGTATCGTCGGTGGATGTTTCGCTCGGGCCAGATTCGGACAAGACCCTGCTCGATACACTCACCGACGATCGTCCTACCGACCCGTGCGAGCTGCTGCAGGATGACGACCTGTCACAGAGCATCGACCAGTGGCTGGGCGAGCTCACCGACAAGCAGCGCGAAGTGGTGGTACGCCGTTTTGGTCTGCGCGGGCATGAAAGCAGCACCTTGGAGGATGTAGGCCTGGAAATCGGCCTTACCCGCGAGCGAGTGCGGCAGATTCAGGTAGAGGGGCTCAAGCGCCTGCGTGAGATCCTGGAGAAGAATGGCCTGTCCAGTGAGTCGCTGTTCCAGTAAGCACTGCATGCCGGTATGCAAAAACGCCCTGATGACCTCGGGGCGTTTTTTTATGCGCAGGCCAGAGCGGCTGGCAATTATCTGGGGGTGATCAATGTGTAACTTGCTACCCCTGATGCACTGCGTGTAAGCCTTTGCTTACTTGTTGTGTAAGCCATACACGTAAAGGCCAGTAAATCATTGTCGTTTCCAGATCTGTTTTTTTCTCAACTAACTGAAATAATTGAACTTTTCAGATTTGTGGAAATGTGTCCCCGGTAATGTCTTGTGAGGGTTCGCGGTTGCCTGCGCTGCAGAACTCGCTAGTATTCGAACTGTGCACACGGACATGCACAGGCGTTCAGGAAGAACGCCAAGGACATCGCAAGACGCGATTCATCAGGACGATGTTCAGGACAAGCAGGGACTACGGAAAAAATGTGGGCGGGTCAAACCGCCCCTTTTTTTGCCCGCAGAAAATGAAAAAGGCCCGTTGCGGGCCTTTTTCGTATCTGGGCGATTAACGTTCCAGATCGGCGATCTTGCCAGGCTTGCCATCCCACTCTTCGGCGTCAGGCAGGGCATCCTTACGCTCGGTGATGTTCGGCCAGATCTCCGCCAGCTCGGCATTGAGCTCAAGGAAGTTCTCCATGCCCGCAGGCACTTCGTCTTCCGAGAAGATGGCCTGGGCCGGGCATTCAGGCTCGCACAGTGCGCAGTCGATGCACTCGTCCGGGTGAATGACCAGGAAGTTCGGGCCTTCGTAGAAGCAGTCCACCGGACAGACTTCCACGCAGTCGGTGTATTTGCATTTGATGCAGTTGTCGGTGACGACGAAGGTCATTTCTAGTTCTCTCCTCAGGCAACGGCGGCGGCCCTTCCTCTCAGGGCCGCGCGGTTTACGGGCATGTGGCTGCAGGCCAGGCTAATAACCTGCAGCACCAGCAAACCGCGGCGGATTCTACCAGCTTGTAGTGCCCGCCGTTATAACAGGTTCTTTAGTTGATATAGCATTTCGATAGCTTGACGCGGGGTCATGTCGTCCAGCTCCAGCTTGCCCAGCTTCTCGATGGCCGGGTGTGGCAGGCTGGCGAACAGGTCGCTCTGGTGCGGTGCTTGTGGCTCGCCCTTGGCTTTGTTCGACACGGGTTGTTCGTGGGGCAGGCTGCTGGTCTCTAGCCGGCCCAGGTGCTCGCGCGCCCGCTGGATGACCGGCGACGGCACGCCTGCCAGTTGCGCCACGGCCAGGCCGTAGCTCTGGCTGGCGGGGCCAGGCAGCACATGGTGCAGGAACACGATGCGCTCGTTGTGTTCGGTAGCGTTCAGGTGGACGTTGGCCACCAGTGGTTCGCTTTCCGGCAGTACGGTCAGCTCGAAGTAGTGTGTGGCGAACAGCGTGTATGCACGCAACTGCGCCAGGCGCTCTGCAGCCGCCCAGGCCAGCGACAAGCCGTCGAAGGTGCTGGTGCCACGGCCGACTTCGTCCATCAGTACCAGGCTGCGGTCAGTGGCGTTGTGCAGAATGTTGGCGGTTTCGCTCATCTCGACCATGAACGTCGAACGACCGCCAGCCAGATCGTCGCTGGAGCCGATACGGGTGAAGATGCGATCGACCAACGACAGTTCGCAACTGGCCGCCGGAACGAAACTGCCGATGTGCGCCATCAGCACGATCAGTGCGGTCTGGCGCATGTAGGTGGATTTACCACCCATGTTCGGGCCGGTGATGATCAGCATCCGGGTGCTGTTGTCCAGGCCCAGGTCGTTGGCTACGAACGGCGTGGTCAGTACCTGTTCGACCACCGGGTGACGCCCCTGATCGATGCGCAGGCAAGGTTCGTCGACGAAACGGGGGCAGTTAAGGTCCAGGTTGAGCGCCCGCTCGGCAAGGTTGCTCAGCACGTCCAGCTCGGCCAGCGCCGCGGCGCTGTCCTGCAGCGGTGCAAGGTGGCTGATGAGGGTCTCGAGCAACGCGTCGTACAGCATTTTTTCGCGGGCCAGGGCGCGGCTCTTGGCCGACAGCGCCTTGTCCTCGAAAGCCTTGAGCTCCGGCGTGATGAAACGCTCGGCCCCTTTGAGGGTCTGGCGACGAATGTAGTCGCCCGGGGCCTGTTCGGCTTGCTTGGTCGGCAGCTCGATGAAGTAGCCATGCACGCGGTTGTAGCCGACTTTCAGGTTGGCAAGGCCGGTGCGGGCCTTCTCGCGGGCTTCCAGGTCGATCAGGAACTGGCCGGCGTTCTCGCTGATCGCCAGCAGATCGTCCAGCTCGTTGTCATAGCCGGCCTTGAGTACGCCGCCGTCGCGGATCACTGCTGGCGGGTTGTCGATGATTGCCCGCTCCAGCAGGCTGGCCAGCTCCGGGTAGGTGCCGGTGATGGCCGCCAGGCGCGCCAGGTGTGGGGCTTCCAGCTCAGCCATGGCGTTCTGCAGTTCGGGCAGGGCGCCGAGGGCATCACGCAGGCGCGCCAGGTCGCGCGGGCGGGCATTGCGCAGGCCGATACGGGCGAGGATCCGCTCGATATCGCCAATTTCCTTGAGTTGCGGCTGCAGTTTTTCGAAGCGGTAGCCATCGAGCAGGCAGCGAATCGAATCCTGGCGCGCCTGCAAGACCTTGAGGTCGCGCAGCGGACGGTTCAGCCACCGGGTCAGCAGGCGGCTGGCCATCGCGGTCTGGCAGCGGTCGATCACCGACTGCAAGGTATTGTCGCGACCACCTGCCAGGTTGATGTCCAGCTCCAGGTTGCGGCGGCTGGCCCCGTCGAGGATCACGGTGTCGTCCAGGCGCTCGTGGCGCAAGCTGCGCAGGTGGGGCAGGGCGGTGCGTTGGGTTTCCTTGGCGTAGGTCAGCAGGCAGCCGGCGGCGCCGATGGCCAGGGTCAGCTTGTCGCAACCAAAGCCCTTGAGGTCTTTGGTTGCGAACTGCTGGCACAGAGCCTTGCGTGCCGAGTCGCGGTCGAAGTCCCAAGGGGCTCGTCGGCGTGCGCCTGGGCGTTTCTCGGCCGGCAGGTCGCGTGGCCAGTCGTCGGGGATCAGCAGCTCGACAGGGTTGATGCGTTCAAGCTCGGCCAGCAGGTTTTCCCAGCCCTTGATTTCTTGCACGCTGAAATTGCCGCTGGTGATATCCAGCACCGCCAGGCCAAACAGGCGCTCATCCCCCAGCAGTGCGGCAATCAGGTTGTCGCGGCGCTCGTCGAGCAACGCTTCGTCGCTGACCGTGCCCGGGGTGATGATGCGCACCACCTGACGCTCTACCGGGCCCTTGCTGGTGGCGGGGTCACCGATCTGCTCGCAGATCACCACCGACTCGCCGAGCTTGACCAGCTTGGCCAGGTAGCCTTCCAGCGAGTGGAACGGAATTCCGCACATGGGGATCGACTGGCCGGCTGACTGGCCACGGGCTGTCAGGGTGATATCCAGCAGTTTTGCGGCTTTTTTCGCATCTTCGTAGAAGATTTCGTAAAAGTCGCCCATGCGGTAGAACATCAGCTGGTCCGGGTGCTGGTTTTTCAGCTTCCAGTACTGCTGCATCATTGGGGTGTGTGCGGAAAGATCAGACATTCAGGGCCTTACAGCGGGGATCTGGTTGGCGATTGTAAAACCGGCAATGGTACAGGCTTTTTGGCCGAGATGCAGGCGGCGGGCAAGTGCCCTCGCGCCCCGGCTGCATGGATTGCATTTCCTGCGGCGGCGCTGCATCATGCATGCTATGCAAAAACGCAATGTAGCCACCGTACTCAGAGAGTTGCTCGCCCGCCACGGCCTGTCCCCCACAGAGCTGCACCGGCGCACGGGCGTGCCTCAATCCACCCTGTCGCGGATCCTCAGCGAGAAGATCGTCGATCCCTCGGATAGGCACGTGTCGAAAATTGCCGACTATTTCGGCGTCAACACCGAACAGCTGCGCGGCCGCGCCGAGCTTGGCGCCTCACGCGAAGCCGCATTGCCGGCCCGCGGCCATGCGGACCTCAGCGACATCAGCCTGTGGGACGATGAAACGCCCGTCGAGGACGACGAGGTGTCAGTACCCTTTCTTCGTGAGGTCGAATTGGCAGCAGGATCAGGAAGGTTCGTCATCGAGGAAAGCGAGCGCGCCCGCCTGCGCTTCGGCAAGCGCAGCCTGCGCCATAACGGCGTGCAGTTCGACCAGGCCAAATGCGTGACCGTGCGCGGCAACAGCATGCTGCCGGTACTGCGCGACGGGGCGACGGTCGGGGTAAACACCGGCAAGTGTTCGATCGGTGACATCATCGATGGTGATCTCTACGCCATCAACCACAATGGTCAATTGCGCGTGAAGCAGGTGTATCGGCTGCCCACCGGTATTCGCCTGCGCAGCTTCAATCGCGACGAACACCCTGATGAAGACTACAGCTTTCAGCAGTTGCAGGAGGAGCAGATCAGCTTGCTCGGGCATGTGTTCTGGTGGGGCATGTACGCCCGCTGACCAGGCCTTTTTCAAGAAAACCCGCTTCGGCGGTTTTTTTTCGTCTGGAGAAAAGCCCTACAGCCTGATGAGCAAAAGCACTCATGCGTGTTAGCAAAGTCATGCCTACAGTTAAATGAATAAATGCATTGACTGGATATGCGATAACGCATAGCTTGTATCTCGAGGCGGACTGAGCCTTTGTTACACAGGAGACAGGACAGTGACGAACGAGCAACAAGTGTTACTGGAGATGCCGCTCTGGCTGGTAATCGTCCTGGCATCGCTGGGCGGTCTCAGCGGCGAAATGTGGCGGGCCGACAAGGCGGGCGCCACCGGTTGGTCGCTGCTGCGACGGCTGGCGCTGCGCTCCGGCGCCTGTATCGTCTGCGGAGTTTCGACGGTGATGTTGCTGTATGCCAGCGGCCTGTCGATCTGGGCGGCCAGCGCATTTGGTTGCCTGACCGCGGTAGGTGGAGCCGATGTAGCCATGCGCCTTTATGAGTGCTGGGCGATCAGGCGGCTGGGCTTGCGTGGCACCGCGTCGAGCGATGAATGACCAGGAGGATGTGCGTGCGAAAGTTTGAGCATGGGTAGAACAATGCCTGTCCCGATCAGCCCCCTCAAATGCTAGGGTGTCGCTCAGCCTCTTCCAGGAGTTGCCCATGGACCCGATCACCGTTCTCTCCGCCCGGCTGGGCGAACACCTGCGCCGCTTCAGCGCCCAGGTCACCACCGCCGAATCTTGCACCGGCGGCGGCATCGCCGAAGCCATCACCCGCGTACCTGGCAGCTCCGCCTGGTTCGAGGCAGGCTATGTCACCTACTCCAACGCCCAGAAGACTCGCCAGCTTGGGGTCCCAGAACCGTTGTTCGCCCAAGTCGGTGCAGTCAGCCAGGAGGTGGTCGAAGCCATGGTTCGCGGCGCCCAGGCGGCCAGCGGTGCGCGTTTTGCCGTGGCAGTCAGTGGCGTGGCCGGGCCCGACGGTGGCTCGCCGGCCAAACCGGTCGGTACCGTGTGGCTGGCATGGGCCGATGGCAGTCACGTGAGCAGTGAGCGTCGCCACTTCGACGGCGACCGTGAAGCAGTGCGCCGACAGACGGTGATCGCCGCGTTAGACGGCTTGTTACAGCTTGGTGCCGAGTAAATCGACGACAGGGGTTTGCTCAAACGCTTCCCTGTGGAATAATACTGGCTACTTATACAGGTATTCCGGCCATCAGGGCCAAGTCGAACACGTGAGGATTTCAATGGACGACAACAAGAAGCGCGCCTTGGCTGCGGCCCTGGGTCAGATCGAACGCCAATTCGGCAAAGGCGCGGTCATGCGCATGGGCGATCACGAGCGCACCGGCATTCCAGCCATTTCCACAGGCTCCCTGGGCCTGGACATCGCCCTGGGCATCGGCGGTCTGCCAAAAGGCCGTATCGTCGAGATCTATGGCCCGGAGTCTTCGGGTAAAACCACACTGACCCTGTCGGTCATCGCCGAAGCCCAGAAAAGCGGCGCCACCTGCGCCTTCGTCGACGCCGAGCACGCTCTCGACCCTGAGTACGCCGGCAAACTGGGCGTCAACGTCGACGACCTGCTGGTTTCGCAGCCGGATACCGGCGAGCAGGCGCTGGAAATCACCGACATGCTGGTGCGTTCCAACGCCGTTGACGTAATCATCGTCGACTCCGTGGCTGCCCTGGTGCCCAAGGCAGAAATCGAAGGCGAGATGGGTGACATGCACGTTGGCCTCCAGGCCCGTCTGATGTCCCAGGCGCTGCGCAAGATCACCGGTAACATCAAGAACGCCAACTGCCTGGTCATCTTCATCAACCAGATCCGTATGAAGATCGGTGTGATGTTCGGCAGCCCGGAAACCACCACCGGTGGTAACGCCCTGAAGTTCTACGCCTCGGTGCGCCTTGACATCCGTCGTACTGGTGCAGTCAAGGAAGGCGACGAAGTCGTCGGCAGCGAAACCCGCGTCAAAATCGTCAAGAACAAGGTCTCGCCGCCGTTCCGTCAGGCTGAGTTCCAGATTCTTTACGGTAAGGGTATCTACCGTAACGGCGAAATCATTGACCTGGGCGTTGCTCAAGGGTTGGTCGAGAAGTCGGGTGCCTGGTACGCCTACCAGGGCAACAAGATCGGCCAAGGCAAGGCTAACGCAGCCAAGTACCTGCAAGAAAACCCGGCCATTGGTGCCGAGATCGAGAAGCAGATTCGCGAGAAGCTGCTCAAGGCGGGTGTTGTTGCCGAAGCGGGCAAGGCTGCTGCAGCCGATGCCAAAGCCGACGACGTGGCTGACGCCGACGCCGGTTATTGATAGCTGCTTGGCCGATCATGTCCGTCGTACTCGACACCCCCGTCGCCGTTCGGCGGACAGCCATGGACCTGCTTGCGCGCCGCGAGCATGGTCGCGTCGAGCTGACGCGCAAACTGCGCCAGCGCGGCGCTACGGATGAGCTGATTGAGCCCGCTCTCGATCGGCTCGCCGAAGAAGGGCTGCTCAGTGAGGCCCGCTACCTTGAAAGCTTCATCAGGTACCGTTCCAATGCCGGCTATGGCCCAGCGCGTATTCGCGAGGAGCTGGGCCAGCGTGGCCTGAACCGAGGCGATATTGACCAGGCACTGCGTGACTGTGGTGTGAACTGGGCAGAGCGGCTACAGGATGCCTGGCAGCGCAAATATGCCGGGCTACGTCCGCATGACCCCCGCAGCCGTGCCCAGCAAACCCGGTTTCTCGCTTACCGTGGGTTTCCCTTGGACATGATCGGCCGCCTGCTCAGCGGCCGAGACTTGGACGACTACTGATCTAACAGCCACATCGCAGGCGCACTCAGCTGACCTTCAACGCCTCCCGCGCCCGCTGCGTGGTATGCATCGGCTGTGGCTTTGCCCAGTTCTCCGGCAGGTTGATGAAATCCACCAGCTCACGCAGACGCCCTTGATTACGCCCATTGAAGGCAAAGGTCAGGCGGGTCAGATGGTTGTAGTTGCCTACTTCATGCTCTACGCCACTGTCGGCATGTTGATGGTACTTCCCGCTCAGTCGTAAATCGGCAAAGGCTTCCTGAATCTCATGCAGTGCCGCGTCGCTGAGTCGATGGTGCATGCGGATCACAAACTGGTTCTTCAGCCAGCGGCTGGAGTG
>NZ_JBHFCS010000029.1:0-54312 GCF_044143025.1 Pseudomonas sp. TR47 | reverse complement strand
GTACCCCGCTGCTCTCAAGCTCAGCTCAAACCCCAGTGGAAGCCGGCTTGCCGGCGAACGGGCTGCAGGGCAGCCCTCTGCCAGATCACTATCAGAAGATGCTGATCGGGTACTCGACGAATACGCGGACTTCGTTGCCGTCGTCGAAGTAGCCGTTCTGGCGAACGCTTTCCGATGTGCGCAGCCAGGAACCACGCAGCTTGACCGACAGGTCCTTGGCCGGCCCGTCCTGAACTACATAGCGAAGCTGGTTGAAGATTTCACGCTCCTTACCTTCGCCGTAGCCGTGAGTGTTGATGTTGTCACCACGCACGTAAGCGATCTTGTAGGTCAGGCCCGGAACGCCGTAGGCGCCAAAGTCCAGACCATAGGCAACCTGCCAGGAACGCTCGTCTTCGGCGTTGAAGTCAGACCAGTAGGAGTTGGCCAGGTAGATGGTCGAACCGCCATCACCCACGCCACCTCGGTCCTGGTACCAGCCATAGTTGTAGCCAGTGCTGCCGGTGCTGCGCTGGTGCGCCAAGGTCACCGAGTGCGGGCCGAACGCATAGGTGGCCGCAAGGCTCCAGATCGTGTTGTCGTCACCAGTCAGGTCGGCTTTTTGCACGTACTTGCTGTTGATATCCGACTTGTAGCCGTTGAAGTCCAAGGTCAGGGATTGGTCTGCCGCGATCGGGAAGACGTAGTTCAGGCCCAGGTAGTGCTTCTTCATCACGTCTTCGATGTTGGACGTGTAGGCGGAGGCCGTGAAGTTGTCGGTGAATTTGTAGCTGCCACCGAACACATCAATCGATTTCAGGTGGCCGCTGTCACGCCCCTCGGCACTCTTGCGCGCCTCTTGGGTGAAATGACCGGCATTCAGTTCCAGGCCCTCGATCTCCTTGGAGGTGATGAAGGTACCGGTGTAGCTCTCAGGCAGCAGGCGGCTGTCGTCGTACTGCAGCACCGGCAGAGCAGGCATCATGTCACCGTACTTGAGTACAGTGTTGGATACGCGGAACTTGATCGCGGCGCCAGCACGCGCCAAATTGTGCGGCGAGTTCTTCGGCGCGGTGTCACTGGCCTTGAAGAAGTCGACGCCGGCAGCGCCGTTACGGCCTTTGCCACCGTCCAGGCGCACGGCATACAGGCCGAAAGCGTCAACGCCGACGCCCACGGTGCCCTGGGTGAAGCCGGAGGAGAAGTTGCCGATGAAAGCCTGGCCCCACTCGCTCTGGTCCTTGGTGCCGTGTTTCTTGTCGCGATCCATGTAAGCGTTACGCAGAAGAACGTTTGCGTGGCTGTCTTCGATAAAGCCCTTGCTCTCGGCCTGCTCATTGGCCTGGGCCTGGGTCGCGGCGATCATCGCCAAAGCGACCAGGCTGATCCTGGTTTTCAACATCTTGTTTTCCTTATTTCGTAATCAAAAACGCTCTGCAATATGACGCCAGGAACCAACGCCCCTTCGTAGGTTCGACGCTATGCGGATCCGAACTGAAAGGCCCGCCAATGGTCGTGTGGCGGGCCTTGTGCAGCAGCATGGCCAGGTCATGGCCAGCAGGCGTTGGCCGAATCCTAGCCGCGTGCGATTACAAATGTCAAAAACTCGTGAAATGCAGGTCGATATAACCAAAATAATGCCGTGACACAGGGCATTTCCATTCGCCTTACCAAGAACGACGGATAATTTTTCTGAAAGTAGCTAAGTCTTAGCACCGTGTAGGGTGTTTCAGCGAATGCGAGGCCGCGCCAATGACTAGTTACAAAGCGATACACATGTAAAGGCGAGCCTTTACAAATAGGTGAGCAAAGGCAAATAGCAAGCATTACCATTCGCACCACCTTATCAACTGCCTTAGGTCCGGATGCCTTCATGCTTGCCCCCTGCCGCCTTTCACCCCTGACGCTTGGCCTTTCGTTGCTGTTCAGCGCCAGCCTGGCCAGCGCCACAACCACCACCCTGCCCGAGTTGACGGTGACCGCAGACAGCGAGCGCGAAGAAGACAACCCTCGGATCAAGGAAGTGAGCACCGCCACCCGCACTTCCACCCCCGTGCGCTACGTTCCCCAAGCTATCGACACAGTGAAGACCGCCAATGTTTTGGACTATGGCAGCGACTCGCTGGGCAAGGCCCTTGAAGGCATACCCAACGTCAGCAGTGGCGCCGATACGCGCTTTGACAGCGTGCGCATCCGTGGCTTCGAGGCAAGCAACGATTTCTACCTGGACGGCATTCGCGACGACAGCCAGTACACGCGCGACCTGCACAACATTGAGCGTGTCGAAGTGCTCAAGGGGCCGGCAGCAGTGCTGTATGGCCGTGGCAGCCAGGGTGGCATCGTCAACCGGGTGAGCAAGGCGCCGGAACGTGGCCGCCGCTCCTCCATCCAAGCCCAGGGCGGTAGCGAAGACCTGCGCAGCCTGTATGCCGACCTTAGCGCCGACCCCAGCGACAACATCAGCCTGCGCCTGAACATGGGCAACCAGGACAACAACAGCTTCCGTGACGGCATCGATGGCAACCGCCAACTGTTCGCGCCGTCGATGAGCTGGCAGCTCAGCCCCGACCTCGACTGGCTGGTGCAGTACGAGTACAGCCGTTACAACCGTACCCCCGACCGCGGCATCCCCGGCGTGAATGGGCGCCCGGCGGATGTCAGCCGCAGCACCACCTACGGCGATACCCAGCGCGACTACATCGATGATCGTGCGCAGTCTTTGCATTCACGGCTCAACTACCAGCTCAACGACACCTGGCAACTGCGCCATACCCTGGGCCTGTTCAAGCTCGACAGCGAGTTCGACAACACCTACCTCACCGGCTACAACGCCAGCAACAACACGGTGACCCGCCAACGCTGGCAACAAGACCTGAACACCCGCAACCTGTTCAACAACCTTGAAGCCGAAGGCGATTTCGCCACCTGGGGCGTGGAGCACAAACTGCTGCTGGGCCTGGAGTTCGGCAACCAGCGCCGCGACCCAACCCTGTACACGGCTGCCGCCGCATCGGCCGGCGGCCGTCCGGTACCGGGCCTGGACCTGAACAACCCCAACCGCGCCCTGCAGCACACCGGGCCGATGGTGCTGTCGAGCAACAACCATACCGTGGTCGACAGCCGTGGCCTGTACCTGCAGGACCAGATTCGCCTCAACGATCAATGGCAGATCCTGGCGGGGGTGCGCTTTGACCAGTTCGAGGTAAAGACCACCAACAAGATACGCAACCTGTCAGAACAACAGGACAGCAACACCACCAGCCCGCGCCTGGGCGTGGTCTATACGCCGTGGCGCGACCACTCGTTCTACGCGTCGTGGAGCAAGACCTTCTCGCCCGTCGGCGGAGGCCTGATCGGTATCACGCCGGGCGCAGCCGGCAATACCAACGACACCAGCCCGGAGCTGACGCGGCAGAAGGAGCTTGGGGTAAAAAGCGACTGGCTCGACGAGCGCCTGACCACCACCCTCGCTGTTTACGAACTGGAGTTGTACAACCGCCGCACACGTGACCCGAACAACCCGGAAATCACCTTGCTGAGCGGGCTGCAACGCTCGCGTGGCATCGAACTGACTGCGACAGGCAACGTCGTCGGCAACTGGTACGTTCGCGGTGGCATCGGCTTGCAGGACGCGACCATCGTCAAAGACAACAACAACCTTGAAGGTAACCGCATCAACGACGTGGCCAAACGCAATGCCAGCCTGTTCGTAACCTGGAAACCGGAGTTGGGCTGGTACGCCGAAACAGGGCTGACGCTGGTGGGTGAGCGTTATGCCGACAACCAGAACACCACGGTAATGCCAGGATATGGGCGCTGGGATGCGCTGGTGGGGTTGCGCACCCGTGACTGGGACGTACGTGCGGCGCTGAGCAACATCACTGACAAGACTTACTACAGTTCGGCGACCAGTGCGGCGCAGATTCAGATCGGCGACCCACGCAGCCTGGTGGTCACCGGGACTTACAGCTTCTGAGGCTTCAAGGCCTGCAAATGAAAACGCCACCGCAAGCACGGTGGCGTTTCTCGGTGCGGGCTCCTGCCCTGTTCAGTGCCACACGCCCAGCAGCGCTTCCAGCTCCGCATCGCTGATCAGGCCCTGCGGGTAGCGGCCATCCAGCAAACGTCGTGGGTCGGTCGTCCTGACCCGATTGCTTCCATGGTGTTTCAACCAATGTGCCAAGGTTTTCAGCGCTTGGTGATTTACTGCCGATGGGCGCAAAGCCGTCTCACTTGCTGTGTTCATGTCTACACGTACTCCTTACCCCGTGAGCGGCTAATCTACGTCTTGATTGTTACAGAACGGAGTGACCGTACTGCTGAGTTAACTCCCTGAAAACAATACAAAACATATGCCATTTCGACATGCCGGACGTCGCGGCCCAAAAAAAACCCGTCAGGCGACGGGCTTTTTCTGCAGCGTTGCTTCAGCGCTTGACCGGCGCCGGTTGCTGCTGAGTCAGGCAGTGGATGTTGCCACCGCCCAGCAGCAGCTCACGCCCGGGGATCATCACCACTTCGTGGTCCGGGAAGACCTTGGCCAGAATGGCTCTGGCTTGGGCATCTGCCGGGTCATTGAAGCTTGGCGCGATGATGCCGCCGTTGACGATCAGGAAGTTCACGTAGGACCCGGCCAGGCGTACCGACGGGTCTCGCTCCTGGCTACCGACCACGTGATCGACACCGGCGCACTCTTCTTCAGTGGCGAACAGCGGGCCAGGAATGGGCATCTTGTGCACCACAAACTCGCGGCCTTTGGCATCACGGCTGTTTTTCAGCACGTCATAGGCAGCATGGCAGCGCGCATAGTTGGGGTCGTTGGAATCATCGGTCCAGGCCAGTAACACTTCGCCTGGGCTGACGTAACAGCAGAAGTTGTCGACGTGGCCATCGGTTTCGTCGTTGTACAGGCCATCGGGCAGCCAGACGATGGTCTCCACCGCCAGGTGCTCACGCAGGATCTCTTCGATCTGCTCACGGTTCAGGTGCGGGTTGCGGTTGCGGTTGAGCAGGCACTCTTCGGTAGTGATCAGGGTGCCCTCACCGTCCACATGGATCGAGCCGCCCTCAAGCACGAAGCCTTCGGTCTGGTAGCGCTGGCAACGCTCCATCTCCAGCACCTTGGCTGCCAGCTCCTCGTCGCGGTTCCACGGCGCGTACAGGCCGCCGTCGAAGCCGCCCCAGGCGTTGAAGCCCCAATCCACACCGCGCACCTCGCCCGAATCGTTGATGACGAAGGTCGGGCCGGTATCACGCACCCAGGCGTCGTCGTTGCTGATTTCCACCACACGGATGTTGGGCAGGTCGAGTTGACGGCGGGCGTTTTCGTACTGGCCGGCAGAAACAGCCACGGTAACCGGCTCGAAGCGGGCGATGGCCTTGGCCAGGGTGACGTGGGCAGCCTGGGCAGGCTTGCCTCCCAGGCGCCAGTTGTCCGAACGCTCGGGCCAGACCATCCACACCTGGCTTTGCGGCGCCCATTCGGCGGGCATGTGGAAACCGTCGGCGCGGGGGGTGGAGTTGAGGGTTTTCATGGGTAACCTCTGCAAAGGCCCTAGGCCGATGGTCAATTTGGATGCCGATTTTATAACCGATATATATCGGTATTAAAAGAATGAAAACGCTGAACGGCTGATAAAAATGCCGCTCAGGCCGATAACAATCGACATGAGCGGCATCGCTGATACTTACAACCCTTCGGACAGGATGCGGTCCACACTGTTCACAAAGTAGTCCACGCTGGCGCGCGTGGTGCACATCGGCGGCTTGATCTTGAGGATGTTCAGGTAGTCGCCGGTCGGCTGCATGAAGATCCCCAGGTCACGCAGGCGGTCGCACAGCACCATGGTTTCCTCAGTGGCCGGCTCCAGCGTCTGGCGGTCACGCACCAGCTCCAGCCCCAGATAGAAACCCGAACCATGCGTGGCACCGGCAAGCGGATGTTTATCGACCAACGCTTGCAGGCGCGCTTTGAAATACCGCCCGGTTTCGCGGGTGTTCTGCCACAACCCCTCCTCGTCCATCACGTCCAGCACCGCCATGCCGATACGGCAACTCACCGGGCTGCCGCCAGCCGAGGAGAAGAAGTAGCCCTGCGCCTCCAGCGCCTCGGCAATCTCGCGCCGGGTAATCACCGCCCCCAGTGGCTGGCCGTTGCCCATACCCTTGGCCATGGTGATGATGTCGGGCACCACACCCTGCTCCTCGAAGCCCCAGAAGTACTCACCCAGGCGGCCATAGCCCACCTGCACTTCATCGGCGATGCACACACCGCCGCGGGCACGGACCTTGGCATACGCCTCTTTCAAGTAACCCGCAGGCAGCGAGATACCACCGGCGTTGCCGTAAACCGGCTCGCAGATCATGCCGGCCAGCTGACGGCCACGGGCATCGAGGTCGGCAAGCTTGGCATCGACGTCACGCATGTAGTCGCCGGCACTGTCTGCGCCACGGTAGCGGCCACGGAAGGTATTCGGCGCCTCGACCGGGTGCACCCAGTCGGGCCGGGTTTCCAGGGCTTGCGGGTTGTCGGCAATGGACGTGGAAATGGCATCGGTCGCCACCGACCAGCCATGGTAGGCCTCCAGCACGCTGAGCAGGTCGCGCCCGCCGCTGTAGGCCCAGGCCAGGCGAATGGCCAGGTCGTTGGCCTCGGTACCACTGTTGACCAAGAACACTCGGTCAAAGCCCGCCGGCGCCAACTTGAGCAGGCGCTCGGAAAACTCGGCAATGGCCGCGTAATGGAAGCGCGAGTTGGTATTGAGCAACGACCATTGCCGTGCCGACTCGGCCACCATGCGAGGGTGACCATGGCCGAGTACCGCGACGTTGTTGAGCATGTCGAGGTAGGAGCGGCCTTGCATGTCGATCAGGTAGTTGCGCCAGCCGCGCTCGATGTGTGGTGGCTGTGCATAGTAGTGCTTCTGCGAGCGGGCAAAGCTGGCGTCGCGGCGGGCCAGCAATGCCTGGGGGTCGACCAGCGGCTCGGCATCGCAGTCGAAACCCAGCAAAGCTGCAGGCGAGGGGCACAGCGCCAGCCAGGCGGCAGCCTGGGAAGGTGCAGCGAACAGTGGCGGCTGGATGCCGGCGTCCAGGCACAGCTGCACACTGAGAAAACCACAGCTGCTGCCCAGCGCCTGTCCCTTGGCCACGGCCTGCCCGTCTGCGGGGGTATCTTCCAGGCCACTGAGCCACAAGGCCCACTGTGCCGTGCGCAAGCAGCCACGGCCATCGCCGTGGCGCTGCCAGGTCCCGGCTTGCGGGGCCTGTACCGCACTGCCGTTGGGCACATGCAATTCGACGCCCAGGGCGCAGGTGGCCGGCTCGTCAGGGCGGTCGATATGGGTTTGCGACAGGCGATACTGGCCATGCAGGCTGCAAGCAGGCGCGGGCTGGGCCGTCAGCTGACGCTGATCGAAGCCGGGCTGCTCCCAGTTACC
This sequence comes from Pseudomonas sp. TR47, assembly GCF_044143025.1. NCBI lineage: Bacteria > Pseudomonadati > Pseudomonadota > Gammaproteobacteria > Pseudomonadales > Pseudomonadaceae > Pseudomonas > Pseudomonas sp. TR47. Next base: position 46,894 of record NZ_JBHFCS010000029.1, on the reverse strand, counting down.
GGCCTGGCAGTGGGGGCTGAGCACACCCAGGTCGACGCGCGTTACCGCCTCGCGGGCGAGGTCCGGCAGCAACAGGGCACAATCGGCGAGGTCCGGTCGGCTCGGTTCGATGCCGGCGGCCTGCAGAATGGCCGCTTCCATCAGGGCAAAAGGCACGGCGGTAGCGGTATCGAAGATCTCCCACTCATGGGCGATGTTGTCACGGATGTACTGGTTGCCCGGGTCCACGGCCAGTTGTTGCTCACTGCTGAGCACCAGCACCGCAGCGCGGTTGAGCACAAGCGGCCACAGGGCGCGCAACTCGGTTTCGCTCAGCGGGTTGAGGGCCTGGTAAGCGCGCACGGCCGGCAGGATGCGCAGCGGGTCGCCTTCGGCATGGTGCAGCAAGGCCGCGCAGGTCACCGACAAGTCGGCAATGCGCCAGGTACGCACCAGGTCACCGAAATCGATGATGCCCTGCAGTTGCCACTGGCGCTGCTCATCGCGGGCCCAGACGGCATTGTCATCGGTGATGTCCAGGTGCACGGCCTGGCTCGGCAAGGCGTCCACCAGCGGTGCCAGGTGTGCGGCGGCCAGGCCAGTGGCCTGCTCCAGGCAGGCGCGCTGCCCGGCATCCTGCAGCACTGGCAACAAATGCTCGATCAGCGCCTGGGCGTGTTGCGGGTCCCATTGCAGGGTGCGCACCAGGCCTGGGTGGTCGAAATCGGCCAAGGCTTTGTCGACCCGGGCGCACAGCGCGCCCAGTTCGGCCATCAGGCGAGGCTGCATGTGCTTGAGGCGGGTCAGCGGCTGCCCTTCTATATAATCGAGCAGGCGGGCGCGCAGCGGTTGGCCATCGATGTCCAGTGCCAACAACGACTGGCCGTCGCGTGCCGGGCGTACGGCAGGTACCGGCAACCCTTGCCCGCGCAGGTAAGCCAGCGCCGCATGCTGCGCCTCCAGTTCCATCTGGGCATAATTGCCGTGGCAAACCTTGAGCACAAACCGCTCCTGCCCCGTATCCAGACGCAAGTTCAGGTCTTGCTGGCTGCCAAGCGTAGTCAGGCTGCCGGCCAGGTCGTAATGCGCCTGAAGCAAGGCATGCGCCTGGGCTTCGCTGAGCGAAGGGCTTGGCAGGCTGGAACGCTGGATCAGGGTGCTGAGGGGCATGAAGATGGAACCTCTTTTACTTTTCGCTTATCTCGCCACTGCCAAGGCCGATACACAAGTGGCAATGATGAAATGATGATCGTGCGTCCACGCTCGGTCATGATGGCAATCCGGGCTGCAAAGCGCCAAGGCGGCTACATTGAACGAGGCCGGTACGGTCCACCCCTGAGTACACTGGTCAGAAAATTGCCATGAACATAATCGCAACAGACATACCCGACGTACTGATCATCGAGCCCAAGCTCTTCGGTGACAGCCGCGGCTTTTTCTTCGAAAGCTTCAATGCCCGCGAGTTTGCGCGGCTGACAGGCTTTGACGCCCATTTCGTCCAGGACAACCACTCCCGCTCACAGCGCGGCGTGCTCCGCGGGCTGCACTACCAGATCGATAACCCTCAGGGGAAACTGGTGCGGGTTGTGCTGGGCGAAGTGCTGGATGTGGCCGTGGACATTCGCCGCAGCTCACCGACATTCGGCCGCTGGGTAGCCACCCGCCTGTGCGCCGAAGACCACCGCCAGTTCTGGATCCCGCCAGGGTTCGCCCATGGTTTCCTGGTGCTGAGCGAATCGGCGGACTTCCTGTACAAGACCACCGACTACTACAACCCCGCCGCCGAGCGCTGCATCCGCTGGGATGATCCACAGCTGGCCATCGACTGGGGCGTGGAAGCGCCGCAGCTGTCGGCCAAGGACCAGGCCGGCGCACTGCTGGCTGACGCGGACCTGTTCCCATGAGGGTGCTCGTGTGTGGCCACAATGGCCAGGTCGCCCAAGCGCTGAAAACACAGCTGGCCGGCCTGGGCGAGATACACCTGCTGGGCCGCGACCAACTGGACCTGGCACAGCCCGAGGCCTTGCGTGAACCGCTGCGCCAGCTTGCCCCCGGGCTGATCATCAATGCTGCCGCCTACACCGCAGTGGACCAGGCCGAAACCGAGCCGGACACCGCCTTTGCGATCAATGCCCAAGCCCCAGGCGTGCTTGCCGAAGAAGCGCTGCGCCTTGGCGCACCGCTGATTCACTACTCCACCGACTACGTGTTCGACGGGGAAAAGGCCACGCCATACAACGAGCAGGACGTACCCAACCCGCTCGGTGTCTACGGGCGCAGCAAGCTTGCCGGTGAGCAGGCCGTCGCTGCCGTGGGCGGCGCACACCTGATTCTGCGTACCAGCTGGGTGTACTCGCTGCACGGGCGCAACTTCCTGCTGACCATGCAACGCCTGCTGCAGGAAAAACCGCAACTGCGAGTGGTCGACGACCAGATCGGCGCGCCAACCTGGGCCACGACCATCGCCCTCAGCACCCGCGTGCTGATCGAGCGCTGGCAGGCTGGCCGGGCCGGTGCCTGGGGCACCTATCACCTGGCCGCCCAAGGCCAGACCTCGTGGTTCGGCTTTGCCCAGGCCATCGGCGAGCAGCTCAAGGCCCGCGGCCTGCCCTGCGCCGAGCTGCTGCCGATCCCCTCCAGCGAATACCCCACGCCCGCGCGCCGGCCGGCCAACTCGCGCCTGGACTGCTCACGCCTGGCCCGCGAGTGGGGCGTAACGCTACCGCACTGGCAGCAGGCGCTGATCGACTGCCTCAAGTAGCGCATAATTGCGCCAGACCCTTCTGGCGCATTTACGCGATGATTGCAAAACCCACGCACCCACGCCGTCCCCGCTGGCGCAGCCTGGCCCTGTTGGCCCTGTGCCTGGCCCCTTTGCTGTGGCCGCTGCATCACCTTGCCGAACGCTATTATCAGGACGAACTGGCGTCGCAGAATCGCCAGACCCTGGACCTGTACGTCGCCAACCTGCTCGGCACCCTGCACCGCTACGAAACCCTGCCGCAGATTCTTGGCGAATTGCCGGCGCTGCGCGGCGTACTGGCCGACCCGTTCAAGCTCGAAGCGGTGACCAACGCCAACCGCCTGCTCAAAGACATCGCCCACCAGACCGGTGCCGAGGTGATGTACCTGATGGACGTCAGCGGCAATACCCTGGCCGCCTCCAACTGGGACAAGCGCGACAGCTTCGTGGGCCGCAATTTCGCCTTCCGCCCGTACTTCAACGAGGCCATGGCCGGGCAACTTGGGCGCTTCTTCGGCCAAGGCACCACGTCGGCCAAGCGCGGCTACTTTTTTGCCGCTGCCGTGCATGACCGTGAACGCATCGTCGGGGTATTGGTGGTCAAGGTCGACCTGGACCACACCGAGACCCTCTGGGGCAATACGCCCGAGCAATTGCTGCTGACCGACCACAACGGTGTGGTGATCCTCACCTCGCGGCCCGACTGGCGCTTTCGCGCCACGCGCGAGCTGACCGAGGCCGAGCGCCAGGCGATCATCGCCATCCAGCCCTACCCGACCCAGGCGCCACAGCCGCTGGTACTCAACCAGAACGCTTGGCTGACCCAGACGCGTGACATCAAGGAGACCGGCTGGCAGGTCAGCATCCTCGCACCACGCATGCTGGTCGACCGTTCGGTGCAAACCGTCATGGCCATTGGTGGCGGCGCACTGCTGGTGCTGATGCTGCTGGCCGGCCTGGTGATGCAACGCCGCCGGCACTATATCGACCGTATCGACTTCGAAGCCCGGGGCCGCCAGGAGCTGGAAAATCGTGTGGCCCAGCGCACCGCCGACCTGGAAGGCCTCAACAACCGCCTGAAAAGCGCGGTACTGGAGCGCGAGAATGCCCAGCAGGAGCTGGTGCGCGCACAGGACGAGCTGGTGCAGGCGGGCAAGCTGTCGGTGCTCGGCACCATGTCGGCGAGCATCAGCCACGAACTGAACCAGCCCTTGGCAGCCATCCGCAGTTACGCGGAAAACGCCGAGATCCTGCTCGATCACCAGCGCACTGAAGATGCCCGCGGCAACCTCAAGCTGATCGGCGAACTGACCGGGCGCATGGCCTCGATCATCGCTCACTTGCGGGCCTTCGCCCGGCGGGACCGCCATGCGCCGGAAAGCGTGGCCCTGCAGCCGGCGCTGGACGACGCCCTGGCGCTTCTGGCCAAACGCCGCCGAGCGATGGCCGTTGAGCTGATCCGTGACCTGCCCGATGCCACCCTGTGGGTACAGGCCGGGGAGACACGCCTGCGCCAGGTGCTCGGCAACCTGCTGGCCAACGCCCTCGATGCCCTGACTGAAAAAGCCAACCCGCGCCGCCTGTGGCTGAGTGCCGAAAAGCGCGATGACTACGTCTACCTGTTCATCCGCGACAATGGCCCGGGCTTCAGCCGGCAGGCCCTCGAGCACGCCAAGGAGCCGTTCTTCACCACCAAGACCCGCACCCAGGGCCTGGGCTTGGGCCTGGCCATCTGCGAAAGCCTGATGCGTGCCCTGGGCGGTGAACTGCTGCTGGCCAACCACCCGGAAGGCGGCGCCCTGCTCACCCTGCAAATGCGCGTGGCAGCGCCCGGCGCCAACCTGCAACCATCGGAGGACCCCTCGGCATGACCCCCGAGATACAGATCGACAGCCAAGCCCAGGTGCTGCTGGTCGACGACGACCCACACCTGCGCCAGGCCTTGAGCCAAACCCTCGACCTGGCGGGGCTGAAGGTGGTTGCCCTGGCCGACGCCCAAGGCCTGGCCGAGCGCCTGGAGCCCGACTGGCCTGGCGTGGTGGTCAGCGACATCCGCATGCCCGGCATCGATGGCTTGCAACTGCTCGAACAATTGCACGGGCGTGACAAGGAACTGCCAGTGCTGCTGATCACCGGCCACGGCGATGTGCCCCTGGCGGTGCAGGCCATGCGTGCCGGCGCCTACGACTTCCTTGAAAAACCTTTTGCCAGTGAAGCCCTGCTCGACAGCGTGCGCCGCGCCCTGGCCCTGCGCCGGCTGGTGCTCGACAACCGCAGCCTGCGCCTGGCCTTGAGCGACCGCCAGCAACTGGCCACCCGCCTGGTCGGCCATTCGCCCGCCATGCAGCGCCTACGCGAACAGATCGGCGCCTTGGCCGGCACCCGCGCCGACGTGCTCATCCTCGGCGAAACCGGCGCTGGCAAGGAGGTGGTGGCCCGCGCCCTGCACGACCTGTCCAGCCGCCGCGATGGGCCATTCGTGGCCATCAATGCCGGCGCCCTGGCCGAGTCGGTGGTCGAAAGCGAGCTGTTCGGCCATGAGCCCGGCGCGTTCACCGGCGCGCAGAAGCGCCGCATCGGCAAGTTCGAGTTCGCCAATGGCGGCACGCTGTTCCTCGACGAAATCGAAAGCATGAGCCTGGACGTGCAGGTGAAGTTGCTGCGCCTGCTGCAGGAACGGGTGGTCGAGCGCCTGGGCGGCAACCAGTTGATCCCACTGGACATCCGCATCATTGCCGCAACCAAGGAGGACCTGCGCCAGTCCGCCGACCAAGGCCGCTTCCGTGCCGACCTTTACTACCGCCTGAACGTGGCACCGCTGCGCATCCCGCCGCTGCGCGAGCGAGGGGATGACATCCTGGTGCTGTTCCAGCATTTCGCCGATACCGCCAGCCAACGCCACGGCCTGCCACCGCAAACCCTGCAGCCAGCGCACCGGGCCATGCTGCTGCGCCATGCCTGGCCAGGCAATGTGCGCGAACTGCAAAACGCCGCCGAGCGTTTCGCCCTTGGCCTGGAGCTGGCGCTCGATAACCAGGCGCCCGCTGCCGCAGCGCCCACAGCCCCGCTTCAGCTGGGCAACCTCAGCGAACAGGTCGAGCAGTTCGAGCGTTCGTTGATTGCCGCCGAACTGGGCCAGCCGCACAGCTCCATGCGCAGCCTGGCAGAGGCACTCGGTATCCCGCGCAAAACCTTGCATGACAAGCTGCGCAAGCACGGCCTCAGTTTTGACGGTGGCCACAGCGGGCCTGACGACCACGAGGACAACCGCCCATGAACAGCGACAGCCAGTACCTGCAGGGCGTCCTGCACAGCGACATTCCCCTGACCCGTGAAATGGGCCTGCAGGTCATCGATTGGCAAGGGCAGAGCCTGCGCCTGCAGCTGCCGCTGGCCGCCAACGTCAACCACAAAAGCACCATGTTCGGCGGCAGCCTGTACTGCGCCGCCGTGCTGGTGGGCTGGGGCTGGTTGCACCTGCGCCTGCGCGAGCTGGGCATCGACGACGGGCATATCGTCATTCAGGAAGGGCAGATCAGCTACCCGCTGCCGGTCACCGGCACGGCAGTGGCGCGCTGCGCCGCACCGGACGAAAAAACCTGGGAGCGCTTCGTTGCGATGTATCAGCGCCGTGGCCGTGCGCGGCTGACGCTGGACACCACGGTTTGCAATGCTGGCAGCGACGAGCCCGCCGTGAGGTTCAGCGGGCAGTATGTGTTACATCGCTGAGGCGAGCTGGATCAGCGCCTGACGCCAGCTGGCAGCCGCGGGAAGTGCCAGGAAGAAGGGGTTGAGCAGGGATTCGCGTGGCGGGTAGCGGAACGGCTGGCCATCCACGCCGATCACTTCGCCGCCTGCCCCTTCCAGCACACCTTGCGCCGCAGCGGTGTCCCACTGCGAGGTCGGCGCCAGGCGCGGGTAGCAGTCGGCGCTGCCTTCGGCCAGCAGGCAGAACTTGAGCGAGCTGCCGATATTGGCCAGCTCCAGCTCACCGACAGCAGCGCCAAGGCCAGACAACAACGCTTCCTGCTGTGGGCTGGAATGGCGACGGCTGGCCACCACGGTGAAACGACCATCGGCAGGTGGCGCGTTACGGACCTGGACCGGCTGGGGCTCGCCGCCCGCCTCTGCCCGCCAGGCACCCAGGCCTTGGCCACCGAAATAACAGCGGCCGCTGGTGGGCATCGAAACCACGCCAAACACCACTTCGCCGTTTTCGATCAGCGCGATATTGACGGTGAACTCTTCGCTGCCCGCGATGAACTCCTTGGTACCGTCCAAAGGGTCGACCAGCCACCAGCGCTGCCAGCCCTGGCGCTCGGCCAACGGAATATTGCAGTCTTCCTCGGACAGCACGGGGATCTGCGGCGCCATTGCCTGCAGGCCGTCAGCGATAACCCGGTGTGCGGCCAGGTCGGCGGCGGTCACCGGCGAATCATCCGCCTTGTTGGTCACCGCCACGTCGGCGCGCCAGAACGGCAGGATCGCCTGCCCTGCCAGGCCGGCCAGTTTCACCACTTCATGCATCAGTTGCTGGTCGTTCATACGTCGAGCAGCCCCCGCTGAATCAGCAGGTCACGCGCCAGGTACAACGCCGCCAGCGCCCGCCCCTCGCTGAACTGGGGGTGCATGGCCAGCGCCGAGAGTTCGCGAAGGTTGACCTTGTCGACCCGCATCGGCTCCGGCTCGTCGCCCTCCAGCCGCTCTTCGTAAAGGTCGGTGGCCAGCACCACCTGGATCTTCTGGCTCATGTAGCCGGGGGACAGCGACAGCTCGGTCAAGTGTTCCAGCTGGCGCGCGCCAAAGCCGGCTTCTTCCTTGAGTTCCCGGTCAGCCGCTGCCAGCACATCCTCGCCCGGTTCGATCAGGCCTTTGGGCAGGGACAGTTCGTATTCATCTGTGCCACCGCAATACTCCTCCACCAGCACCGCGTGTTCGGCATCGAGCATGGCCACGATCATGACGGCGCCGTATCCATTGCCGCGCCCGACCAGGCGCTCGTAGGTGCGCTCGTTGCCGTTGCTGAAACGCAACTGCACGGCCTCGACGCGGAACAAGCGGCTGCTGGCGACGATCTCGCGGCTGAGAACGGTGGGTTTCTGGCGCATGGGGCGGCTCCTTGGCGTGAACGGGTTACTATACCGTGGCTTGCCGACTGAACGAGAGTTTCCCATGCCTGTTCTTCCCTGGTCTGCCATCGATACTGTCCTGCTGGACATGGACGGCACGCTGCTCGATTTGCACTACGACAACCGCTTCTGGCTGGAGCACCTGCCCCAGCGCTACGCCCAGGTGCACGGCGTAAGCCGGGCGATGGCCGAAATGGAGCTGCAGCCGCTGTTCGAACGCAATGCCGGCACGCTCAACTGGTACTGCCTGGACTTCTGGAGCCGCGAGCTGAACTTGCCGATCCGCGAACTCAAGCGCGAGATCGCCGACCTGATCGCCCTGCGCCCAGACGCCGATACCTTCCTGGCAGCGATCCGCCAGGCCGGCAAGCGCGTGGTCATGATCACCAATGCGCACCGCGATTCGCTGTCGTTGAAGCTGGAGCGGGTGGAACTGGCGCCGTATTTCGAGCGGCTGATCAGTTCGCATGATTACGGCTACCCGAAAGAAAGCCCGCAGTTCTGGGATGCGTTGCAGGCCGATATCGGGTTCGAGCCTGGGCGCAGCCTGTTCATCGACGACACCTTGGCCATTCTGCGCAGTGCCCAGCGGTTTGGCGTGGGGCATTTGCTGGCCGTGCGCCAGCCCGATAGCCAGGCGGCGCCGCGCGATACCCAGGAGTTTGCGGCAGTCGAGGATTACCGGGAGTTGCTGGTAGGTCTTTAAGGCCAGATCGCCGGCAAGCCGGCCACAGGTACTCCACACCTATTCAGAGCGGTGCTTGTCCTGTGGCCGGCTTGCCGGCGATTGGCCGGAGCAGACGATAGAGATCTGTCAGTCCGGAATCCGCAGCACCTGCCCCGGATAGATCTTGTCCGGGTGCTTGAGCATCGGCTTGTTGGCTTCGAAGATCTTGTTGTACTGGCCGGCGTTGCCATACACGACCACGGCAATGGCTGACAGCGTGTCACCCTTTTTCACGGTTACGAACCGCGCAGCCTGAACGACCGGCCCAGTTACAGTGATCTGATCATCAACGCTGGCCACACCACTTATGTTGCCGGCCGCGAGGATGATTTTCTCCTTCTCCTCCTGGCTGGCCACCTCGCCCTTGAGGGTGATCTTGTCACCCTCTACCGTAGCGGTGATGTTCGGGTTACCCAGGCCGACGCTCTCCACGTGTTTCTTCAGCTGCTCCTCGGCATTGGCATTGCCTGGGGTCAGCAGGTCGATCAACTTCTCGCCGGCTTCCTTCACGAAACTGAAAAGGCTCATTGCGTTCTCCATGTTGACGATAACCTCGGAAACACGAGTCTAGGCCAGGATTTCCTCCCCCGCCCCACTGCGACCAATCGACGCGGTCTATCAAGGCATAGACCCTAGCGATTAGACGTGACCGGCCCGCAGGCCTAGGCTGGTGCTATCAAAAAGCCGCCGGTAGTCAGCGCCGATGAACAACCAGCCCCGATGAACAGCAAACCTCCGGTCTGCGCGGCCTCGACGCCTCTGGCCTTGCCTGCCGCCAGCAACACCTACGATTACGTCCAGCTCGACGACGCTGCGCGTGCCAGCACGCCGCTGGCCGAAGAAGTCGCCCTGGCTATCGTCTACAACGGCCTCAACCAGGCCGTGATGCTGGTCAGCCCCACCGACCTTGAAGACTTTGCGGTCGGCTTCAGCGTTGGCAGCGGCATTGTCGATGGCACCGCAGACATCTACGACCTGAAGCTTTCCGGCAGCGGCTCGGCGTTGTACGCCGACCTGGAGATTTCCAGCCGCGCATTCTGGAACCTGAAAAACCAGCGCCGCCAACTGGCCGGCACCAGCGGTTGCGGCCTGTGTGGCGTCGAAGCCCTGGAGCAGGCGCTGCCGGAGCTGGCCGAGCTGCCTGGCGCGCCATTGCCACCGGCGCAGTGGCTGGTGGGCCTGCGTGAGCGCATCGATGCCTTCCAGCCGCTGGGCCAGCACTGTGGCGCCGTGCATGCGGCATTGTTCATGAACGCCCAGGGCGAACTGCTGCTCGGCCGCGAAGACATTGGCCGCCACAACGCCCTGGACAAGCTGATCGGCGCCCTGCTGCGCCAGGGCGTCGCCACCGAAGGTGGCCTGGCGATCGTCACCAGCCGCTGCAGCCTGGAACTGATCCAGAAAGTCCTGCGGGCCGGCATCCAGACGCTGGTCAGCCTCTCGGCCCCTACCGGCCTTGCCCTGCAATGGGCGCGCAAGCACAACCTCAACCTCATTCATCTGCCCAAACACAGTGCACCGCGGGTCTATAGCCCTGCGGCGGAGTCGTAATAGCCGTGACCTCGTACCAGCCTCTTCCAGACAACGCCCCAGCCTCCCCTCCACGCTACAAGCCCTACCACGGCCCCGCCGGTGGCTGGGGCGCCTTGCGCAGCGTGGCCAAGGCCTGGGTTGGCAGCGACAATGCGCTGAAGAACCTTCGCGCCCTGCTCAAGACCAACCAGAATGGCGGCTTCGACTGCCCCGGTTGCGCCTGGGGCGACTCGCCCGAAAGCGGCATGGTCAAGTTTTGCGAGAACGGCGCCAAGGCGGTCAACTGGGAAGCCACCAAGCGCCGAGTCGATGCGGCCTTCTTCGCCCGCTACAGCGTCAGCGCGCTGCTTGAGCAGAGCGACTACTGGCTGGAATACCAAGGCCGCCTGACCGAACCGATGGTCTACGACCCGGCCAGCGACCGCTATCAGCCGATCGCCTGGGATGCAGCCTTTGCCCTGATCGCCCGTGAGCTGAACAACCTGGCAAGCCCCGATCAGGCCGAGTTCTATACCTCCGGGCGGGCCAGCAACGAAGCGGCGTTCCTGTACCAGCTGTTCGTGCGTGCATACGGCACCAACAACTTCCCCGACTGCTCGAACATGTGCCACGAGGCCAGCGGGGTAGCCTTGGGGCAAAGCATCGGTGTGGGCAAGGGCACTGTCACCTTCGATGATTTCGAACACGCCGATGCGATCTTCGTCTGGGGCCAGAACCCCGGCACCAACCACCCGCGCATGCTCGACCCGCTGCGCGATGCCGTGAAGCGTGGCGCCCAGGTGGTGTGTATCAACCCGCTCAAGGAGCGTGGCCTGGAGCGCTTCCAGCACCCGCAGAACCCGCTGGAAATGCTGACCAACAGCGACCGGCCGACCAACACGGCGTTCTTCCGCCCGGCCCTGGGCGGCGACATGGCGCTGCTGCGTGGCATGGCCAAGTTCCTGCTGCAGTGGGAGCGTGAGGCGCAGGCCAAAGGCGAGCCGGCGGTATTCGATCACGTATTCATCGCCGAGCATGGTCACGGTGTCGATCAGTACCTGGCTGCAGTGGACGCCACCTCGTGGGCGCACATTCAGGAGCAGTCGGGCCTTGAGCTTGCGGACATCGAGCTGGCTGCACGCATGTACTGCCGCGGCAAACGGGTGATCATGTGCTGGGCGATGGGCATCACCCAACACCGCCACTCGGTGCCCACCATCCAGGAAATCGTCAACCTGCAGATGCTGCGCGGCAACATCGGTGTGCCTGGCGCAGGGCTGTGCCCGGTACGCGGCCACAGCAACGTGCAGGGCGACCGCACCATGGGTATCAACGAACGCCCGCCGGTGGCGCTGCTCGATGCCATCGAAAAACGCTTCAATTTCCCGGTACCGCGGCACAATGGCCACAATACCGTCGAAGCGATCCACGCCATGCTCGACGGCCGCGCCAAGGTGTTCATCGGGCTGGGTGGCAACTTCGCCCAGGCCACCCCGGATACCGAGCGTACCGCGCAGGCCCTGCGCAACTGCGCGCTGACCGTGCACATCAGCACCAAGCTCAACCGCAGCCACCTGGTCCACGGCAAACAGGCGCTGATCCTGCCGTGCCTGGGCCGCACCGATATCGACCTGCAGGCCGACGGGCCGCAGGCGGTCACCGTTGAAGACTCTTTCAGCATGGTCCATGCCTCCAACGGCCAGCTCAAGCCGCTATCGACCCACATGCGCTCGGAGCCGGCAGTGGTTGCCGGCATCGCCGCTGCCACACTTGGCAAAAACCCGGTCCACTGGCACTGGCTTGTGGCCGACTACAACCGTATCCGGGACTTGATCGGCGACACCATTGCAGGCTTTGCCGACTTCAACCAGCGCCTGAGCCACCCAGGCGGCTTCTACCTGGGCAACAGTGCAGCCAGCCGCCAGTGGAAGACCACCAACGGCCGCGCCAACTTCAAGGCCAACCTGCTGCCGGACACCCTGCTCGACGAGCGGGTACGCGCCAGCGGCCAGGTACCGGACCTGATCATGCAGTCCATGCGCTCGCACGATCAGTACAACACCACCATCTATGGCCTGGACGACCGCTACCGTGGCGTGCGCGGCCAGCGTGACGTGTTGTTCGTCAACGAGGCCGACATCATCCGCCTGGGCTTCCAGCCGGGGCAGAAGGTCGACATCGTCTCGTTGTGGGGCGATTCGCATGTGCGCCGTGTACAGGGCTTCACCCTGCTGGCGTTCGATATCCCGGCTGGGCAGGCGGCGGCGTACTACCCGGAAGTGAATCCGCTGATCCCGTTGGAAAGCATCGGTGAGGGCAGCCATACACCGACCTCCAAGTTCGTCGCCATCAAGTTGGAGCGGGCGCGCGACGACGGGCGAATCGTGTAATCGAAGCGTATGGGTAAAAACGAAAAAAGCCCTGTTCCACAGGGGTTCAGGGCTTTGTCACAATTACCTCAGACACACGAAAATCGATAAAGTTTCATCGATAAAACAGTAACTTAGAGAATTGTGTACAACTCGTGCTACTCGTCGGATTTTCGTTGCCAGCCGCCTCAAGGAACTGCAAATTCGCCCTCGTCATCCTTATGAGGCTCTCTTGATGAAGAAGTACTCCTCGATTCTGTTGTTGTCTTTCAGCTTGCTCAGCGGCGTTGCCATGGCCGGTGGCAATACCGAGGCCGGCATTGGCGGCGCATTGGGTGGGGTACTCGGCTCCGTAGTGGGCAACTCCATCGGTGGTAGCACTGGCGGCGCCATTGGTGCCGGCCTGGGCGGTGCGGCCGGAGGTGCCCTGGGGTGCCGACAAGCGCCAGCGTGGTGAGGCCGCTATCGGCGGCGCACTGGGCGCTGCAGGCGGTAACGTGGTCGGTCGCTCGGTGGGTGGTACCACCGGCAGCTACATTGGTGCAGCCGCAGGCGGCGGCGCCGGTGGCGCGCTCGGTAACTACCTGGGCAACAAGGCCGATGATGACGACCGTCACGACGACCGCCGCTACCGTCGCGGCTACGACGACCGCCGTCATTACGACCGTGGCCGCCACTACGGCCACCGCAAGCACAAGCGCCACTGGCGCGACTGATACCTGAGACCATCCTCAGGCAGCAAGAGCCCCGCCCTCACCCGCGGGGCTTTTTCATGCCTGCGAACCGAGCTGCAGGCCCGACAAAATGACTTGCAGCGCCTCCGGCAGCGGTACCGGCCGGCCGCTGGCGCGCTCGATGAACACCTGCACCACGGTCCCTGCCGCACAAGCATCGGCCTCTCCCGGGCGATACAGCGCCAGCCGGTACTCCACCGTGCTGCCTGCAAGGCGAGTGACGCCCAAACCCACCTCTAGCAGGGGCGAATAGAGAAAACGGAAAAAATCGTACGCTAAGGTTTTCCGGGCAACCGTAGCGGCCTGAACTTCCCGTCTTCAAGCCGGCGGCTCTGCCGCCAGACGTAATCGCCGGTTAGGTTGATGTGTTCCCAACCCAGCGGCGACAGGTATTGCAGCAGCTCGCCGTCCACCGGCTTACCAGCCTCGACCAGCCCCTGGGTGGCGCGTTCCAGATACACTGTGTTCCACAGCACGATAGCCGCCGTCACCAGGTTGAGGCCGCTGGCCCGGTAGCGCTGCTGCTCGAAGCTCCGATCCCTGATTTCGCCGAGGCGGTTGAAGAACACCGCCCTGGCCAGGGAGTTGCGCGCTTCACCCTTGTTCAGGCCGGCATGCACGCGACGGCGCAGCTCGACGCTTTGCAGCCAGTCGAGGATGAACAGCGTGCGCTCGATCCGGCCCAGCTCGCGCAGGGCCACGGCCAGTCCGTTCTGGCGCGGGTAGCTGCCGAGCTTGCGCAGCATCAGCGAGGCGGTGACGGTGCCCTGCTTGATCGAGCTGGCCAGGCGCAGGATGTCGTCCCAGTGGGCACGCACGTGCTTGATGTTCAGGGTGCCGCCGATCAGCGGGCGCAACGTCGGGTAGGCTTGCACGCCCTGCGGCACGTACAGCTTGGTTTCGCCGAGGTCGCGGATGCGCGGCGCGAAGCGGAAGCCTAGCAGGTGCATCAGGGCAAAGACGTGATCGGTGAAGCCGGCCGTGTCGGTGTAGTGCTCCTCGATCCGCAGGTCGGACTCGTGGTACAGCAGGCCGTCGAGCACATAGGTGGAATCGCGGACGCCGACATTCACCACGCGGGTGCTGAACGGCGCGTACTGGTCGGAGATATGGGTGTAGAACAGCCGTCCCGGCTCGCTGCCGTACTTCGGGTTGACGTGCCCGGTGCTCTCGCCCCGGCCACCCGCGCGGAAGCGCTGGCCATCGGAGGATGAGGTCGTGCCGTCGCCCCAGTGGGCGGCAAAGGCGTGGCGATACTGGTGGTTGACCAGCTCGGCCAAGGCCGCCGAATAGGTTTCGTCGCGGATGTGCCAGGCTTGCAGCCAGGACAGCTTGACGTAGGTGGGGGTTGGGGAGCAATGGAACTGAAAACCAACGTAAGCCGAATTAGAGTTCGTTTTACTCGTCAGCGACTGCGAATTAACGAACTTTGATTCGTGAGAAAGGTTTATTGCACTGATTTTCGGGTGTTGGTGACCTTTCCTCGCGATAGCGGAAACGGTTTCATAAAACGGTGGTTTTATCGTACTCCCCAGACAGAGCGCTGGTTTGCGGGCAGGTACTGGGCTTAAGTGCGTTTACTGTTCCATTGCTCCCCGAACCCCTGATCCTGATCACCCTGCCGATTTTCGCCAGGCGCACCTGGGCGCTCACCGCCCTGCGGCTGGGGGATGACAAGGCGGCCAGCTTCGGTATCAACGTGCGCAGCCTGCGTTTCCAGACGCTGATCATGGTCAGCCTGCTCGCTGCGTTTCCCGTGGCCTTCGTCGGCACCATCGGCTTTATCGGGCTGGTCGGCCCGCACATCGCGCGGATGCTGATTGGCGAAGACCAACGTTTCTTCCTGCCGGCCTCGTTGCTCACCGGCGCACTGATCCTGTCGGCGAGTTCGGTGGTCAGCAAAACCCTGATCCCCGGCGCGATTTTCCCCATCGGCGTGGTCACGTCCCTGATCGGCGTACCGTTCTTTATCTCTCTGATTCTCGGCGCAAAGAAAAACTCATGGTAACGATCCAGCTGCAAGACCTCGGCGCCAGCTATGGCCAGCGCACGATCATCAGCGGTGTGACCACCACCGAGTTTGTCGGCGGCCAGGTGGTCGCCGTGGTCGGGCCCAATGCCGCAGGTAAATCGACCCTGTTCAAACGCATGGCAGGGCTGATCGACGGGCCCGGCGAGGTAAAGCTGCAAGGCGCGGAAAAAGGCATGAAAGGCATCAGCTACATGCCCCAGGGCCTCAACGCCAGCGCCCGTTTGACCGTGTACGAATCGGTGCTGCTGGCGCGCAAGCAACTGACACCGGGTTGGGTGGTCCACGATGACGAACTGAAACTGGTCGATGAGATCCTCGACGCCCTGGGCATTACGCCGCTGTCATTCCGCAACCTGGGTGAACTCAGCGGCGGCCAGCAACAACTGGTCTCAATCGCCCAGACGCTGGTGCGCGAACCGCAGATCCTGCTGATGGACGAGCCCACCAGCGCCCTCGACATGCACCGCCAGGTCCAGGTGCTGAACTTCATGCGCGACCTGGCGCGAAAGCGCGAAGTCATCGTGTTCATCGCCATCCATGACCTGAACCAGGCCTTGCGCTTCGCCGATCAGGTGCTGGTCATCGCCGATGGCACCGCTCAGGGCAGCGGCCCGAGCCATGAAGTGATCAACGAGCAGATGCTGCGCGCGGTGTACAAGGTCGAGGCGCGCATCGAACGCTGCAGCCGTGGGCAGCACCATATCCTGATCGACGATATCGTCTGAACCGCTACGGCTGCAGCCCTTCCAGCGCCGTGCCGACCGCTTCCAGTAGCAAGTGCGCATGCTCCTGTTCGAAGGCCAGCAGCGGGCGAATCTTCAGCACGTTTTCCAGCGGCCCGGCAGCACTGATCAATACGCCCTGCTCGCGCATCGCGTTGACCACCTGACGGGTCTGCGTGGCGGCAGGCGCTTTTGTGGCGCGATCGGTCACCAGCTCGACCCCCAGGAACATCCCGGCACCGCGCACATCGCCGATGATCGGGTAACGCTCGGCCAGCTCCCGCAACCCCGTCAACAGACATTCACCCAGGGTGTGCGAGCGCTGCTGCAACTGTTCGTCACGGATGACGTCCAGCACGGCCTGCCCCGCTGCGCAGGACACCGGGTTGCCGCCAAAGGTGTTGAAGTAGCGCATGTTCTGGCCAAAGTGATCGACCACTTGCGCTCGACCGACCAGGCCGGCGATGGGGTGGCCGTTGCCCATCGGCTTGCCCAGGGTCAGGAGGTCGGGGCGCACGTCGTGCCGCTGGAAACCCCACATGTTCAGGCCAGTGCGGGCGAAGCCGGACTGGACTTCATCGGCGATGTACAACAGGCCTTCGGCCTGGGCCAATGCGATCCCTTCGGCGATGCAGCCGGTTGGGCCCGCAAAGACGCCATCGCTGGCGAAAATGCCGTCGAGCAGGATCGCCGCCGGACGAATGCCGTGTTTGCGCAGGTCATCGATGGCCGCACGGACGTCAGCCACGAAGGTCGAGGCCACTTGATCCGCACCCAGCCGATAAGCATCGGGGGCGCGAACGGTGCGCACGTGGGGTGGCAGAACCATGCTCGGGCCGAGCGACGGAGAAAGCTCGGCGATATCACCCGTGACGCCATGATACGCGAAGCGGGTGATGATCACGCCGGTGCCGCCGGTAAACTGTTTGGCGATGCGCAACGCCAGATCGTTGGCCTCGCTGCCGGTGCACGTAAACATGACCCGCTCGAGGTACTCGGGAAAGGTGCCCAGCAGTTGCTCGGCGTAATCGAGCATGCCCTCCTGCAAGTAGCGAGTGTGGGTGTTGAGTTGCCCGGCCTGCCGGCTGATCGCCTCGACCACCCGGGGATGACAATGCCCCACCGACGCCACGTTATTGTAGGCATCCAGATACCGCCGGCCTTGTTCGTCGTACAGCCACACGCCCTCGCCGCGCACCGTGTGCAAGGGGTGTTCGTAGAACAGTCGATAGGCCGGGCCGAGCAACCGTGCCCGGCGTTCGACAAGGCGTTTTTCCTTGTCTGACAGGCGATCGGCATCTTCAGAAGTGAAACCGTTGATCATGCTCATGCGCCAACCTCCTGGGTGCAAGCGGCAAGGATTCTGTCGTGGATCTCGGCGGGTGCCATTGCGGACAATCCCGCCAGGGCATCCTGGGCGCGGTATGAGTTGCGCAGGATGTACTCGCGATTGTCCGGGTGCAGGTCGGCCCGCCAATAATTGATGCACAACGACAACGCCAGGCGTGTGGAGATCAGCACCGGCAGCAGTTGCAATTCTTCGCCGGTGAGGGGATTGACCTGGTGATAGGCGCGGATCATGTCCAGCGCCGGGGCCAGGACGTCGCCCGCCACCCCCAATTGGTACGATGCCGCGACCGCGACCTCGTTGACCAACGGCGCGTGGACCATGTCGCCAAAATCCAGGATGTTGCGCAACACATCGGGCTGATCCGGATCGACGATGATGTTGTGCGGGTTCATGTCGTTATGGATCACCTGGTGGCGCAGCGTGGCGCACTTGCCCAGTACCTGGGATTCGAAGCGGTCCAGGCTGTGTTCGATCCGGTCGCGACGAACGCCCGGCTCGATGTGTTTCAGCCGGGGCCTGAGGCGCTGGGCGTGTTGCATGTCCCACAGCAGGACGTGCCCGGCAGCGGGATGGCTGAAGCCGTCCAGGGCCAGGTCGAACCGGGCGAGCGCTTGGCCCAGGTTCTGCCTGAAATTCACCGATGTGTGGGCGACGCGGTGCAGCGGCAAGCCGTCAACGAAGGACAGGAGACGGACCAACATGCGCTGGCCTTCGATTTCGACCGGCTCCACGAATCGCCCGCCGAGTGATGCAAAGACACGCTGCACCGGCAACGCCGGATCGTTACGCTCGATCTGGAGCATGGCCTGGTTATGGAAGTCCACGACCTGCGGGTTTTCCAATGGATGCGACAACTTGAACAGACGCGACGTACCGTCCGCGAGCATGACCCGGAAATTGAGGTCGCGCTCGCCGCCCAGTTGCTCGAGTTTTCCGCTGATCGCGTAGTGCTGCGCAAGGACCCCAAGGACCTGCCCGTCACTGACACGGGCAGGGGCCGCCTCCAGCAGACAGGGTTGCGCCGATACTTTCTCAAGCGGCATTGTTCATGACTCCTCGCTTCGGTGATGTGGCCTGCTCGCGCAGGCCCCTTGCATTACTTGTTGGCCCAAGCGATGAAACGCTCTTCCAGGTCTTCGCCGTGGTCGATCCAGAACTCGGCATCCGTGGCCCGGGCGTTCTTCAGGTTATCCGGTGAAGTCGGCAGTTTGCTGCCCACCGCCTCATCGACCAGTGCCACGGTTTTGGTGTTGCTTGGCCCATAAGGAATGGCCTCGACAAAGTGCTTCTGCTGAACCGGTGCACTGGCAAACGCGATGAAGTTTTCCGCCAGGGCCTTCTTCGGCGAGCCTTTGACGATGGCCCAGTGATCCAGGTCGTACAGGCTGCCATTCCACTGCATTTCAAACGATTGTCCCTCCGCCTGCGCCGAGGTGACACGCCCGTTATAGGCCGAAGTCATCACCACGTCGCCTGCCGCCAGCCATTGCAACGGCTGCGCGCCGGATTCCCACCACTGGATGTCGGGCTTGATCTGATCCAGTTTGCGGAAGGCCCGCTGCACGCCCTCCTCGGTGCCGAGCAAGGTGTAGACATCTTCCTTGGCCACGCCATCGGCCAACAGGGCGAACTCCAGGGTGAACTTGGCGCCACGGCGCAGGCCGCGCTTGCCGGGGTATTTCTTCACGTCCCAGAAATCCGCCCAGCCCTGTGGCGCGCTGGCGAGTTTTTTCGGGTCGTATGTCAGAACGGTAGACCAGATGAAGATACCCACCCCGCAATCGCTGACGGCGGCCGGGATGAAATCTTCTTTCTTGCCGATGCGCGACCAGTCCAATGGCTCGAACAGGCCTTCGCTACAACCGCGCAACAGCTCGGGGGATTCGACCTCGACCACGTCCCAGCTGGTTTTCCCGGTGTCGGCCATGACCCGGATCTTGGCCATTTCGCCGTTGTAGTCATCGGCCGTGATCGCCACTTTCTTTTCCGAGGTGAAGGGTTTGTAGAAGGCTTTTTCCTGGGCCTGGCGGTTGTTGCCGCCGAAGGACACCACGGTCAGTTTTTCAGCGGCGCTCAAAGGGGTCGTTTGCGGGAGGGGGCGGAATCCTACGCTAAGGCTTTGGCCAGCGATATTCTCCGGTGAGATTGATGTGTTCCCATCCGAGCGGCGAAACATGGGCCAAGAGATCGGGCGATAGCAGCTTTCCATCGCGTTTCTGGTTTGCAACGACCTCGCCGAGCTTCATGGTGTTCCAGAAGATGATGATGGCGGCGAGCAGATTCATGCCGGCGATGCGGTAATGCTGGCCTTCGGCGGAACGGTCGCGGATTTCACCGCGGCGGTGGAAGCTGATTGCCCGCTTCAGCGCATGATGAGCTTCGCCTTTGTTGAGCCCGATCTGGGCACGCCGTTGGAGTTCGGCATCCAGAATCCAGTCGATCATGAACAGGGTGCGCTCGACGCGACCGACTTCCCGCAGGGCTGTCGCGAGCTCGTTCTGCCGCGGATAGGAGGCGAGTTTCCGCAGAATCTGGCTTGGCGCGACGGTCCCGGCAGCAATGGTGGCGGCGATGCGCAGGATGTCGGGCCAATTGCGCTCGATCATGGCTTGGTTGACCTTTCCGCCGATCAACGCTCGCAGGTGCGCCGGGGCGGCCGACGGATTGAACGCGTAGAGCCGTTTGGATGGCAGGTCGCGGATGCGCGGAGCGAACCGGTAGCCGAGAATGGCACATGCGGCAAAGACGTGATCGGTGAAGCCGCCCGTGTCGGTGAACTGCTCGCGGATATGGCGTCCAGCATCGTTCATCAGCAGGCCATCGAGGATGTAAGGCGCTTCGCTTGCCGTTGCAGGAATCACCTGGGTTGCGAACGGCGCATATTGGTCGGAGACGTGGCTATAGGCTTTCAGGCCCGGGGTATTGCCATATTTCGCGTTGACCAGGTTCATGGCCTCACCTTGCTCTGTAGCGACGAAGAACTGTCCGTCGCTCGAAGCCGACGTGCCCATGCCCCAGAACCGGGCCATGGGTAACGCTGCCTGTGCCTCGACCACCATGGCCAGCGCCCGGTCATAGGCTTCGCCCTCGACATGCCACCGTCCAATGCGGATCAATTCCCAGAAGGTGTGGGTGTTTGTCGCATCCGCCATTTTGCGCAAGCCGAGGTTGATCCCTTCCGCCAAGATAACGTTCATTAGCCCGATCCGGTCAGCGCAGGGTGCTCCTGTGCGCAGATGGGTGAACGCTTCGGTGAAGCCGGTCGCCGCATCCACCTCCAGCAGGAGATCGGTGATGCGCGTGGGCGGGATCTGCTTGTAGAGATCGAGCACCAGATCTTCGGCGCCTGTCGGCGCGGCGGCTTCGAGTTTCTCGATATGCAGAACGCCGTTTTCAATCGACCCGCCCGGGATCGTGCCTGCGCGAGCGGCACGGCCAAGCTCGCGCAACCGCATGTCGAGGCGATCTTGCCGGTCTGCCAGCCATTCCTCCGGCCGCAATGGCACAGCGAGACGACCGCCTTCCGCGATGGCTTGTGCCGGAACGAGTGCGTGTTTCAGATCGCCATAGCGCCGGGACCTAGTAAGCCAGACATCTCCGGAGCGGAACGCATCGCGCAGATGGAACAGCACCGCGATCTCCCATAGGCGAGCGTCGCCAGCCCTCTGGGCCCGAAGGTGGCGATGCCATTTCGAGCTGGGCCGCAAGAAGCTGGTCATCGCGGCATCGTTCAAACCGGTACGAAGGGCCGTCACCGCTTCCAGAAGCGGCAGTGCAACGGGCGCAGCTCGCAGATCGAGCAGGCGCAACATGCGTGGAGCGTATCGGCGGAAGCGGTGATAACCGTCGAGCACATGATTGAGCGGATCGTCGGCCATGGTGGCGGTCAGCCTGGTTGCCATTGCAACAAGGGTTTTTAAGCCGTCCCACCCTGACCCACTCGCGATGACATCGCCCAGCGGCTGGCCATCATCCTGTGCATCGACCAGGGCGCCCCCGATCTCGGCGAAGGATTTCAGGGTGTCACGCACCACCCCCGCTTCGTCTGCGACCTTTGCATGGCAAATACGCTCCGAAGCACGGTAGAGACGGCCGACGATCCGGTCGTGGGTTTCGACCACTGCGTCGGCCAACATCGCCTGCCATTCCGAGACGCAAACAGCCAAGATCGCAAGCCGCCTGTCCTCCGGGAGATCGCGCATGCCGTCGGCATAATACCGTTCACCCTGCCTGCGCAGACGAGTCACCCGATGGGCAGGAACGCCGGCAAGCAGATCCTCGGGGAGATCGACGCGTTGCAGATATTCGAGCCGGTCGAGCAGCCGGTTGGCCGACGAAGAGTTCGAGCCAGGCTCGAACTGGCGCAGCCACACAAAACGGGTCACCCGATCATCAGCCGTCTCCTCGAGCAATGCCAGCAACTGTTCTCGGATCGACATAGGCAGCCGACTGGCGATCCTCGTCTCGATGCGTCGCTCGGCATCGACGAGAGCCGCGGCACAAAGCCGCTCGATCGTGGATGTCGCGGGAAGGACAGTGCGGGTGCGTCGGCACTCGGCTACGAAGCGACGGGCGATATCCTCGTTCGACACCGCCATCTCGGCTTCTCGGAACAACCATT
Source organism: Pseudomonas sp. TR47 (assembly GCF_044143025.1). Classification (NCBI taxonomy): domain Bacteria; kingdom Pseudomonadati; phylum Pseudomonadota; class Gammaproteobacteria; order Pseudomonadales; family Pseudomonadaceae; genus Pseudomonas; species Pseudomonas sp. TR47. The sequence continues at coordinate 24,975 of NZ_JBHFCS010000029.1, read as the reverse complement.
CCTTCAGCTCGCTCGCACCACGTCCGGAGAAGGTGCGGAAGCCGTAGAGCCCCCGTAACTCGGCAAGATGCTCGTGCCGTGTTTCCTCGCGGGCAGCATAGTCTACGAGATCGTCGGCACCCAGGCCAAGCTGCGCTCCGATAAATTCGATGACCTCTGCAGGGATCAGTTCGCCTGGAGCCAGCACCCGGCCGGGATAGCGCAGGACACACAATTGCAGGGCGAAGCCGAACCTGTTGTGAGCGCGCCGACGCAGCCTGATATGCCCAAAGTCTTCATCACTCAGCGTATAGTGCTTGAGCAAATCCGTCTGTGAAGTCGGCAAGCGCAACAGCGCGTCTTTCTGCCGATCGGTTAGAGTGACGCGACGCGGCATACATGTTCCTTTTTCAAAATCTGATAGCGTTCAAGACGCTTTGTTTATGAAGCTGGTTGAGATACATTTCCAGAGGTCAATGCAATCGTGGCCGAAGCGCCGCCTCAAACCAACGTTTGTGATACATGCTGATCGGATATGCCCGCGTCTCCAAAGCCGATGGCTCGCAGTCTCTCGACCTGCAGCACGACGCCTTGCGCGCCGCAGGTGTCGAACGGGACAATATCTATGATGATCTTGCTTCCGGCGGTCGTGATGATCGCCCTGGCTTGACTGCCTGCCTCAAGTCATTGCGTGACGGCGATGTGCTGGTGGTCTGGAAGCTCGATCGCCTCGGACGATCGCTTGCCCATCTGGTCAACACGGTGAAGGAGCTGTCAGACCGCAAGATCGGCCTGCGGGTTCTGACTGGAAAGGGCGCTCAGATCGACACCACGACTGCGTCCGGTCGCATGGTGTTCGGAATCTTCGCCACCTTGGCCGAGTTCGAGCGGGATCTGATCCGAGAGCGCACCATGGCGGGTCTCGCCTCCGCGAGAGCGCGCGGTCGCAAGGGCGGACGAAAATTCGCGCTCACCAAAGCTCAGGTGCGTCTCGCGCAAGCCGCCATGGCCCAGCGCGATACTTCAGTTTCCGATCTCTGCAAGGAACTCGGCATCGAGCGCGTCACTCTCTACCGATATGTCGGTCCCAAAGGCGAGCTCAGAGACCATGGAAAGCATGTTCTCGGACTTACGTAGCAACTCGTTTCTTTTCGCAGGTTGAGCCACCTCCGCGCTTCATCAGAAAACTGAAGGAACCTCCATTGAATCGAACTAATATTTTTTTTGGTGAATCGCATTCTGACTGGTTGCCTGTCAGAGGCGGAGAATCTGGTGATTTTGTTTTTCGACGTGGTGACGGGCATGCCTTCGCGAAAATCGCACCTGCTTCCCGCCGCGGTGAGCTCGCTGGAGAGCGTGACCGCCTCATTTGGCTCAAAGGTCGAGGTGTGGCTTGCCCCGAGGTGATCAACTGGCAGGAGGAACAGGAGGGTGCATGCTTGGTGATAACGGCAATTCCGGGAGTACCGGCGGCTGATCTGTCTGGAGCGGATTTGCTCAAAGCGTGGCCGTCAATGGGGCAGCAACTTGGCGCTGTTCACAGCCTATCGGTTGATCAATGTCCGTTTGAGCGCAGGCTGTCGCGAATGTTCGGACGCGCCGTTGATGTGGTGTCCCGCAATGCCGTCAATCCCGACTTCTTACCGGACGAGGACAAGAGTACGCCGCAGCTCGATCTTTTGGCTCGTGTCGAACGAGAGCTACCGGTGCGGCTCGACCAAGAGCGCACCGATATGGTTGTTTGCCATGGTGATCCCTGCATGCCGAACTTCATGGTGGACCCTAAAACTCTTCAATGCACGGGTCTGATCGACCTTGGGCGGCTCGGAACAGCAGATCGCTATGCCGATTTGGCACTCATGATTGCTAACGCCGAAGAGAACTGGGCAGCGCCAGATGAAGCAGAGCGCGCCTTCGCTGTCCTATTCAATGTATTGGGGATCGAAGCCCCCGACCGCGAACGCCTTGCCTTCTATCTGCGATTGGACCCTCTGACTTGGGGTTGATGTTCATGCCGCCTGTTTTTCCTGCTCATTGGCACGTTTCGCAACCTGTTCTCATTGCGGACACCTTTTCCAGCCTCGTTTGGAAAGTTTCATTGCCAGACGGGACTCCTGCAATCGTCAAGGGATTGAAACCTATAGAAGACATTGCTGATGAACTGCGCGGGGCCGACTATCTGGTATGGCGCAATGGGAGGGGAGCAGTCCGGTTGCTCGGTCGTGAGAACAATCTGATGTTGCTCGAATATGCCGGGGAGCGAATGCTCTCTCACATCGTTGCCGAGCACGGCGACTACCAGGCGACCGAAATTGCAGCGGAACTAATGGCGAAGCTGTATGCCGCATCTGAGGAACCCCTGCCTTCTGCCCTTCTCCCGATCCGGGATCGCTTTGCAGCTTTGTTTCAGCGGGCGCGCGATGATCAAAACGCAGGTTGTCAAACTGACTACGTCCACGCGGCGATTATAGCCGATCAAATGATGAGCAATGCCTCGGAACTGCGTGGGCTACATGGCGATCTGCATCATGAAAACATCATGTTCTCCAGTCGCGGCTGGCTGGTGATAGATCCCGTCGGTCTGGTCGGTGAAGTGGGCTTTGGCGCCGCCAATATGTTCTACGATCCGGCTGACAGAGACGACCTTTGTCTCGATCCTAGACGCATTGCACAGATGGCGGACGCATTCTCTCGTGCGCTGGACGTCGATCCGCGTCGCCTGCTCGACCAGGCGTACGCTTATGGGTGCCTTTCCGCAGCTTGGAACGCGGATGGAGAAGAGGAGCAACGCGATCTAGCTATCGCGGCCGCGATCAAGCAGGTGCGACAGACGTCATACTAGATATCAAGCGACTTCTCCTATCCCCTGGGAACACATCAATCTTACCGGAGAATATCGTTGGCCAAAGCCTTAGCGTAGGATTTCGCCCTCTCCCGCAAACGACCCCTCAAAGGGCCGGCAAGCATTCCAAGCATCAGTACAGTTGCGATTTTGCTGTTCATGCGTCTCTCCGAATTCGCTACGTGCGTGAGCGGCAGCTAAGGGATGGCAGGTGGTTTTTTTGTTTTTGGCAGCAATATTTCGGTCAGCGCCGGGTGTCTTGCACCTAGTGGCCGGCGCACGGCGATGATTCCGAGGCGCAGCTCATTAGTAACATATTTAGAATATGATGCATCATAATTTTTACTGGTATAGTCTCACCACTCCACCCCTTCCTCAGGAGCGCCTGCATGACCGAGCAACGAACCCTCCTCCTCACCGGTGCGAGCCGTGGCATCGGCCATGCCACGGTGAAGCACTTCAACGCTGCGGGCTGGCGCGTGTTTACGGCCTCGCGACAGAACTGGACCGAAGGCTGCCCCTGGGCTGAAGGCGAGTTGAACCACATCCACCTGGACCTGGAAGACATCGACGAAGTGCGCCGCAGCCTGCCATTGATCCGGGAGAAACTCGGCGGACGCCTCGATGCCCTGGTGAACAACGCCGGCATTTCACCCAAAGGCGAAGCCGGCGCACGATTGGGCGTGCTGGAATCCGATTACGCCACCTGGCTCAGCGTGTTCAACGTCAACCTGTTTTCCACGGCGTTACTGGCCCAAGGGCTGTTCGATGAGCTCAAGGCGGCGCAAGGCTCGGTGATCAACGTCACCTCGATTGCAGGTTCCAGGGTGCACCCGTTTGCCGGGGTCGCCTACGCCTGCTCGAAAGCTGCACTGGCCGCACTGACGCGGGAAATGGCCCATGATTTCGGGCCACACGGTGTGCGGGTCAATGCGATTGCACCGGGTGAGATCGAGACGTCGATCCTGTCTGCCGGGACCGAACTGATCGTCGATCAGCAGATCCCCATGCACCGCTTGGGCAAGCCGGAAGAAGTCGCATCCCTGGTGCATTTCCTCTGCACCCGAGGCGCGTCGTACATCAACGGTTCGGAGATTCATGTCAACGGTGGTCAGCACGTCTGAAATAATCTGGAAATCCCGGCCGGAAACTTCCATCATTCGGGCCGGGCATCCGCCGCAGATGAGCGATCAATGAGCAACCCCTACCCTATTCAAACCCTCAATCACTCTTACCTGGGCAGTGGCATCTACGAGTTGCTGCGCGAGGCACTGATCACCGGGCGTTTCCAGCCCGATGACCGCCTGCGCATCCGCGACCTGGCCGAACAACTGGGCACCAGCGTCACACCGGTGCGCGACGCGATCCTGCAACTGGCCAAGGAACAGGCGCTGATCCTCAAGACCCCGCGTGACATCCGCGTACCCATCCTCACCGCCGCGCAATACGGCGAGATCCGCAGCATCCGCCTGGCGCTTGAAGGCCTGGCTGCGGAGACGGCCGCCGCGCTGGTGACCGACAGCGAACTCGCAGACCTGCAAGCCTGCATCGAAAACAACATCGCCGCGATCAACGCCCAGGACTTGCAAGCCGCTCTCAAGTGCAATCAGCAATTTCACTACGCGCTGACCACCATCGCGCGCATGCCGGTGCTGGCGGGTTTGCTCGATAGCCTGTGGATGCGCACCGGCCCACTGATCGCCCGTGCCTATGGCAACTTCAACGAGCGCATGGCCATCGACCATCACTGGGAAGTGCTCGACGCACTCAAGCGCCGCGATGGCGCGGCGGCACGGGCGGCCATCTGCCGTGACATTCTCGATGGCAACGAGAAGATGCTCGAGTACATCGAGATGGCGCAGGCGGACTGATTGGCAGTCAATTCGACTGTTGACGAAACATAGATGACCAGTTAGTTTATTAAAACTTTCTCATCACTGGATGTCTCTGTCATGGCTCGCCCGGTCAACCTCGAAGTCAGATCCCGTTTGCTGTCGATTGGCCGCCAGGTGGTTCACAACCGTGGCTTCAACGGCTGCGGCGTCCAGGACATCACCGCCGCTGCCGAGATTCCCAAGGGCTCTTTCTACAACTACTTCGCCAGCAAGGAAGACTTCGCGGCAGAGATCCTCGAGGAATACTGGACCTCGATCGAAACCCGCCACGGGCCGATCTTCTACGACGCCCGGGTCAAGCCGCTGGAGCGCATCGGCCAGTTCTTCCAGGCCCTGGTGCTCGAGCACGGCGAGCATGAATACAGCCTGGGTTGCCTGATTGGCAACCTGTCCCTGGAAATGTCCAATGGCAGCGAACAAACCCGCAAGCGTCTGGCCGATGTGCTGGCGCGCTGGGAAGGTTTGCTCGCGAGCTGCCTGCGTGAAGCGCAGCAGCGCCGCGAACTCTCTGAAACTCACGACGCCGAAGCGCTGGCCAGTGTCATCGTCGAAGGCTGGGAAGGTGCGGTCATGCGCGGCAAGGTCCTGCGCGACGGTGCACCTCTGCAGCGTTTCGTATCGATGGTCTTGCCTCGGCTATTGGAGTGAGTTTTTTTTCCTCATTAATAAGACGACTGGTCATTTATATAAAGCAACATTCACGTCTCATCCACGCAAGCACCCAAGAGGTAAATCGTCATGAGCCATCTGTACGCCGACCCCGCCGAACCCGCACTGCCTGCCACTGGTTTCAAGCTCGACCTGAGCAAAGCCGCCCTGGTGGTCATCGACCCACAGAACGACTTCCTCAGCCCTGCCGGCGCCAGTTGGGCGGTGTTCGGTGAGAGCATCGTCGAGAACAACACCGTCGAAAACCTGGAAAAACTGTTCAAGGCCTTCAAGGCTCACGACCTGCCCGTGGCCGTGTCGCCACACTATTACTACCCGCACGACCACGACTGGCATTTTGGCGGTCCGCTGGAAAAGGTCATGCACAGCATCTGCATGTTCGATCGCAAGGGACCGAACACCCTGGAAAACTTCGAAGGCTCCGGCGCCGATTTCCTCGAGATCTACAAGCCGTACATTCTCGACGGCGAGACCATCATCGCCTCGCCGCACAAGGTCTACGGCCCGGAAACCAACGACCTGGCGCTGCAATTGCGCAAGAAAGGCGTGTCGCAGATCATCCTCGCCGGCATGGCGGCCAACCTTTGCGTGGAATCACACCTGCGCGAACTGCTCGAACAGGGCTTTGAAATAGTCGTGGTACGCGACGCCACCGCCGGCCCGCGCCTGCCGGATGGCGACGGCTACCTGGCGGCCATCATCAATTACCGCTTCCTCGCCCACGGGCTGTGGACCACCGAAGAGACTATCGCGCAACTGCAACCGGCTTGATCGTGCCCGAGCGGCCGGGCATCGCGCCCCCCCGCTCTTTCTCGAGAACCCCCGATGAAAATCCCCGCCCGTTATGAGCATTTCGTTTTCGGCGTCGTTCAATCCGGCCTGACCTGCGCGGTCGCGGCCGCCATCGCCACCACACCCCATGCGCTCGACCTGGCCTTTGCCGGCCGCTGGTTGAACGCGTGGGCGCTGTCGTGGGTATCGATGTTGCCGGTGGTGGTGCTGGCGGCGCCGATGATTCGGCGCGTGGTGAGGCGGATGACGGTGGGCTGAATGACTTGGCTATGACTCACCCAACACACCGCCATCGCGAGCATGCTCGCTCCTACCGGGGGCTTCGGGGCTGCTCGCGACAGGCGCGCAAGCCCGCACCCGACGCACGAAATACTGTGCCCGTTCGCATTTTCGCAATAAACCACTTTTCATCCGCGCATTTGTAGCCGCTTCGTTCACGGACAAGCCGGTACATTAGACCTCCATGGTCCCGCAGAGCGACCGACAACAAAACCTACAGCTCGCCCAAGAAAATCTGCCAACCATTCGGAGTCTTTCCATGAGCACATTGCGCACTACAGCTTTCCAACTCGCGAGTCTGGCCCTGTTCATCGGTAGCGCCACCCAGGCCATGGCCGAGGACATCACGTTCGTATCCCAGGGCGGTGCTTATCAGGAAGCCCAGAGCAAGGCGATCCTGGAGCCTGCGGCGAAAAAGCTCGGTCTGACGCTCAAACAGGACAGCTCGCCCAAGGCCTACCCGATCATCAAGACCCAGGTCGAGAGCGGCAAGGTCACCTGGGACGTGGTGGACCTGCCCACTGGCGACTGCATCCGTGGCGAAGCCGAAGGGCTGTTCGAGAAGCTCGACCTTGCGCTGATTCCCAATGCCGCGCAAATACCCGACAGCCTCAAGGACGAATACAGCGTCGGCTACATCAGCTACTCCACGGTGCTGGCGTATCGCACGGACGCGTTCAAAGGCGCGGACGTACCCAAGACCTGGGCCGACTTCTGGGACACCAAAAAATACCCGGGCCAGCGCTCCCTACGTAACCTGCCACGTCCAACCCTGGAAATCGCGCTGCTGGCCGATGGCGTGCTGATGGACAAGCTCTATCCGCTGGACGTCGATCGCGCCTTCCGCAAGCTTGAGCAGATCAAGCCCGACATCGCCACCTGGTGGACGTCCGGCGGGCAGTCGGCGCAGCTGATCAGCGACGGCGAAGTGGACATGATCCAGGCCTGGAACGGCCGTATCACCGCCGTACAGGCCGCCGGCGCACCCGTGGCATTCGACTACAACCAGGGTGTGCTGGAAACCAACTCGTTGTGCGTCCTCAAAGGCTCGCCGCACAAGGTGGCCGCCATGAAATTCGTCAACGAGGCCATCGATGCCAAACTGCAAGCGGCGTTGCCGATGATCATCGACTACGGCCCGCTCAACCCCGAAGCCTTCAAGACCGGGGTAATCCCGGCCGAGCGCGAGGCCAAGCTGCCTTCCGCACCCGGCAACATCTCGCGCCAGGCCCTGCTCTCGGCGCAATGGTGGGCCTCCGAAGCCGGGGTCAAGGCCGAAGAACGCTGGTTGTCCTTCGTCCAGAAAAAATAGCCATCGGCCGTTGCTGCGCCGCAGGCCAGAGGCCTCGGCGCAGGACATGCCGTCTGCCCCCGCGATTTCGACATAAAGCGCTTGCGCACCGGTCAATTGCGTCCACTTCATTCGTTGGCATCCCGGTACATTAGGCCTGAGGGTCCCGCAGAGTGACCTGTGCAGACAACTCGCGCTCGCCTCAAGTACCTGCCCACCATTGGGAGTTCTTCACATGACATTACCCGAGCACCGCACCCTGCTGTCCGCCAGGACGACTGCCACCGCCAGCGCTACCCGTCAGTGCTGGATACCCTCCAGCACTGCGCAGTGACGAGAGGTCATCATGTCCAACGCCTATCTCGCCAAATCCATGCCCGACTCCAGCGACCAGCAGCACCAGCCGCCCATGACCAGCGAAGACGCCCTGGCCCGTGAAGAAGGGGTTCGGGGAGCAATGGAACAGTAAACGCACTTAAGCCCAGTACCTGCCCGCAAACCAGCGCTCTGTCTGGGGAGTACGATAAAACCACCGTTTTATGAAACCGTTTCCGCTATCGCGAGGAAAGGTCACCAACACCCGAAAATCAGTGCAATAAACCTTTCTCACGAATCAAAGTTCGTTAATTCGCAGTCGCTGACGAGTAAAACGAACTCTAATTCGGCTTACGTTGGTTTTCAGTTCCATTGCTCCCCAACCCCCGATCACCACACAGATCACGCCCAGCTTGGGCCAGGTCGCCTTGGTCAGGCTGCCCATGGTCCAGAACACGACGGCGGCCACGGCTTGCTCGGTGGCAAAAAACTGCACGAGTGCGAGCAACGCGTTGAACGTGAACACCAGGGCAATGCCGAGCAGCACGATGGTTTCGGCGGTGACGCCACGGCGCAGGCTCAAGAAGTGGATCAGCAGGGCGCAGAGCATGGCCATGATGAACGCGTTGGCCGGCACCATGTACTGCGCTGCCAGCGGAAACAGCGCCACACCGAACGCCAGCCCCATGGCGGCGCCGAAACTGGCTGCCGCGGAAATGCCCAGGGTGAACGGGCTGGCCAACGGGTTGTTGAGGATGGTCTGCATCTGCGCCCCGGCCAGCGATAACGCCGCGCCCACGGCGACCGCCATCAGTGCCACGGGCAGGCGAATATCCCACATCACCACCCGCACCTGCGGCGCGGCGCTGTCCGGTGAAAGCAGCGCACCGAGCACTTCGCCCAGGCTGTAGCTGGCCGGGCCCAGGGCCAGGTCAAGCAACACACTGCCCAACAACAGCAGCGTCAGGGCGCCGAGGATCAGGCGTTTGCGCACCACCAGGCGGCGGTAGGTGTCGCGCTGGACCATCGTATCGTTGATCGCATTCATGGCTTGATCTCGGGTTCGCCCAGGCTGACGAAATAGCCAGGCTCGTAGGGCACCGGCAGGAAGCGCTCATGCAACTCGCGAAACGCGGCTTGCGGATCGAGGTCTGCAAACAGCGTCGGATGAAACCATTTGGCCAGTTGCTGGATGGCCACGAACTGATAGGGGCTGTTGTAGAACTGGTGCCAGATGGCGTGGAAGGCCTGGCTGTCCTGCGCCTTGATTCCGGCATAGGCCGGGCGACCGGTGTACCAGGCCAGTTTGCGTCGGGCCTCGGCCATGTCCGCGCCCGGACCCACACCCACCCAATGCCCGCCCGGGGCGAAGGCTTCCCAGTTGGCGCTGGTCACGACAATCTGGTCAGGGTTGGCGACGATCACCTGCTCGGCGTTCAACTGGCCGAAGGTCGTGGGGATGATGTCCCTGGCGATGTTGTCGCCGCCGGCCATTTCGACGAAGCGGCCAAAGTTCTCGTTGCCAAAGCTCAGGCAGCAATCGTCGGTGTAGCCGCCGATGCGCTCGATGAACACCTTGGGGCGCGCAGGTTGGTGCGCGGCAATCACGTCGGTGACCCGGCGAATCTGCTGGTTGCGGAACGCGATGAACGCTTCGGCGCGTTGCTCCTTGCCGAACAATTGGCCGAACAGGCGCATGGTCGGCTCGGTGTTCTGCATCGGGTAGTTGCGAAAGTCGACGTACACCACGGGAATGCCCAGGGCGTCGAGCTTCTCGATGTAGCGCGCATCTTCGGTCGCGTGCTGGGCCTCGATATTGAGGACAATCACATCGGGGCGCTGCGAGATCGCTTGCTCGATGTCGAAGGTGCCGTCTTCAAACCCGCCGAAGGTGGGGATGTCGGCAATGCCCGGAAACTTGCGCAGGTAGGCGTTGTAGGTGTCGGGATCGGACTGGATGAGGTCCTTGCGCCAGCCGACGATACGCTCGATGGGGTTTTGCGTGTCCAGCGCCGCCACCAGGTACAACTGGCGGCCTTCGCCGAGAATCACCCGTTTGACTGGCAGGTTTACCTTGACCTTGCGCCCGAGCAAATCGGTCACGGTGCTGCGTGTGTCAACCGCTTCGTTGGCCAATGACGCCAGTGAAACCCCCAGCAATCCAGCAAACAGCAGCGCGGCCAGGGCGTGGCTGCGTCGAACAATGGTGAGCATGATCAAGGCCTTTGCATGTGTCAGAAATCGACCGTGGCCGACAGGAGCAGGGTGCGTGGTGAACCCTGGGAAAATGCGCCGTAGGAGGCGACTCCCGACCAATATTCACGGTCGAAAACGTTTTGCACCGTGGCGCGAAAGGTCGTGGGTCGCTGAGCGATACGCGTGGCGTATCGAGCGCCGACATCGATGCGCGTCCACGGGGCCAGTTCCTGGGTGTTGGCCTGGTTGACGTATTGGCTGGCGGTGTAGATCGCGCCGCTGGTGAGTGTCAGCCCTTCGGCCCAGGGCGTGTCCCACTCGGCCCAGAGGTTGGCTTGCACGTCGGGCACGCCCACCGGTTTGTTACCACGGTTGGCCGCCACGCTGGTCCTGGTCAGTTGTCCGTCCAACAGCGTCACGCCACCGAGCAGGCGCGTGCCTTGGGCAATTTCGCCCGACATGTTCAGCTCCACGCCGCGATTGCGCTGTTCACCCTGGACGGCGAACACCCCGGAAGACAATTCGCCGCTGGGCTTCTTGATCTGGAACAGGGCCAGGCTCGACATGAAGCTGCCGTAATCGAGCTTGACCCCGACCTCCTGCTGGCGCGACACGTAGGGGGCAAAGATTTCGCCGGCGTTCGAAGCGGTGCTGGGGGCGACGTCCCCCTTGCTCAGGCCTTCGATGTAGTTGTAGTAGAACGACACGTGATCCCAGGGCCGCAGCACGGCCCCGAACAACGGCGTGGTCTTGCCATCGTCATAGGCTGAAGTGACTGCACCGGCGGCGTTGTAGTTGTGGGACTGGATGTTCTGCTTGCGCAGGCCCAGGGTCACTTGCACGCGCTGGTCGAGTATCGACAGGGTGTCGGCCAGGGCGATGCCGGACAACTCGGTCGCCGACACTTTGGGCGTGGCCGGCTCGGCAATCGCGGGTTTGGGGCGATGGACCGGGTGGTAAATGTTCGACAGCACCGCAGGCCCGGACAAAATGCCCCGGGATAATTCATCGCGATAACGCGTCACTTGCAGGGCGGTGCTGTGGCTCACGGGACCGGTGTCGAATCGCAGGCGCGCACCGGCGTCGACCGTGTAGCGCCGGACTTCGAACTTGTAATAACCGGGGATCGACGAGGTGTCGCCTGCGGCGTTGATGATCGTGGGCGTCTGGTCGGACATGCGTGCGACCTTCGACTGGCCACCGCCTGCATGGGCGAACACCGTCAGTTGGTCGTTGAGGTCGTATTCACCGCTGAGCAGGGCCGACTTGTCGCGGGTGCTGGACCAGCCCCAGTCCTGGCTGACGCTGGTCCGGCCGTTGGCGGCAGAAGGGATTTGCACGCCCGACGCGATCAGGAACGGTCGGGACGCGGCGTCAAACCGTTCTTCCTGGCTCACCAGGTCCAGGCTGGTGCGCAGGCGATCTCCTTGATAATCCAGGGACAGCGCGCCGACGCCGACCTCGCGGTCCTGATCGTCGATCACCGTGTCACCTTGCTGCACGCTACCGTTGAGGCGCATACCGAATCGGCGCTCCTCGCCAAAGCGTCGACTGAGGTCCAGGTGACCGCCCAGTTGGGCGTCCTGGGCGTAACTGGCGGTGAATCGGGTCAGGTCTTCATCGAGAGAACGCTTGGGCACCACGTTGATCACGCCGCCCACGGCACTGTTGGGCGACATGCCGTAGAGCAGCGCGCCGGGCCCCTTGACCACTTCGATGCGTTCGGCGTATTCGGTGAACACCCGGTAGTTGGAGGCCACGCCATAGACGCCGTCGAAGGCCAGTTCGCCCAGGTTGCCTTCACCGACGGGAAATCCCCGGATGAAGAACGAGTCGACGATGCCACCGGTCTGGCCGGTGGAGCGCACCGATGAGTCGCGCTCCAGCACATCACCCACGGTCTTTGCCTGTTGATCCTTGATCAGCGCGGCGGTGTAGGTGCTGACGCTGAATGGCGCATCCATCACGGCGGTGTTGCCGAGCATGCCCAGACGGCTGCCAGTCGCCACCTGGCCGCCCGGATACACCGGTGGCAGGCTGTCACTGCGTGTGTCGATGCCGTCGATGGTGGTTTCCTCGAGGGTGACCCGACGTTGCACCAGTGTGTAACTGCCGTCGCTGCGCAGGACCATGTCCAGGCCACTGCCGGCGAGCAAGCGGGTCACGGCTTCGCGGGTCGAGCAAGATCCGGTTAGCCCCGGGCTGATCAAGCCCTCGGTCAGTGAAGGTTCGAACGACAGGGCGATGCCGGCATCCACGGCGAAGCTCGACAGCGTTGCGCCCAGAGGTCCGGGGGCGATGTTGTAGGCATGGACCACGACCGAATCCAGTTGCACCGGCGCGGCTGCCATCGCCAACGGGCAGGCAGCGCTGATCAGGGTCAGGCTCAGCAGCGCGCGGCAAATGACAGGCATGGATGGATGACCCTGTGGCGAGAGGCAATGGAGGTTTCTGTACAGGCCAGCCGAGATCGAAAAAAGTATCAGCCAGCGGCAGATTTTTTTTGGAGGCTCAGGCCGGGGACAAGGTGACCCAGTACCCTCGCAGATGAGCGGTGGCGGTGACCGGGTAGGTTTGCACCAGCATGTTCAAGGTGCGCTGGCTGTCGCTGATCGGAAAAGCGCCGGAAATGCGCAGGTCGGCAATCGCCGGGTCGAACCTGACGAAGCCGTGGCGATAGCGGGTGACCTCAGCGACGAAATCCGCCAGGCGCATCTTGTCCGCCATCAGCATGCCCTGGGTCCAGGCGCTGGCGTTACGGTCAGTGGGGTTCGCCGCGCCAAAGGCCTGTGCGGTGAATGCCATGCGTTGTCCGGCATTGACGATCAGGGACTCGGCCTGGCGGTTCTCGGCCAGCACCACTTTGACGGCGCCTTCCAATACCGCAAGGTGGGTGAACGGGCTCAATTGGCGGACGATGAAACGCGTGCCCAGGGCCTGCATGTGGCCCTGTGCGGTACTGACCAGGAAGGGCCGGGCCAGGGGGGAATTGTCCGTGGCGGTCTGCACCAGGATCTCGCCTTCGCGCAGGCGGATCAGGCGCTGCTGGCTGTCGAACAGCACATCGACGGCGGTATTGGTGTTCAGGGTGATGCGAGAGCCATCGGCCAGGGTCCACTCGCGTCGTTCGCCGACGGCGGTGCGGTAATCGGCCGTCCACTGCTGCGATTGCGCCAGTTTCCAACTGCCCCAGCCTACCGGCATCACCGCCAGCAACAATGCCAGCTTGCCGAGGGCCGCACGGCGTTCCGGGTTGCTCGGTCGATCCAGCGCTGACATCGCCAGCGAAGGTGGCAGGCCGCCCAGTTTGCTTTGCAGCAACTGCGCCCGAGCCCAGGCGCGATCACGCTCGGGGCTGCTGACCTTCCAGTGTTCCCACTCGGCGCGTTCGCTGTCGCTCAGGTCGTTTTCACTCAGGCGCATCAGCCATTCGGCGGCTTCTTCGAGGACTTCAGGGGGCAGCGGCGGGTCTTTGCGCAGGATGAGCATTCATTCCACCAGCATCAGGCACTGCACGAACGCCTGCTTCATGTAGCGCTTGACGGTGATCAGCGACACGTCCAGTTGATCGGCGATGTCCTGGTATTTCAGGCCATTGAGCTGCGACAGCAGGAACGCCCGCTTGACCAGCGGCGGCAAGGCATCGAGCATCGCGTCGATTTCGTGCAGGGTCTCCAGCACCACGAAATGGGCTTCCGGGGAGGGGGCTTCCTGCGGCGGCAGGTTGGCGAGGGCGTCAAGGTAGGCGCGTTCCAGTGCCTTGCGCTGGTACCAGTTGATCAGGATGCCCTTGGCCACACAGCTGAGGTAGGGGTCGTCTCAGAAAACGGAAAATAAAGCACGCTAAGCGTGCGTGGAGGCTGGCACCCAGCGGTACAGCGTCGGAATGGACACGCCGAGGTTCTTGGCCACGTCCTTGGGCGGCATCCCGCTGGCCAGCAGCTTCTTGGCCGACTCGATCTTGCTGTCGGTCATCTTCGGCTTGCGGCCGCCTTTGCGGCCGAGCTGCTTGGCGACTTCCAGCCCGGCGCGGGTGCGCTCGACGGTCAGCTCGCGCTCCATTTCGGCAAGGCTCGCCATGACGTGGAAGAAGAACCGCCCGGATGGTGTGCCGGTGTCGATGGAGTCGGTGAGGCTCCTGAACTGGACACCGTGCTTGTGCAGATCGCCGACCAGATCGACCAGTTGCTTGACCGACCGGCCCAGCCGGTCGAGCTTCCAGACGACCAAAGTATCGCCTTCGCGCAGCATTTCGAGCGTCTTGGCCAAGCCAGGCCGGTCTGCCCGCGTGCCACTCACCTTGTCCTCGAAGACCTTTTTACATCCGGCCTTGCTCAAGGCTTCGCGTTGCAGCTCCAGGTTCTGATCCTGCGTCGAGACGCGCGCATAGCCAATCAACATGGCTTGTCTCGCGCCCGGTCGATGCGTTCCTGCATCGCCTGCATCACTTCTTCGTGGGTGTACGATCTGGCGTTGGCGTCGGTGGCTTGCCGCAGGGCTTCCTCAACCTCGCGCGTCATCCGCTCGTAATCCTCCGGCCACAGCGCTTGCTCCATGCGCAGCGACGCCTGACCCAGCAGGTGCAGCAGGCTGAACAGCCGCATGTCGTTGGTGGCGACGATGCGCTCCCGAATCTGCTCCTGAATAGCTTCGCTAGCCCGATGCGCTTGTGGTGTGGCAGTCCCCTCGTAGTCAGCGGGGAATTCCGCTTCCTCGGCAATCCTTGCCCAGGCGCTGGCCAGCGCCTCGATGGTTGACGTGCTCATTTCCGCCGCTCCTGTGCTCTTTGGCGAATCAACCGGCCAAGGGGCCTCGACGCGAAAACCAGCAGCATCACGCCTATCGGATACCAGGTCGAGAAGACCACCAAGGCATCGAAGGCTGGCCGTCCGGTGTTGGTAGGCAGTACGGCGGTCACAGCCATCAACCCGCCGACCGTCCAGATGATGCGCCACACGTAGGGCATCACGCGGGGCACGTAGCCGTCATCGAAAGCGGTCTGGTAGTAGCGGCGCAGGCCGCGCTCGGCAAGCGCCTGGCGCTGCCGCTCCGACAGCGCATCCGTCCGGCCATACCAGCGCCGGAATGGTGGACAGCGCAGCAGCAAAGGGGTGAAGAGGATCATCACCGCCACGATCGCGACACCCCACGCCATGACGGCGCCGGCATCGGGCCGCTTGGCGTTCTCGATCACGGGCGCGAAGACGCCCGGAGCACCGATCATCCAGAACAGCGCAATGTGCTGATGGAAGGAGAGCTTCATTTGCTCATCCACTTGCGCAGCAGGCGCTTTTTCAGGGAGGCGCGTTCTTGCGGGTTGCGTCCCTTGTGATTGGCGATGCGATCCGCCGTGGCGGCCTGGCGCTTGACGGGCCAGTAGGAGCGGCCATCCTTGCCCATCGACCAGACGCTGCTGGCCTGGTTTTCCAGCAGGGGCAGATGGGCGCTCAGGGCTTCGGGCGACGCGCTGGTCAGCGCCGTGCGCTCACGGGTGCGCCAGCGCTGATGCCAGAGCTTCTTGTCCTCGCGCTCGCTGCCGCAGGTCGTGTGCCCGACGATGGGTGTTTTGCGGCGGCTGCGGCTCATAACGTAGTGGTCTCCAAGAACATTCAGGACTGATCCCAGGCGTCGATGGTCAAGACCTGATCGGCAGGACAGGCGGCTACGCGGTCGGGAACTGGATGGTGTTCAGTCTCATGCCGACCCCATTCGATTGATCGCGTCGCTTGCGGCACGCTGCGACGCAAGGAGGTTTGCGACCTGGTTTAGCAGCCGTGTCCGCTGCATGTCTGTTACCTATCTCCCCGACCGCTCATTGGACCAACTCCAGAGATTGGGCTCTATCGCTCAGCCAATACGAAACCGGCATTGGCTGATGCCACAACCGAGACGAACACAAATGGCTCGGTACCTGTATTTCGCGCCCCGTGCACTTGGCCCGGTCTTGCCACGGCTATCTCACCTTCCCTGAGGGCACGAACAATCCCATTGCCCTGAAAGTAATCAGCCATTCCCGACAAAACAGTCCACGTGTCTTGGCCGTGAGGATGAATGTGAGCCGCAATTTCCTGCCCGGGATGGACATGCCAAACCACGATAATTGAGTCTCGGGTTTCAAGCACAACGGAACGAATAGGCTCGCCTTCGGACGGCTGAACATACTCGGCTACAGAAAATATTCTCGATTCAACAGTCATCGGAGATCCCTCTTTCACAGTGCCCCCAGACAGGCTGGATATGAGTTCTAACTCGAATTTGAACGGGAGGCTGGTCGTGCGGTCGTGCAGTTGCCGATGAGCGTGTCGGCTGCTGCCTCCTTGCCCACCAGCGAACTCACGTCCGTTGCGGCCATCCAGAAGGTCTTGCCCGAGCGCGGCTCATAGGTCGCGGGATCGAACACGCCAGAGGGGCCGAACATCGGCGGCTTGATTGGTCATGGCTCCATGCCTTTGTCGTTACGGTCTTCATCGTCGGCATCCTGACGCACGGCGGGCAATTGCTGGAGCAACGCCGGCAGCCATTCCTGTACCGTCTCCCACACCACATCGAGGTTGATGTCGAAATAGCCGTGAGCCATGCGATTACGCATATTGCGCATGCTGCGCCACGGCACGTCGGCATGCGCCTGGGTGAACTCGACGTAGCCATCCATCACCTTTGTGGCCGCCTCGCCGATGACGATCAGGCTCATGATGACGGCCTGCTGGGTGCGCTTGTCGGCCAAGAAGTCGTCCTTGGCCATCCCTTCCACGAAGCTGCGCGCATCGGTTGCGGCCTGCTGAATGTGGTCGAGGTAATCGGGCAGGCGGTTCTCGCTCATATCGGTTGCGCCTCCGCGAGCACCTTGGCCCGGAACTTCGGCGGCAGGTCGCCGGGAGTCAGCAGATCGACGTCAACGCCGAGCAGCGATTTCAGTTCTTCTTCCAAATCGCCCAAGTCCAACAACGTGGCACCGGGCAGCGCATCGACCAACAGGTCGAGGTCGCTGCCATCCCGGTCGGTGCCATGCAGCACCGAGCCGAAGACGCGCGGGTTCGCGGCGCGAAAGCGGCCTACCGCTTCACGCACTGCGCTTCGCTTCATGTCAAGCACAACAGACGGTCGCATGGGCATCCTTTCTTATCGAAACTCGTTGAGATGATATGCAATCAAGAATAGAATTTCAAGAACTATTTTCGAGAATCGCAATGCCTTGATTCCCGTGCCGCGCCGGTTGCCTTGGCGGGCTTGTCACAAACCTACGTTTTCAAGAAGAAGGAAACCGCATGCCCCGCCGTTCGATCCTCTCCGCCGCCGAGCGCGAAAGCCTGCTGGCGTTGCCGGACACCAAGGATGAGTTGATCCGTCACTACACGTTCAGCGAAAGCGACCTCTCCATCATCCGGCAGCGGCGCGGCCCGGCCAATCGGCTGGGCTTCGCGGTGCAGCTCTGCTACCTGCGCTTTCCCGGCGTCATCCTTGGCGCTGATGAGCCACCGTTCCCGCCATTGCTGAGACTGGTCGCCAACCAGCTCAAGGTCGGCATCGAAAGCTGGGACGAGTACGGGCAGCGTGAGCAGACCCGACGCGAGCACCTGGTCGAGCTGCAAACGGTGTTCGGCTTCCAGCCGTTCACGATTGGCCACTACCGGCAGGCTGTCCAGTTGCTGACCGAGCTGGCCATGCAAACCGACAAGGGCATCGTGCTGGCCAGAGCCTTGATCGAGCACCTGCGGCGGCAGTCGGTCATTGTGCCCGCCCTCAACGCCGTCGAGCGGGCGAGCGCCGAAGCGATTACCCGCGCCAACCGGCGTCTCTACGACGCCTTGGCTGAGCCGCTGACGGACGTGCATCGCCGTCGCCTCGACGATCTGCTCAAGCGCCGCGACAACGGCAAGACGACGTGGCTGGCCTGGCTGCGGCAATCCCCGGTCAAACCGAACTCGCGGCACATGCTGGAACACATCGAACGCCTCAAGGCGTGGCAGGCGCTCGACCTGCCCTCCGGCATCGAGCGGCTGGTTCACCAGAACCGGCTGCTCAAGATCGCCCGCGAGGGCGGCCAGATGACGCCCGCCGACCTGGCGAAGTTCGAGCCGCAGCGGCGTTACGCGACCCTGGTGGCGCTCGCCATCGAGGGCATGGCCACCGTCACCGACGAAATCATCGACCTGCATGACCGCATCCTGGGCAAGCTGTTCAATGCCGCCAAGAACAAGCATCAGCAGCAGTTCCAGGCATCCGGCAAGGCGATCAATGCCAAGGTGCGGCTGTTCGGGCGCATCGGCCAGGCGCTGATCGAGGCCAAGCAAGCGGGCCGCGATCCGTTCGCCGCCATCGAGGCCGTCATGTCCTGGGATGCTTTCGCCGAGAGCGTCACCGAAGCGCAGCGGCTCGCGCAACCCGAGGACTTCGATTTCCTGCACCGCATCGGCGAGAGCTACGCCACGCTGCGCCGCTACGCGCCGGAATTTCTCGACGTGCTCAAGTTGCGGGCCGCGCCCGCCGCCAAGGACGTACTCGACGCCATCGAGGTGCTGCGCAGCATGAACAGCGACAACGCCCGCAAGGTGCCCACCGACGCGCCGACCGAGTTCATCAAGCCGCGCTGGCAGAAGCTGGTGATGACCGACACCGGCATCGACCGGCGCTACTACGAACTGTGCGCGCTGTCGGAGCTGAAGAACGCGCTGCGCTCCGGCGACATCTGGGTGCAAGGCTCGCGCCAGTTCAAGGACTTCGAGGACTACCTGGTGCCGCCCGCGAAATTCGCCAGCCTCAAGCAGGCCAGCGAATTGCCGCTGGCCGTGGCCACCGATTGCGACCAGTACCTGCATGACCGGCTGACGCTGCTGGAAACGCAGCTCGCCACCGTCAACCGCATGGCGCTGGCCAACGAGCTGCCGGACGCCATCATCACGGAGTCGGGCCTGAAGATCACGCCGCTCGATGCGGCGGTGCCCGATACCGCACAGGCCCTGATCGACCAGACGGCGATGATCCTACCGCACGTCAAGATCACCGAATTGCTGCTGGAGGTAGACGAATGGGCGGGCTTCACCCGGCACTTCGCCCACCTGAAGTCAGGCGACCTGGCCAAGGACAAAAACCTGTTGCTGACCACGATCCTCGCCGACGCGATCAACCTGGGCCTGACCAAGATGGCGGAATCGTGCCCCGGCACGACCTACGCCAAGCTGGCCTGGCTGCAAGCCTGGCACATCCGCGACGAAACCTACGGGGCGGCACTGGCCGAGCTGGTCAACGCGCAGTTCCGACATCCCTTCGCCGAGCATTGGGGCGACGGCACCACGTCATCGTCGGACGGCCAGAACTTCCGAACCGGCAGCAAGGCAGAGAGCACCGGGCATATCAATCCGAAGTATGGAAGTAGCCCTGGGCGGACGTTCTACACCCATATCTCCGACCAGTACGCGCCGTTCCACACCAAGGTCGTGAACGTCGGCGTGCGCGACTCGACCTACGTGCTCGACGGCCTGCTGTATCACGAATCCGACCTGCGGATCGAGGAGCACTACACCGACACGGCAGGGTTCACGGACCACGTCTTCGCGTTGATGCACCTGCTGGGCTTCCGCTTCGCCCCGCGCATTCGTGACCTGGGCGACACCAAGCTCTACATCCCGAAGGGCGATGCCACCTACGAGGCGTTGAAACCGATGATCGGCGGCACGCTCAACATCAAGCACGTCCGCGCCCATTGGGATGAAATCCTGCGGATGGCCACCTCGATCAAGCAGGGCACGGCGACGGCCTCGCTGATGCTCAGGAAGCTTGGCAGCTACCCGCGCCAGAACGGCCTGGCCGTCGCCCTGCGTGAGCTGGGACGCATCGAGCGCACACTGTTCATCCTGGACTGGCTGCAAAGCGTCGAGCTGCGCCGCCGCGTGCATGCCGGGCTGAACAAAGGCGAGGCGCGCAACGCGCTGGCCCGCGCCGTGTTCTTCAACCGCCTGGGGGAAATCCGCGACCGCAGCTTCGAGCAGCAGCGCTACCGGGCCAGCGGCCTCAACCTGGTGACGGCGGCCATCGTGCTATGGAACACGGTCTATCTGGAGCGGGCCGCGAACGCCTTGCGTGGCCACGGTCAAGCCGTCGATGACGGCCTGTTGCAGTACCTGTCGCCGCTCGGCTGGGAGCACATCAACCTGACCGGCGATTACCTCTGGCGCAGCAGCGCCAAGATCGGCGCGGGCAAGTTCAGGCCGCTACGGCCGCTGCAACCGGCTTAGCGTGCTTTATTTTCCGTTTTCTGAGACGACCCCAACCAGCGCTGCCATCGCATCCAGAATCTCGCCCTGCTCATTCATGTCGGGCGTGCCGTAGATCGACCGCGTGAACATCAGCTCGTGGTGGATCGACACCGCCTTGCGCTTGAAAACCATGATATCGAATGCCTTGGGATCGTCGATCAGTCCGAACCGTCCTTGTGGGGCGATCAGTTCGGCGATGTCGGCGACATGTTGCTCGGTATGTGTGGTCGAAAAGACGAAAGCGGGAGCACCGATGCCGAGTTCGGCGATCTGTGGCGCGAGCGGACGAGAATGGTCGATGACGTGGTGAGCTCCAAGCCCTCTTACCCACTCTTGGGTTTCCGGTCGAGAGGCTGTGGCGATGACGGTGAGGTCCGTGCGCTGTCGCGCGATCTGGACGGCGATCGACCCAACCCCGCCCGCGCCACCGATGATGAGGATCGCCTCCGCCGCACCGGGTACGGGCTTCGCCACGTCCAGGCGGTCGAACATCGCCTCCCAGGCCGTCAACGTCGTCAGCGGCAGCGCCGCCGCTTCCGCCCAGGAGAGCGACGCAGGTTTGTGACCGACAATCCGGGCGTCGACGAGATGGAACTCCGCATTGGTACCGGGCCGTGTGATCGATCCGGCATAATAGACCTCGTCGCCTAACTCGAACTGCGTGACGTCGGGGCCGACCTCGCGCACAATCCCGGCGGCATCCCATCCCAGCACCTTCCAATCGCCATCTGCCGGCGGCGTGCTGTTGCGGACCTTGTAGTCGACCGGGTTGACCGAGACGGCCTTCACCTCAACCAGGATATCGTATCCTGCAGCGACAGGCCGAGGCAGATTGATGTCGACCAGCGCGGCATCCGCGGCGATGGGTCCCGGAACCTTGTAACCAATGGCTTTCATAAATGTCTCCAGCTTGCTTGATCGGATGACGCGAATGCTCGTTAGTCAACTTCTTCTACATTGAGGTCCCGACTCTTGAACTGGGTCGCGGTAGCAGATTTCATCGAACACGTCGATCAACAGGCCCTTATGCTCGGTCGCCGGATCGGTGATCGCGTAGAGGGTGGAGGCGTTATCGCCATCATCACCGCTTCCGAGGCGAAACGCCGCGTCGACGCAGATGCCGCACGGACCGATGGTTGATCCTGGCTCGAGATCGACGAGATTGCTGTCCTTGACGCGCTATTCGCGGTCTTAGCCCTTGGCGATGAAGGACTGAACTGCTTGTAGAGCGTCGGTCAGCTGCTATGTCATGGACGCACCTTCATCTTGAGTTGGATTGGACAAGCTTCCGTATAAGGCCCGCTGTAACCGTCAGATGACGGCGAAGAAAACGATGGGCAGTATTCACAGCCACTTAGCCTTCTTGAAGCGCACAAATAGGAAAACGCACGATATCGCTATCACTCCGAGCACGACAAAGTATCCGTAGGCCGTGTCCAGCTCCGGCATGTGCTTAAAGTTCATGCCGTATATTCCAGCGATCGCCGTCGGGACTGCCAGTATTGCCGCCCAAGCCGCCAGCTGGCGGGTGATCACCCCCGTCCTTTGCGCTTCAAGAAGGCTGCTGGCCTCAAAGACCGTGGACAGGACAAGCAGGAGGCCGTCGACCATGGACTGCACGCGGTGGACATGGTCCGCGACGTCGTGGAAATATGGTGTCATTTCGGCGCTGATGCAGGGAAAGTGGCCGCGAACGAGCTTTCGCACCAGCTCGGCCATAGCCCCGAGCGTGCGCTGGAACCGCGTGAGTTCGGACCTTAGTTCGAAGATTCGCGCCACCTCTTCTGGCCCGAGGAAATCGTGCAGCGACCGTCGCTCCATCGCCAGGACGTCGTCCTCGATCATTTCGAAGATGGGCAGATACTGGTCGACCACGCGATGCAAGATCGCGTGCAGCACATAGTCGACACCCTTGCCGAACTGCGTCGGCGATGCCTCGAGTTGCTCCCGAAGTTTGCCCAGCGCTCCGGCATTGCCGTGCCGCACGGTGATAAGGTGATTGTGACCGGTGAAGATCGCCATCTTGCCGTAGCTGATCCGGTCGCCGACCAGCTCGGCGGTCTGCGCGACGACGTACAACTCATCGTTGTAGACCTCGAGCTTGGGCGGGCACAGCGGGTGCATCGCGTTGTCGATCGCCAACGGATGAAGATTATATGTCCTTTGGATCGCGAGTAGTTCCTCGGGGGTGGGTTCGCTAAGCGCGATCCAGCAGAAGCCCGAGCGACTCTCGCCCAACTTGACGTGCTCATCGAGCGCGATTTCGCGAACTCGCTTGCCTTCGTTGTAATAATAGGCGGCGATGATGCTCATGCTGGCCTCGCGGGAATGTGGAGGCCACGCTGGACGGCCGGTCGAGCCAGCCCGCGTCCAAGCCATGCGCGGACGTTCGAAAAGCTGCTGAGGCCAAGGATGTCACCCGCAGCGTAGAATTCCACCAGCGCATTCACCCAGCCGAGCGTCGCGATGTCCGCGATCGAATAGTCGTCGACGATCCAGTCGCGGCCTTCCAGCCGGCGATCCAGAATCCCCAGCAGACGCGTGGATTCGTCGATAAAGCGCTGTTGCGGCCGCTTGTCCTCATAGTCCTTGCCGCCAAATCGCAGGAAGAAGCCGAGCTGACCGAACATCGGCCCGATGGCCGACATCTGAAAGAACACCCACGCTAGGGTCTCGTAACGCTGGCCTGGTTCGGTGGAGATGAACTGACCCGTCTTGTCGGCCAGATAGAGGAGGATCGCACCGGATTCCCATAAGGCGATGGGTCTACCGTCAGGGCCAGCCGGATCGATGATCGCCGGTATGCGTCCGTTCGGGTTCAGCGACACGAACGCCGGATCCTTCGACTCGTTGTTCGAGATGTCGATCAGGTGGGGCTCGTACGCCAGGCCAGTCTCCTCAAGCATGATCGAGACCTTGACGCCATTGGGCGTAGGGGCTGCGTAGAGTTGCAGGCGATCGGGATGAGATGCCGGCCAGCGCTGCGTGATCGGAAAGGACGAGAGGTCTGGCATAAATCTGCGATCCTGGTGTTGCGATGGCGACTGACTGGAACGAGCCGTCACTCTGAAGTAGGGTTCGATGACCGCGTCGCTGAACGACGCGGTCACGAAGATTGCGGACCGGATCGGCGCAGTGGCAACGGCAGTGAAGCCTATTCCGCCGCGGTCCCGGCCGCTGGCTGTACGTCGTCAACCTTTTGGCGCTTCGGAAGCACCCAGCCGGGACGGACGAAGTGGCAGGTGTAGCCGCCCGGGCGCTTCTCCAGATAATCCTGGTGATCGGGCTCGGCCTCCCAGAACTCGCCGACCGGCTGGACCTCGGTCACCACTTTGCCATCCCACAGCCCCGAGGCATCCACATCGGCGATCGTATCCTCGGCGACGCGCTTCTGCTCCTCGTCGACATAATAGATGCCCGACCGGTAGGAGAGCCCACGATCATTGCCCTGGCGGTTCAGCGTCGTCGGATCGTGGATCTGGAAGAAGAATTCCAGGATGTTCCGGTAGCTCGTCACTGTCGGGTCGAAGACAATCTCGATCCCCTCGGCATGCGTGCCGTGATTACGATACGTGGCGTTCGGAATATCGCCGCCCGTGTAACCCACACGGGTCGAGATGATGCCGGGCCGCTTGCGGATCAGATCCTGCATGCCCCAGAAACATCCTCCTGCGAGAACAGCGCGCTGATGCATGTTAAGCCTCCTCTACTTGATCGAGATATTCACCGTATCCCTCGGACTCCATCTCGTCGCGCGGGATGAAGCGAAGGGACGCTGAGTTGATGCAGTACCGCAGACCGCCGCGGTCGGAAGGACCATCGGGGAACACATGGCCGAGATGACTGTCTGCGTGTACTGACCTGACCTCCGTCCGGACCATGCCGTGTGCGCTGTCCCGCACCTCGTTCACGTTTGCCGAAACGATCGGCTTGGTGAAGCTGGGCCAGCCAGTACCCGAATCGAACTTGTCCGTCGAAGCGAACAGTGGCTCTCCCGACACTATGTCGACGTAGATGCCAGGCTCCTTGTTGTCGTTGTACTCGCCCGTGAAGGGCCTTTCGGTGCCCGCCTCCTGGGTAATTCGGTGTTGCTCGGGAGTCAGGTGGTCGATTGCTGTCTGTGACTTTTCAAACTTCATTACAGTCTCCAATACTTATCTAGAGGGCCAGGCACGCTACCGCTAATTTTTTATGTCTCCTGATTTGCTCCTACAATGGTAGTGGGATGGCAAACGAGGTTTTACTAAGTGTTGGAAAATTAGAGATTTAAATTTCGCGTCTATTAATTCTAGCGCAACTGAGTGGTTAAGCAAGTACGTAATCAGTAAATATTAAAAAAATAACACAAAAGCACGATTATATAATACAGTGTCAGTGTTTTATGATAATCAACAACGCCTGTTTAGATGCTGGTAGATGCGAATTTTTTGGCGTACAGTCAAAATTTTCTGATGGTTGCTTAGT